>CAZNCK010000005.1:33010-51778 GCA_964571545.1 uncultured Treponemataceae bacterium | reverse complement strand
TGCGTTCAAAATTGAGGTAGCGGTCCAGATACGCGTACACCTCGTTCGCGCTGTTGAATGTCATGATATTCCTTTAGTCCCCGAAACCGCGAGCAGTATAGCCCTGGCTACATCGAGTCCGCTCATGCTCTCGAGCGCCTCGAAGCCTGGACAGGCGTTTGTCTCGCAGACGAAGAACGCCGATCCGGTCTCGTCCGCAAACAAGAAATCGACGGTTCCGTACACAAGTCCTGAATCCATGAATAGTCGCTCCGCCTCGGCGCGCAAGAATTCGGGTGGTTCGAACGGCTCCATGGCTCCGCCCGCATGTGCGTTGGATGCAAGCCCCGTTCCTCGGCGAAGCACGACAACAGGCGTTACCCCTGCCTGGCGTTCATCGAATCGCGCGAAGAAGAAGCGTACATCACGACCATGGCTGGCTACAATGTATTCTTGAGCAAGGTAAGGTGTTGAGATTGCCGTTTCGGTTTTCAAGAACGACCGCCAGTTTTCCACAGACTCAACCAGGAAGACGCCTCGTCCCATTTTGCCGAAACGTGGTTTAGCTATGAAGGGATACTCGAAGCGCGTAGTATCGCTATTTGGGTCGACGGAAACGGTGCGGGGATGAGCGATGCCCAGAAGCGAACAGCGCTCCGCCGTACGCAACTTATCGCCGGCCTGAGCTGTAGAACGAGCGCTGTTGACGACGACTGTACCGGACGCCTCTAGCTGTTCGTAGAGGCTTACGGGTAGCTCGCCACGGAGCAGTGCCACATGGCCTTTGCAGAACGTAGCTGTCGCTTCTGATGAACCTCCGGGAACATGAATGGTGGCGGCATAATCGAGTCCGAGCGCCTGCGCCGATTCGGCTAAACGTCGGGACGGGTAAAATAGTTTGAGATATGAGATGTCGCCGGTTTTAAGTCCATAGACGAGTCGTATTCCCATATCGTGGGAGTATATCGGGCCGTAGCCCAGCGAGCAAGCATATTGGATGTAACAATTCAGGAGGCCAGCGAGATGCACCAGGCGCTAGGCCAAGTGATAGGGCCGGCAACGAAGGCTTTTTTGAGTGCTAAGAGGAGTTCTTCGGTTCTGCGCGTGCCGAGAGCCTCGGCTATTGCGATTCCATAAGGAGAATCTTTCGATAACCATGCTTCGGCTTCCTTATCGCCCAGCGCACGCCGTGCCTCTGAACGATATACGGTGCTGACACCAGGCTCTAGTCCCGAGGCTGTAATCGCCAGGGCAAGCGCCTCCAAGGAGTAACCAGGAGCGCTACCCATAGTAAAGAATAGCGAATCAGCTCCCTTAAACGTCTCGAGCAGAGCTCCATCAAGAAACGGTGCGACGATTCCGGGCAATATTCCCGGCATTGATGATCGTTCAGCGAACACAATCCTGAGCGGCGCTCCGTCAGATGCCAGTTCCTTAACGCAGGCCTTGATCCCGGCTATGGAAGCCGCTTCGTCACTGTATGCCGACAGAAAGCCCGCCGCCACTATCAGATCAAAATTGCGGTGTCCCGCCGCGGCCGCCGCAACCTCTGACACCGTATCGGCTTTGCCGCATGCCGCCACCATCGGCTTGCATATATCTTCGACATCGGTAAATAAATAAACCAGCCGTTGGAGCGAACTTTCATGTCTGCAGATACCGCAGGCGGAACCTTCCGGACAGATGCGTACTGCCTCGCGGAGTAGCAGCCCGTCGTCGGCGGCTAGCACAAGCACATTGGCGTGCCTTGGCGGAAAAGCTAGTTTGTAGATGGCATCCCTGAGTCCCGCGAGTCCGTTGGCGGCACCTGCTTCCGCCCTATCTGTCCAGGAGGCTGCGGCGGTATGGCTGGTTGGAGCGCCAGGTGACTGTATGGCCCTGACGTCAAGTTCACCTGAGAGCCATGCCGCTAGCTGCGCGTCACGTCGCCTCAGCACCTCGTCGCGGACTTTAACTTCGTAGCCCAGCATGCCAGGCTGGTAGAACAGCGCGCCTTTAAGAGTTTCAGGCAAATATTGCTGTGCGGTCCAGTGGGTTCTGTAGGCGTGCGGATACAAATAGCCCGCGCCATGGCCGAGGCCTTCCGCATCGCGGTTGGCATCCTTCAGGTGATCAGGTACCTCGGCGCGCTCCGTCTCCACGGTAGCCAGGGCGTCGAAGTAGGCGAGGCCCGAGTTGGATTTTGGCGTCGTGGCCAAGTACAAGGTCGCCTCGGCCAGGTGGAACTGACCTTCAGGCAAGCCAATGCGCTCGTATGCTGTGGCGCATGCTTCGACTATGCCGATAGCGGCAGGGTCTGCTAAGCCTACGTCTTCCGCCGCGGAGATCAAAAGTCGCCTAAAGATGAAGCGCGGATCCTCGCCGGCGTAGACCATCCTCGCCAGCCAATATAAAGCGGCATCAGGATCAGACCCACGGACGCTCTTGATGAAAGCGCTCACTGCATCATAGTGATAGTCGCCATCCCGGTCATAGAGCACGGCGCGTTTCTGGATGCTTTCTTCCGCCGCATCCATCGTTACAAAAACAATTTCGCCATGGGCGGGAGGCCACGGATCCACACTGGTCTCCACCGCCAGTTCCAGCGCGTTGAGCAGACTTCGCGCGTCTCCGTCGGCAACCTTCACCAGGTGTTCCAGAGCCCCGTCCTCGAATTCGACTATCCAGCGGCCGTAACCGCGTTCTTCGTCCGCTAGAGCCGCGCGCGCCGCGGCCAGAAAGTCATCGTCGGCGATCAGACGCAACTGGAACACCCTCGATCGCGAGACGAGTGCCTTGTTTACCTCGAAAAATGGGTTTTCTGTGGTCGCGCCGATGAGGATTATCGTGCCGTTTTCGACGAAGGGCAGCAGAGCATCCTGCTGGGCCTTGTTCCAGCGGTGCACCTCGTCAACGAACAGGATAGTCCTACGATCGTATAGATCGCGCTCCCGTTTTGCGGAGTCAACGGAGTCGCGGATGGCCTGCACGCCAGAAAGCACGGCGTTTATCGATATGAAACGTGAACTGGTGGTATTGGCGATGACGCGTGCCAGCGTCGTCTTGCCGGTGCCCGGCGGCCCCGACAGAATGATCGACGACAGCCTGTCCCTCTGTATCGCCCGCCGGAGAAGTCGACCAGGGCCTACGATGTGGTCCTGGCCTATGAACTCGTCAAGCCGGCGAGGCCGCATCCTGTCGGCCAGCGGCCCCGTGCTTTCCTTAGGCGTCGCTCCGGCAAACAGGTCGTCGCTCACCGTTCGCTTATTCCCTAACCCAGCCGCCCCAGACAAGATCAGTTGTAGCCGTGTCAGGATCGTCTTCGTATGTGTTTGACCAGAGCCCGTCGCCGTCGGTCAGCGCAAAGACTTTTTTTGTCGCCCCGGAATCGAAGAACGGCATCGCGTTCACGGATATGCCGGAAAGGCTCGAGGCGAAGTTGATGGCGGTGGACAACGCGGTATCTCCGGATTTTTGCTGAATGTCCGCGGTGAAGCTACTGCTTAGGTCAAACTCGAGATATCCATAAGCCGGCGGGGTAACGCTGGCCAAGGATATCTTGTTGGTGCCGACAAGGAGCGTCTTGGCTGTGTCCAGCTCAAAATACGTTGGCGTCGAGAGTGAGTAAGCTTTGCTCGCTGAGCTGGCAAACACATAGGAATTGGTCCAGCTCGTACCGTTGTAATGATAGAGGAAGCCAGATCGGCTAGAAATAATAATATCCGTTCCTGCCGCACAGACTCCAGCATATCGGCTTCCGTCTGTTGGTTCAGTCGCCTCGCTAAGGCTTCCAGGCGATACGCCCGTGAGTATTTTATCACCAGCGGTGAACCAGTACGCGGAATTGTCATATGCGACAGAACTAGGCATCCCTATTGTGGAATCGTCGGTTATTCCAGCCGTCACGAATGATGTTCCGTCGAAATAATAAATCGAGTAAAATTCAGTTAGCACCGTGTCGACAAGCGCGCTCGTGGCGGTAACAGCAAATAATAAGTCGTTCGCCGCGAGTAGTGTCCGCAAGTAACCTGTAGCAGGGAATGCCGCATCGACCTGTATCCAATCCGCCCCATTTATTGTTGACCAGATTCCGAGACTGCTTCCTGTTGAATAGCTGAACGCAACAAAAAGCGTGTCTGTACCAGACACATTGATCACGGCTCCGCTGCTTGCGAATACAGTTCCGTCCGGACTCACGGGAACCGTGGCAATGCTCCAGGTTTCAGCATCGTCGGTTTTGTTCCACAAGGTCCCGATTCCCGCATAATACGTCGTGCCCAGACATACCACGAATGATGGCGTGGCATTCTGGATAGCAGCAGTCATGGTATCAGTAGTCGATTTTTCGGCTTGCACTCTTGAAAAGATGCCCGCATCGGTATCGGAACAAGAAGTCGTACATACGGTCAAAATCGCCGCTACAAAAAACAAAACTCGGCGAGTGTATATCAAAGCTTTCATACGGCTATCCTCGGGCTCAAAGGTGATAGGCAACGGATAGCGTCGCCTCCATGAACATGCCGACACGGGTGTTCTCCGGATGATCCGACATGATCTGAGGGATGACATTGCCGAAAACGTTGAGCGCGTAGCTCATGTCGGTAGATGCCTTCCAGTAGAACGAAGAACCTGCTTTTACGAGCCCGTCGACATGCTTGTCGGCTCCGAGCGCGCTGATGGCTATTCCTAGCCCGGCTGAAGGAGCGATTACGAAAGAGCCGAGAGGAAAGGCTCGAATCATGCGCAGAGAAATCGGTGCCATGAAAAGGCGGGCCGCGTTGACGGTGCTGATATATCCGCCTGAAAGGTCTCCGGCCAGTGCCCATGACTCATTCAGGAATCCAGCGTAGGAAAGAGCAAAGGCAAAGCCTGGGGTAGAATTCGGCCTCTCGTAGCCTGGAGTATTCGGATTATAGAAACCAAGCGGAACAACGGTACCGAGGGAAAGCGACAAGATGCCGTCGCCTTTTTCAAAGCTACTGAAAGCCGACGAGGCGAGCGGAGTCGACTCATCCTGCGCGATAGCCTGAGCGCCAAGCGCAAGAGCGGCCACGAACACTGTTAATGGAAGGGAGCGCATTGTTCCTCCGTTTGATATCTTATGAGTGACGAGCAGAATATAGCACGTCCTGTATTCCTCTGAAAAGGCGCGAGGTGTTCCAACGGTTACGTGCTAGTGGATATTTCGACCAGACCTGGCTGAAGAAAGTGTAGCCCAGGACGACGAAAAAGACAAACCGGGCACCCACCGAAGTTCTAACAGTGCAAGAAAATACGTTTTAGCATGAATAGGCGGAACTGCTATCCTGTCAATTAGCGGTAAGTTCGAAGTCATAAGTCCTGAGAGCGATGCGCAAAAACATCCGAGTCCGGCTTCAAAAGGCCCTGGGCGGTACTCCGATGAGGTTTCCGCGATAGGCATTTTTGCAGTAAGCTCTGAAATACAGGCGGCGTGTTCTGCTGGGAAACGCAAAAATACATCGTCGCCCTGTCTTTCTAGGCCTGTCAGTTCAAAGGGAATGGCGCAGCGCGACGCGAGACCGGCAAGTGTCGCCCCGTCCAGAGGTTCAGCGAGCCAGGTCAGTACCGGAACATCAAAGTAGGCACGGGCGCTCGCGACTCCCAGTTCCGTCCAGAAGGCGCGGCGTATCTCGACAATAGACCTCACGACATTGCCCGGCGGCACCATGGCAAGCGCGATGGACGAGACCGTATCAGTTATTCCCAAACCCATGAAGGCATAGTATACTCAGGTATACCTCCTGTAAAGGAAAGATATTGCCATGACCCATAAAGTAGAGCGCCTAGCCAACAAGCTTACATCAATAATTTCATCCTGGCCCGGGGTAGAAAGTGTCGTTTCCTGCGAGGCATCGGATACCGATATCATAGACCCGTATTTCGCGCTCGTGCTGGATGTCTATTGCTACGGTTCTATACCTGCCGGGGAAGAACGTCAGACGTTTTTTGATAATCCCGGCGCCTTCGAGACCTCGCTTAACGGGGAGAAAGACCGTTTTTTTATCGATGAGCTGCCGATACACTTGGAGTACAAGCGAACTCGTACCGTTGAAGACCTCGTTACAAAGAGTCTCGACGCGATATGGATGTTCGGTACCGCCGGCACCTACATGATTTATCGTCTTGTCAACGGTAAGACTCTTTTTGCAAAGTCAGATTGGCTTGAGCGGATGCGCGGTTCCCTCGCCGAGAGCCCCTCTGAGTTCTGGGACAGCCTCCTCGAGACCTACGAACAGAAAATAGAACACAACCTCAGTGACCTAGGCGGAGCCGCTCTTAAAGATGACAAGTTTTTCTATTTCGTTTCACTTGCTGGATTTATCCGCTCCTGTTCTTCCGCGCTCTTTGCCCTGAACAAGCAATGGGAACCCTCCGACCGGCACATGACCGCTGCGTTGATGTCGCTTCCTGTGTTGCCCGATGATTTTGACGGCCTCTGGTCGACGCTGATGCGCACCGATGGATCGATCGATCCAGGCCGGCGGTACCAGATAGCCCAACTGATAGCCCGTAGTGTTTTTGCACTCCTGTAGACGCATCAAAACGTCAATAGCCGCGATACTCTTCCTCTGTAGTCTGGCTAGTTGCGCGGTGCAGTTTGTCGAAGGCTTGGCCTTCGACGTCAATGGTTCCGCGGTTGCCGTGTCGAGACAAGACAAGAGCGAAAGTCCGATCGTGACTATCGGGGCTCCAGTACGGTTTTTTTTCGAACGCCCCGTCGCCATAAGCGCACAGCAGGATATTGCTGTTTTTATACGCGGTTCGGGCCGGGTGGATATTCGGCTGTTCACTTCTAGGCAAGACAAACAACCGGTAGCCTCCGGCAGTTTCGAACTTCTCGAAGGAAAAGCCGCCGAGCTGAGGATTTTCGTTCCTGCTAGATCAACCATCGCCGCCGCGGAATTGACGCTCAGCGATGGTGATTTCGCCACCATAACGGCTTTCAGCGTACGTACGGCCTTCGTTGGAGCGCGTTTTGATACCAGTTCTTATATCGTAGACGGCGGGACGACGTTTTCCGGAGTATCGGGATCTCATCCAGAATCGATAGTCGTCTCGGTGCCGCAACAAATCGACTCGTCCCTGATACTCGGTTTGACCGCGGGTGGGACAGCCCGGATCAGTACCCTGGCGCAGAATGGCATCGTACGGCCCGTTTTCGACGCGACCGTACGATCAGACGCCGAGGTCGCAATACCGCTTGCCGCATTCGGTGGTACATACCGTATTGTAATCGAATCGAGTACCGGCTTGTCTTTTGCCTTGTTTGCACCGGGCAACAGCGCTCCCCTTGCGGACCTTCACGCCATCCTGGCCATTTCCGCGGCTTTGAGCGGAGACTACTCCTTGTACCGTTGGGATCTTTTTCCGGAAACTCTGGTTTTTGATTTTGCAGATTATGCAGTTCAGGACAGATATCTGAAACGTCTCGCTTTTTTTGCAGAAAAACCTGGTTTTCGGGGTAGGATAGCGTCAGATGAGGAAATCGGCTCTCTTCATGGCTGGAATGCCCACGATTACTCTACCGGAACCCTTTTCGCCTTTTATTCCAAGGCTCTCGGCTCAGGCATCAGCCTTAACCGCGAAGAATTGTCTCTATTAGATTTGCTCGTTGAGCGCGGGGTTCTCACCAGAAATTCTTCCGGAGCGATAGGCGAGGGCCGCGGCGCCATCATCTCCGTCTCTAGAGAATCCACACCAGGACTAAGGCGCGTGTTCATGGACCATGAATCCTCTCATGCACTGTTCTTCCAGGATGCCGAATATAGAAAACTGTCCGCAAAACTGTGGGCATCGCTCGGACCAGAGGCAAAAAGCTTCTGGATGCAACATCTGGCCTGGCGGCGTTACGATACTCGTGATGATTACCTGCGCATCAACGAACTGCAAGCCTATTTAGTACAACAACCTGTCTCATCCACTCAGGCGTATTACGAGGCTCTAATCGAGCGTCTGGCTGAAGCGTATCCCGAGGATCGCGAACGTCTTGAAGCGGAGGCTTCGTATGCAGTGGAATCAGCTATCGCGGGAGCCACGGTACTGGATTCCTACCTGCGTAAACGATGGGGGCTGTCCGCAGGGAAGTTTGGAAGAATCTGGAGACTTTAAGTCCTCGCTACGCGCTTCACCTCGTCAAGCACGACCGTTGCACACCAGGAACGTGTCATTGAAAGCAGTTCAAAGGGCTCTGGCGGGGTTTCACCGGCTTCACGCCTGAAAGCCGCCGCCGATGGGAGCATCGTGGTCCATACATCCCTCTCGTGCGCCCCGAGGCTGTCAAGATAAGAGGCTGCATGATTGTATGGCTCTGGCAAGCTACTGATGTCCTGGGCGTACGAAGTCAGGAACTCTTCTGGTTTCTGGTATGGTCTCCCGGCCGCGAACAGTTTTCCCTCCACACATTTTCGTGTCTGGTTTTTGGATTCGGTAGCGGCTTGTACGCCGAAACCTCTAACCCGGTCCAGCTTACATGATATTGAATCTGATAGCCGCTCCAGTCTCTCTTTGTAAGCGACGAGCGGCTTGGTCACGTAGCGAAAACTACCGTCGGCATCTTCTTGTCTGTCTATCGATTGATTGCGGTACAGGAATTCGGCAAATAACGATTCCGAGGGCCTGAGCCTTGATTGTCTGATGTCAAAATACGGATAGATGTACGTACCCCGTGCGTAGCTTTTACCGAAGGGGTATGAAAAATCAGCGCCATAAATCCTGACTACAGAAGCTCCCAGGTACTCTGCCAACGAAACCGCTGCGTGCGTAACGTTTCCGCCAGACGTATCGAGTACTGGGAATGCCCTGAAACGAGATGCTACGTATCGCGATAGCGGGTGCCCTGAAGAGAAGAAATACGGTTTTGACGCGAGCCGTGAGACTGTCGGAGGCGAAGCCAAATCGAGGAACAGGGGAATGCGTTCCGGCATCCCAAGGGAGAAGTGATAGTAGCTGATATGCTGGCAATCGATGCTTATTACTGCGTCAGGCTCGATTCCCCGCTCAAGGAGGGCCCTGAGGCTTGTGTCGGTAGCAATCAAGAATGCGCCCTTAGGTCTGGCGGCTATCTCCTTGAGGTACAATTCCAAAGAAGGGCCGGCGGCCGTGACATAGGCTTCACGAATAGGGCCCACAGGCGGTGTCGGTTTATTTGAAATCTCAAGGTTGCGCACAATGTTTGAGAACCAGCGTTTTCCAAAGAACGACTGCACCGAATAATCATCAGAAATAACGCTTATTGCGCCTCGTATTGAATCGGCTGCGCGTTGGTACAACGCTTGCGCCAGATCAATTCTGCCTCTTAGCGGTACAGAAACAAAATCTCCCGTCACCGAGGGAACGTAGCTCGAGGCAATGGCCTCGTCAAGTTCAGCATCGGATGGATCTACGAGCAGGTGTAAACGCCTATCGCCAAGGACATGGGTCAGATCCACACGTTCCAGCACCGCGCGTAGTATTGGTGCGCCGTACTCTATAATAAGGCCCTTCGCGACGCGTCCGGCTTCGAGTAAAGAAGCTATCTCATAGCCTGCACCGAGCCCAAGAAACACATAGAACCCGGCTTTTTCATACTGATCGGCAAGTCGCTTTGCTTCTCTGATGGGGTCGAATCTTGAATGCATGTATGCTTTCCGGTCGCCAGTCGCAAGGTAAGGAACCGGAAACCCATCGCGGGACGATGCCACTGAAACCCGGCCATCTGGCTCTACCGCGCGGATACGGTCAGCACAGAGCGGATTGTGTTGTGAAGCCACGGCGAGCATGTTTCGTTCGAATATTTGGGGATCTAACATGATCTTGCCCCAAGCCAGCTCGCCGCAGCTTTTCTGGCCGCTATACGTGCCATTGCAATATCATCAACCTTTGCCTCACCTCGTGCGGCTTCAGCAATAAGCGCGGCGGATTCTCGTGGCGCAAGAGCCTTGTAATAAAGTGCAGCGTCGTAGGGTAAAGGTTCCAAGTTTTTTATTGCGTCAAGCGCTTGCTCGCTAGCTGCCTCGGCCAAGTTTTTCAGCATAGTTCGCACCGCCTCGTCGCGTTCGGCTCTTGTAATGCATTTTTGCAGTGAATCCGGTATGCATCGGGGCGCAATATTTGATCCGCTTGGAATATCCACAAACTGTGCGCGGCGGATGCAAGTTTCAACAGATGATTCGCCTAGCCTGAAAACTCGTGGCGAATCATTTTCATGAACCTGAATAGTCCCCGCATAGGCAGTGAAGGCTCTTGAACGACGCCACTCGCCTTCCTTGGAGGGATAGCCTTCAAACACGCGGGATGCGCGTGTAGAATATGTCGACTGTAACCTGTTCTCGGCTTTTTCATCCAGAATATCAAACGCGTATGGCTGGATATGATCCATGAGCCCCTGTGCCGCCAAGTCATAGCCCGCGAGCGCTATTGGCCCGTTTGTCAACCGCAATGCAAGTGAGAGCGCTGTTCCCGCAACACTACCCGATGCGATTGCGCCTTCAGAGCTGATTCCGGCGGCCTGTATTGCTGCCTTCTCAAAGGAAAGCCCCGTGTCAAGGGTGACAATGCGTGAGTGTCGCATTATATCGCAGGGAGCATAAGAACTTGGCGGCATCGCAATAGGTATTTTGCTGAAAAAGGCTGCCCTAAGGTGGGCTCCGTTCCAGAAACCGGGATCAGTAGCAATAGCGAGATCGGGTATAAGGCCAAATCGCTGTAGTGCCGGGATTGCAGACGCAAGGGCCCAGAGCGCCATGCTCGATCGTCTATCCAGTATTTCCGGTATGACTGAGGCCAGGCTGGGGCCGGCGCAGGCTATCACTACCAGACTGGCGCCTGGCGTCAGTCCAGCGGTACTCGACGCTGAAGTAACAAATCGCATGCTGTTATGAAGCCAGCGGGCTGCCCAGTATCCTGTGGTTGCCGCATTTGAACTTGCCTCTTCAAGGATGTCTCGTAACACTATTCGAATCTTTTCCGTAAGCTCTTGAAATCGGTTTACGACGGGGGGCCATTCCACTATCATCACTCCGCCAGCGATGCGATTGCTTGCGAGGGCTTGCCGTATCGTTTCGCGCAAGCTCAAGATACTCGATGGATGCCAGTTGCGTGTGGGCGTATCTACTTCGTGCCCCAAGAAATCATCGCAAGGTTGCAATGATACTCGTACCGCGTTAGGAAAGCGCTCGGCGATGACCGCGCTGATATAATTAATTCCGCCGCCGATGATAAATACTATAGCGGGCCGTTTTCCAGAGAGTAGGGCATCGACATGCCTCTGGGCTTCTTTCAGTGGCGAATAGCGAGAGTGATAAGAGACTTCGTATAAAGAACTATCAGGCAAAATCAAGCCTGTGGCCGAGGCTCGACACCTTCGATGAATGAACTTAGGCCAGATATAGCATTTTCATCTGAAAGCCTTCCTGAGTGCCAGGATCCGGTCAACGCGGTGTCAGCGTCGTTTGTTGATACCGAACGGCAAAGTGTTCTGACTACCTGTGTGGCTACAAGCTCCGCATCGATGAGAGTATGGCTATAAAAAACGCAGAAACAAGAATTATTCTTGAAACCCACCGCATGCCCGGAAGAACCGAGTATAGTCAGCGCCATGCTCTGTAGTTCGTTTCCGATCGAGTCAGGAATCGCATGGGGGCAGAGTGCCATTACTTTTCTAATCAGCACATCTGTTGTAAGTATGAAGAACGAACCGTACAGAAAATTTCTCGATAACCCCAGATGGACTAACTCAAAAGCTGATTTTGCGCTAAGTACATCATGAGGATAGAGTCTGAATTTTCCATTTGAAAAAATAGAAAGCGAACCTATCCTGCGAATCTCATCTGCAATATCAGGAGGCAAGATTGATGATTCAGGTGTTATTATGATATGCCCATCAAATATCTGATATAATCGTGCGCTTTCTTCACGGAACCGCAACTGGCCAAGAATCTTCGCCTCATGAATAGTCTTATTGCTCAGTGGAGGTAGTGCGCCTGTTATTCCATAAGAGGAAGCGACTGTATATGCATCGCCGAGCCGTTCGTAATAGACCATCCAGGGTATAGGGCCGGAACTCAATATCTCAAGAACCAGCCTAATACCATTAAATGCGTCTTGAACTAAAGCTAGCTCGTGTAGGAGTTCACTGAGCGGGTGGCCAGGCGCTTTTTTTTTTGGCTTTGTGGCAGCGCCCCGTCCTTTTGGCTAGCGATTTCAGCCGAACGTTTCGCCGCTTTTTCAAGCAACCCCATTACAGCAACCCCAGATCGTCAAACAGACGTTTATACGTATCATAGTATTCGCTGGAAGCAAACTCTTCAATTTTTTCCTCAGGCAACGATGCGAGAAGCTGATCCAGATAGAGCAAAACCGATTTTACGTCATGTTGGAGTTTATCGGGAACCATTTTCTCTGAAGTGGTATCTTCCGGCTCGGCACTTGGTTCCGCGGCTACTTCTTCTGATTCAGTTTCAAATATGGCAGCAGATTGCTCGAAAGCTTCATTTTCCAGCGGCGCTAGTTCAGGTTCCACATAGGGTTCCATTTCCTGAAATTCATCCGTTGCCGGAACCGTTTCTACGAACAAGGAATCATCAACAGGGGCCAGCGGCTCATTTGAATCAATAGCAACTGACGATAGGGAAGCATGGAGATCTTCTGCGCTGGCTTCTACGAGGCCGGAGTCTTCGATCATTCCAAACGGATTTTCTTCGTCGAGCGAAAGTTCCTCGAGTTCTTCCAGTTCCGATTCTTCGGCAAGTAATTCAAGTCCGCCAAGGTCTTCTTGTTCGACAAAATCCTCAAGCTCAAGAGCGTCTTCTATTTCTTCCAAGGGTTCCGGAAATGAATCCACGGTAGAAATAACGGGCTCATCGTCGGAATCAAAGTCGAGCACAATTTCAGACTCATGTTCTTCGGCTGGGGCTTCCAAGCTTGCAAACTCATCCTCTTCAACGTCAAAGGCTGAATCGATAATACTATCAAGATCAGATGCATCTGGTTCCACTAGTGGAATTTCTTCAAGGGGCATTTCAAATTCAAGATTAACTTCATCGTCAGATGCATCCAGGAAACTCGTATCTTCAGGCACATTAGTGATAGGGGTTACGCCATCTTGTGACGATATTGCCTCGAATTCGTCTTCAGTAGGAGTGATTGTGGGTAAGTCAATGGTCTCGATGCCAGGTTCTTGAGTCTCGTATATTCCATCTTCGGGCAAAAGCTCGATATCGTCAGGTATATCAAACGAAGGCGCGACAAATCCATCCAAGGACTCATTGTCGGCAACTTCTTCAGTAAAATCGGCTGTGTTGAGGATATTATCTAATTCATCACCGGTCAGAGCTATTGTATCATCGTCTTCTTCGTCAAAAAAGCCACCGGGAGTACTCTCTTCTGTAGCTTCTGGTTCAGTTTCTATAAAAGGTAGCTCTTGATTGCCTGCCTTGAGGCTACTCAGCTGTCCTCTCAGGCTCACAAGTTCTTCTTTTATCGATGATAATTCGAGTACAATTTTTTGCAGCAGGTCCGCAGAAGGTTCAGAGGTCTTTAAGCTGAGATCATCTGAAACTGCTTGGACGTCATCGAATCCTATAGGCTCATCATTGAGCGCCACATTTTCCATTTCCATATCTGGAATGATTCCAGGCGCATCATTGTTGTCCATATCGATAAAGGAGTCCATAGAAATACCGGTTTCTCCCGTCTCGAATTCCGTTTTCATGGTAGCAAGCGGGGCGACAGTAGGTGCGGTCGACTCGTTGGAGGCCGAGTCTAGCCCGATTGAATCAATATCGATGGATTCGAAGTCGGACGTTACATCGGGGATAGCATCGTCTGCGGAGGCATAGGCCTCAGCAATTTCCATGGAATCGTCCGAGGGAATGGTATCATCGAATTGAAGGTCGATATCCAGAGCCTCAAAATCATCTGAAGTTGCAGCGCCTTGAATGTCTGCCGCGTCACGCTTCTCAGAGGCTGATTCAATGGCCCCAAAATCGTCGAGAGAAGAAACCGCGTCGCTTGAACTTTCATCCGAGAAGCCAAAATCTTCTATATCAATATCAGTAGTATCGAAGGCATCTTCTGACGTTTTTACTGATTCAGAGGATGCTGATTGAGAATCTTCCGGCGGCTCTTCATAATCAAGTTCATCAAGCGATATATCAAGTGCGTTAGCTTCGGAATTATCTTCGCCCAAATCGCTGGATAATGGTTCTGTCCGAGATTCAAAACCGGCGGGTTCGAGTGCCTCGAGGTCGAAGGCATCAAGTTCTTCCGGTAAGTCGCCGATTGTTTCGAACTCATCGACTGGCGACAAGGCCTCGAGTTCCTCAAAATCATCGACCAGCTTTTCATCAAATTCAAAGGAATCGATGAGTTCTTCTTCTTCGGAAAGAAGTATAGGAACTGGCTCATCTTTTGTCTTTGTTTTGACGGTCGAAGCACCGGTAAGAGGTTCGTCGACTACGTCCTGAGGCTCTGCTTTGACCCACACACCGTACTGTTCAAGTTCTAACTCTGGGGTAGGAATGGGATCTTGTTTCCCTTGCGGGGCTTTATTCTGCATGGCGCACGCACTCCGTCAACTGGATTGATCTCATCCTAATATCGGCACTTATAGCCGACATTGAAGCAAGAAACAGCATAAATCACTCTAATCGCGGTTTTTCCTATTGTCAACCGTATGCGCTTTTTAATCGCTCTCAGGTGTCAAGCTTGGGGCCGCTTGTTCCGTAAATAGTAGAGATGAAACGAATACTGATCAAAGCATGCTGGTTAGGGCTAGCCTCATATTGCTTCCTATCCTCTATAGCCGGTCCAACTGGCATACTTGCAACAATGAAAACGCAGGCCGCCGCCAATGAAATGCGACAAAATCTCTTAAATTTAGAAACGCTTAACTCGACGTATGCAAAAGAGTGGGAGGTTCTAAGAAATATTCCTGAAACGACCGCCCTCGAAGCGCGATCGCTGGGGTATCTTGCTGAAAACGAGGTTGTAATCAGGCTCTCTATCGGGACGGGTTCTGCAATACCCCCTTCGCCAGGCTCGCGAATCATTTTTGAACCCGAATTCATCGTATCTGAACAATCCACAAAGTACCTGGCCTGCCTCTTCGCTCTGATCTCCGTAATACTGGATGTTGCACATCGCTTGTACTCACCGTTGACAAATAAATATCGTCAGCGGGAAATCCGCGTCCATGTTGCTTCTCGCTGATAGCTGTTATCAACCTTCAGTGTTGTACCGTTCCCGCTGATCGATACGGATTCTTTCGTTCCTGATAGATTGAGCCCGTCAGGGCTCAATGTGAAGATCCATTGCATTGGCCTGGCCTGAGCCGCTATTTTTTTTGCCATATCGAGCGTAACTGAAACAGACTTGTACATGGCTACATTGTTTGGTTGGTCTTGCACAATCATGATTGCATCGGCGTCAATGGATATACGAACTTTCATGGTGCCCCCTCCGCTCAACACGGCAATGCCTGTCCCATTGGGGAGCAATCTGACATTTTCCAAGCCCTTGTCGCCTTTCCAGGTGCCGACCAGGTTCTTGACCCCCGGTGACTTGAAAACAACGGCATCCTCCGCTGGTTGAACCCCAGCCAAAACGGGGAAGGAGCTTGCTGGCGTAGCGCCCGCGCTCGTCGGCATAGTCGAGCTTGCCGTTTGGGGAGGATCTTGCTTGCCGAATAAGGATCTGGTCAAGCTTCGCGCTCGCAGTACAATGTCACTGATGGTATTTGCTGTATCCGAAACGGATAGTTTTTCTCCAGATGAAACCTTAGTGTTCTCCAAAGTAAAAATATAAAGATTATCGATTTTTCCCAGCATTCCGCTGATTATAAAATCAGCCGTCAAGGGAAGGGCGGCGGTCGCGCTGGCTCCAAGGCTCAGAGCTGCCTCTGTCTCCATCAATGCTATTTCTTGCCCCTTCGCGTCTATGACTCTGAATAACTTCAGTTCGACGATATAGGAATTGATGAGACGCTCAAGCATGGATGCTTCGCTCGAACCAGCGCCATTGTCAGTGAATGGAGAAATTCTGAGGACGGGTTGTTTTACTTGGCCATACACAGTTCCGAGCATGCATATCATGAGGGCAAACAAACCCGATTTCTTCATCTAGGCCTCCGCGTTTTCAACCAGCCAAATTAAGAAGACTAATCTTCGATGCTGAAAACAATCAAAGGTATCGACGGTTCCATACCTAATCAAGCATACGGCTATCGACATCCGAAGATGTCGTGGTCCCCGATTCAGTACCTGAAGGACTACGCGGTTCAGTTGCCGGCCCCGTAGGGGGTTCAAGGCTACGGAGCAACGCGTTTATGTCACTGGGGTCAAAGTCAAGTGTGGCGTTGATTTGACCGCCGCCGATGATGTCTTGTTGCCCGGATAGGCTTCTGATCGTTGACTCTGCCTGCTCGGATTTGAACTTATGCAGATCACAGGAGGTTCTTGGTTGTGTGCCTTCGTAATATGTCAGGGTCACAGTACCTTCGTCACAAAAACTTGTCGGTATTAATCCCGAAACCGAACAAACAGTCACGTCGATGAGGCCTCTTTGCGGTCTGACAAAATTTTTGTACGGTAGGCCTCTGTGGATTTCAGACATGTAGTTGGCCCAAGCTATACCCGCGATGGCGGCTCCCGACTGGCTGACGCCCAGTGAGTTGCCTGGTCTGTCGAAGCCGAACCAGATGGCTGTACTCATATATGGCGTAAAGCCAACGGTCCAGGCATCGGCCCAGTTTTGCGTAGTACCGGTTTTACCTGCGGAAGGGATGGTATAACGATTGCCATCGGGATCTTTGTAGGTGAAAATCGCTCCCGATGAGGTGGGGTAGGCAAGTGTTCCATCTTTTACTACGCGTTTCAGAAGATCAGTCATAACATAGGCGTTTTGTGGCGATATGATCTGGATATCCGCGCCCTTTTTACTCTGGGCTACCCGTAGATCTTTCTCAGGATCGAGTATGGAACGGCCTGATCGATCGTCTATTGAGCGTATCGCGATGGGTGTAACCTCTCGGCCTTGGTTCGCGAATATGGAGAACGCGCGCGCCATCTTGAGAGGAGAAACCTGGCTGATTCCTAGAGCTAAAGGATAGACCCTGGGAAACGTCATGCGGATCTCTTCCGGGGAGGTAATATCCAGCAAGGCGGCGGCTCGATTGATTGCGGCATCGAAGCCAATGCCATCCAGTACTTTGACCGATGGCACATTCATTGATTTTGCGAGGGCGTACCAGGTCAGAACTTGTCCTTGCCACTCGCCTTTATAGTTGAGCGGAATGTATGGCGTGCCATCTTCATTATAGAAGACAACAGGTGCGTCATAGATAAGCGTGCCCGGTGTAAAACGCCTAGAATCGATCGCGGCAGAGTAGTACAGAGGCTTGAAACAAGAACCTGGCATGAGTTTTGCTTGTGTAGCGCGAATCAGCTGGTTCGATTGTTCGAATTTAGATCCTCCAACGAGCGCCTTTATGTACCCGGTCTCGTTGTCGATGGTGATGAGCGCGCCTTCTACGGTATTTTTCTCCATTTCGGTTTTCGAAAGACCGTAACTGGCATTGGTAGCCGCCTTCAACGGTTCAAGGCCAAACATCAAGGCCATCGCATCGATGGTCGGATTTATGTCCTTCCTATAGTACTCCATGGACTTGCCACGAATTTTAGTCTCGTTGAAAAAGATATCTTCAAGATTGAACGCCAACCCGAGTAGCTCCGCCATCGGCGCATAAATACGTTCAGCTTCGCGAAGGCGCTGCGAACTTGATACGGCGTATTCCTTGTTCACCTGAGCGATATATCGGGTCATGTATGAATCGGCAATTGCCTGGTAATCGAGGTCGAGTGTGGTATGTATCGTCAACCCATCTTTGTAAAGGTCGGTGGAGCCATACAGCATATCTTCAAGTTGCCTGCGGACATACTCGCTGAACCACGGGGCCTTGTCGTCCCGGGCATAAAAGGAGTCGTTTGCGACACGGGTGTAATCATAATTATCCCAGTGCAGGGCAAAAGAAGTGTTTGCGGCCTCTTCATCGACATACCCCAGTTCTATCATCTGGTTGAGTACTTCGCGCGAACGCTCACGGGCGATATTTGGATTTCGTATGGGATTGTACCTGGTCGGACTGGCCAGCTGAATGACGAGTATGGCCGCTTCTGCAATTGTGATGTCTCTGGCGGAATGGCCAAAGAAATATTTGCTCGCGGCTTCGACTCCGTACACACCGGGACCCATGATCATCCGATTCATGTACATTTCAAGGATTTCCTGCTTGGAAAAACGCCTTTCAAGCTGGAGTGCCCACCACAGTTCGACGAATTTACGCCTGAAGCTAATATCCCTGCGATCGGCGTACAGCGTACCGGACAACTGGAGCGTGATGGTTGAGCCGCCGCCTAGGTTTTTACCGGTGATGATGCCAAGGGCAGCACGCAGATACCCTCGAAGGGTGAAGCCAGGATGAGTCCAGAACGCTTGGTCTTCACGGGTTACAAGCGCATCAATCAAATGTTGAGGAACATCCTTGATTGATACGATCTCACGCTTTTCGCTGGATGCGAATTCCGTGATGAGCCGCCCTTCGTTATCCAGGAGCCTGGAAGGCAAAGGAGGATCGAATGTGGTGAAATTTTCCACTGAGGCGATATTGCGTACCGATGCTATGGCTACGCCGAACATGACGCCCAAAACGATCGCTGCGACAACGACTGCAATAGCGAGGACCTTGATTATGGTTCTGATATGACTACCGGACATGTCGGATGAAAGCGTACGCGAAAGGGTTCTTCAAGGTCA
>CAZNCK010000005.1:564-33000 GCA_964571545.1 uncultured Treponemataceae bacterium | reverse complement strand
GGGATATATGGATCTACGCATAGTAAAAAGGCCGGTCTGCGCGACCGGCCCGCCCTGACAGGCTGAGGTTGCTATCATGGCAAATTGGGAGGGGAGCCATGGTAGTACCTGACAATTAAAATATCGGCTTAAAATTGAAAATTTTTAAGAAAAATGTTTGCGCGCTGAATGCATACGTGCGTATATTTATTCAGCGCATTGACTGACGATTCTACTTGAAGGTATCATATGGGTACAAAATTATCGTCTGGTCTATTAATCAGCTTAGGAGGCCTTCATGAAGATTGCCATCAATGGTTTCGGTCGCATCGGCCGACTCGTATTCCAGTCCATAGTCGAGCAAGGCTTGCTTGGCAAAGACAAAGTTGACGTCGTAGCGGTCGTCGACGTTGCTACCGACGCAAAATATTTTGCGTATCAGCTCCGCTATGACTCCGTTCATGGACGGATGGCAGCCAATATTTCCTCAAAAAAGAGCGACCCCTCGCTTGCGGAGGACGATATACTGGTTGTCAATGGTCACGAAGTTCGTTGCGTCATGGCCGAGAAGGAAGTCAAGAAACTTCCGTGGGCAAAGTACGGTGTCGAGTATGTCATCGAATCCACGGGTCTTTTTTCTGACGAGCGCGCCTATGAGCACCTTGAAGCCGGCGCCAAGAAGGTCATCATCAGCGCCCCGGCCAAGAGCAAGGACGATACCAAGAAAATTAAGACTTTCGTCATTGGCGTCAACGAAGGCGATTATGACGCTACAAAGCACCATGTCATATCAAATGCTTCTTGCACAACGAACTGTCTTGCGCCTGTCGTGCATGTGCTTCTCAAGGAAGGCATTGGTATCGAGACCGGGCTCATGACGACCATTCACAGTTATACAGCCACGCAGAAAACCGTGGACGGCGTATCCAAAAAAGACTGGCGAGGTGGCCGGGCCGCCGCGATGAACATCATCCCGTCCACCACTGGAGCAGCCAAAGCCGTAGGAGAGGTGCTCCCCGCGACCAAGGGCAAGCTTACAGGCATGTCCTTCCGCGTCCCGACCCCGGATGTTTCCGTTGTCGACTTGACCATTCGGACAGAGAAGGACACTTCGATCGAAGAAATCGACGCATTGCTAAAGAAAGCCAGTGAGACCTACCTGAAGGGCATACTTGGTTATGGCAATGAGGAAGTCGTCTCAACCGATTTCATCCATGACGCTCGCTCGTCGATATATGACAGCCTGGCCACTCTGCAGAACAACCTGCCTGGAGAGAAGCGTTTCTTCAAAATAGTGTCCTGGTATGATAACGAGTGGGGTTATTCAAACCGCGTCGTCGACATGCTCCGCCACATGTCCGGCCTCAAGAAGTAGCCTGCCCCTAGCAAGGCCCGCCTGAAACGGCGGGCCTTTTTTCAATGGATGGCGACTCTGATGTAATCGCTGTCCTTCCCGCGTACGGAGGATTCCAATGATAAAGACAATAAAGGATGTTGCGCTGGCCGGAAAACGTATCGTGATGCGTGTAGACTTCAATGTGCCAATGAAAGATGGCGTCGTACAGGATGATACCAGAATTGTAGCCGCTATTCCTTCTATTGAATATATACTTGCCCAGAACGCCAAAAGCATAGTGCTGATGAGTCATCTGGGTGATCCCAAAAAAGACGCAAAGAAGGCTAAAGAGAAGGCCGAGCAGGCTGGGAAAACTTGGGATGAAGAAAAGTACCTGTCGGGAAAGCATCGGATGCGCCCTGTCGCCGAGTATCTGGCGAAAAAACTGGGCCGTCCGGTTGTATTTGCCGGTGAAGACGGATGCTATGGCAAGTTGTCATTCATTGACGCTCAGGTTGCGGGCTCGATAGTAATGCTTGAAAACACTCGTTTCCATAAAGAAGAAACCAGTGAGGATTCTTCCGAGCGCGATAAACTAGCAAAGGAACTGGCTACCTATGGCGATATTTTCGTCAATGATGCGTTCGGTACGGCACATCGGGACCATGCGTCCACAGCATCCGTCGCCAAGTTCATGAAAGTGGCCGTAGGCGGCTTTCTTATGGACAAAGAAGTAAAATATCTTGAGCCTATGGTGACCAATCCTCCGAAACCAATGATCGCTATCATTGGAGGCGCTAAAGTCAGTTCAAAGATAGCCGTGCTTGAGAGTCTGCTCCGAAATGCCTCGGCGCTTATTATCGGCGGCGGTATGGCGTTTACATTCCTCAAGTCACAGGGTAATACCGTTGGTAATTCTCTTGTCGAGGATGACCAGTTAGGTACCGCGAAGCAGATCATTGAAGCGGCGAAGAAGGCCGGCGTCGAGATAGTCTTACCGGTGGACCATGTCTGCGCGGACAAATTTGACGCGGCAGCCGTCCCGAAGTCGGTAGACAGCGCAGACGTGCCGGACGGATTCATGGGACTGGATGTTGGTCCAAAAACGATAGAAAAGTATAAGCTGATTCTGTCTGGAGCGAAAAGCATCGTTTGGAACGGCCCTGTAGGCGTGTTCGAGTTCGAGGCCTTCTCCAAGGGCACCGAGCAGGTGGCCCGACTTGTCGCAGAGGCCACTGAGCGCGGCGCTATCACGGTCGTAGGCGGAGGAGACTCTGTCGCGGCTGTAAACAAATTCCAGCTGGCTGATAAAATGAGCCATGTCTCTACAGGCGGCGGAGCCTCATTGGAACTACTTGAAGGCAAGAAATTGCCTGGTATTGAAGTCTGTAGATAAATCCACGGGATTTCAGGAGATACGAGTATGAGGAACTATTACATCGCCGGCAACTGGAAAATGCATAAGACCGTTGCCGAATCGGTAACATTGGCAAAGGCTCTGGTTGCGGAACTCGGTTCCTGCGGCGAACGTGTGATGATAGCGCCCGCGTTCACCGCACTCGCAGCCGTGGCGGAGGTTGTTAAGGGTACTGTTATCATTCTCGGTGCCCAGAATATGGGGCCGGATCTGCAAGGCGCTCATACCGGTGAGATTTCACCGCTGATGCTCAAGGACCTGGGTGTTAAGGCGGTAATCCTAGGACATTCCGAACGACGGCACTCCTACTTGGAAACCGATGTCCTCATCAACAAAAAGGTTCTTCTCGCTCTCGCACAGGATATTGAACCTATACTGTGTGTCGGTGAGACCCTTGAAGAGCGAGAAGGCGGCAAGCTGGAATCAGTGGTTGGTACTCAGCTACGTGAAGGGCTCAAGAATATTCTCGCCGCCAGCCTCACCAAGGTCACGATTGCCTATGAGCCCGTCTGGGCTATCGGTACCGGTAAGACGGCCTCGCCGGAGGATGCCGACGCTGTTCACGCATACATCCGAACAGTGCTCGCAGAACTGTTCGGTGCGGATGCCGCGAAGTCGATGTGTATACAATACGGCGGTTCGGTGAAGCCCGATAACGCTGCCGAGCTCATGGCCAAGCCTAACATAGATGGGGCCCTCGTAGGCGGAGCGGCGCTCAAGGTCGAAACGTTCGGTCCGATCGCTCTATTCAGGTCTTGACGGATGTACTGGAATATTCGTAGCGGCGTGGTACTACTTGCGCCGCCGCGATAATTCAGTATAGTATCGCCGGAAATGGCGTCCACAATGACTGCGACGCAGACCCAATTCAAATCGGAGTCGTACAAATGGGTGTTTTTGGTATAGTTCTTCTCGTTCTATTCTCGATCGTATGCGCTTTGCTTATTTTTATGGTCGTCATTCAGGATCAGGAAGGCGAAGGCCTTGGCGGCTTGTTCTCCGGCGCCGGAAATGCGGCCTTTGGGTCTAGATCCTCCAACGTGATAGTGCGGTTCACCTATATACTCGGTGCCTTGTTCTTCATCATCGCGTTTACCTTGGCGGTAATGCAACCCAAGTCATCAAATGATGAGGGGGTCTTGCAAGCCGCACAGGAAAAACAGGGTACTGGACTATACAGGCAAGATCAGCCTGAGGCACCAGCGGCAGAAATTGCTGTCCCTGCGGCCCCCGCGTCCGAGACAACCCCCGCAACCCCTTAGTAGATCCATGTTCTCCAGAGCGCCTTTACTCCGCGCCGTGTTTCCCGAGAACCGGATTCATACGGATGTTGTAGGCGACCATAAGGAAAAACCCTATAAAGAACTCGTCTATCCCATGCGATTGACGGGTTCTTTTACTTTTGGTAAATGTGTCTCGCTCCCCTGTGTGCCCTGGCGCGATTTTTTGATACCAACCGCGCTCTTTCTTACAGGTGATTCAAATAAAGCCTATTCAACGATAGTAAATTTTGAGGACCGTCCGGGCTTGGCCTGACGATACCTTCGTGAACGATCTATATTCTATCATCGGTGTACAACCAGAAGCCTCCCAGAAAGAGATTAAAAGCGCTTTTCGCAAAAAAGCCAAAGCGCGACATCCCGACACTGGCGGGACAGACGATGAAGCGATGCGCTTAGTACTAGAGGCATACCGGATACTCTCTGACGCTCAGTCCAGGCGTGAATACGACAGGGGACGTCTTCGGCTGATACCTCATGGTCAGGGTATTGCCTTTGATTACCGGCTCTGGCTTTTAGACCGGCTGGAAGAGCCTGAGTACATCGCAAAACTGGTATTCTACGACCTGTTGCATGACTTGGAAGATGAAGCCTTGGCCCTCTATGACCGTATCAGGGATACAGACCAAGGCCGACTAGAGCGTTTTTTCGAACGACCAGAGGCTATGGACGCCGAATTCTGCATAGCGGAAGAGTACGCTCTCCGCGGTCGCTATATTGATTCATACAGGGTCATGAAGCGTCTCATAGCGATGGAGCAACAGTCTAGCGGTTTTGGATATTTCTACGATGTAGTGTTAGCTCGGTATCGGCGACTGGTCCTCGAGGACCTTCTCAGAGTTCTTGAGCCGGAAATCTATCTAGAAACTCTGCAGGAAGCGATATCGATTCGCAGCTCGGCTGAGAACGATGCGCAATTCCTGCGAAAGCGAGCCGAGTTGCTGTTCCGTCTTGGCCGGGTCGCTGAAGCAAAGACCGCCATAAACAGGGCTTTAGTACTTGCTCCCAAATTGCCTGGATTGAAAGCACTAGCTGTAAAGATTTCTGGATCCAATAAATGGCCTGAACAGCCTTGAATAGACAGTGTGTTTTCCATTAACCTATCCGCTACTTAATTGTTATAATTCGTGGTCAGACCTCGTGTCTGTCCGACTAATCGACAGCTCTTGGAGATATCAATGCAGAAGAACCTTTTCGCGCTGTTCGTCACCTGCCTCATCGTAGCGCCTCTATGGGCCCAACCCATGGGCGGCACTAGCCTTGGAGCCCCTTTGGCGACCGTCAAGCTTACAAAGATAGAGGTCGTTTCAGATAAATCCTTCAAAGAGGACGTAATAAAACTTGAAGCCAGTCTAGGTAAAACGCTGAACGTCGAGGAACGAAAGGCGTATCTTGACGATGTGATTAATGATATCCTTTTTTATCAGATGTGCGATCGAGATGGCCTTAAGGTCAGCGAAGGCGAGATTGATTCCTATATTGCCAAACTTAGAGCTCAGCGCCCCTCCGGCGAGTCTGATCAGCAGTTCTCTGCATACCTTGCAACACAGGGAATTCCATATGCGGATCTCAGGACCTATTATAAGAAGCAGGTGCTCATACAGCGCTGGCTAATGAGTACAAAGTCAGCTGAGATATCTGCTATTCCTCCGATTGGCGTCAACGAGATACTTACTACCTACGACTTGTACAAATCGCGGCTGGTGAGGCCTGACACAGTCAAAATTGCATTTATTTTTTACCAATTCAAAGATACGAGCGCGGCTGAACGTGCCAAGGGCGCTGATCTTATGAAGAAACTTTCGGAACGACTCGTCAAAGGGGAATCTTTTGATGTCTTGCGCTTAAAGGCTCAAGAAAACGGTTACGCGGCTAACAAAGAATCCATATACTTCGAGCGTAGCGATGTGTTCATCTCGCAGTTTGGCAAGGTTTTTTATGAAATGGTTTTCTCGCTGAAGGATGGCGCCAATTCAATGGCTTTTGAAACTGAAGCCGGATGGTGGATCGTTCGCAGGCTCGAGTTCCTTCCTCAGAAGCAACTCGAGTTGTCGGATCCGTATCGTCTAGGCCAAGATGGAACCGTTCAGGATTACATTGGACAACTCTTGTCTAAGCAGCGCGAGACGGAATTCCTCCAGAAGACGTTCACTGAACTGTTCAAGAAGCTTCGTGGTCAGGCAGATATAAAAATTCTAGGAAAGCCCTGATATGGCTTCGAGACGAAAAGCAAGAATCGTTGCGTTCCAAGCCCTATACGCCTGGGACGCTTCATCAATGAGTTTTGATGAACTTCTCTCGTTCTCATGGCTTGGCGAGGAATCAGCCGCAAGCACCGATGAGGAACTTAAAACGTTCGCGGGCCTCATCGTTTCAGGGACAATCGAGAATATCGAGGCTATCGACGCTGATATAAAAAAACATCTTGAGCATTGGGCTTTCGAGCGCCTCAAGAAAGTGGATCTCGCAATACTGCGCGTATCGGTATATTCATTGGTATTTCAAATGGATATTCCCGCTCAGATAACAATCGATGAGGCAATAGAAATAGCCAAGGAATACGGTGCAGAGGATTCATACCGTTTTATCAACGGCGTACTGGATGCCGTATGGAAAGAGCACCGTACCGCAAGCTGAGGCAACACGGAGGCAACGCCGTCGTGTTGGCCCTCTGGGCTTCGCTCGTCTTCTACGTCTCATGTAGCAGACCAGATGCTTCATTTGGTTCTCTTCTTGCAGAAATCGACTCATCACCTCAAGCCGTTACAACAGAGAAATTCATCAAGGCCGCCTCTTTGGCTAACGGCACGGAAGACCAGCTTAGATTGCTGAAACGGGCCTCAAAAAGATCGTCAGATTCTTACGCGGCTATTGCAGCCGCGATAGCCAAAGATAGAAACGTATCCGAACCGGTTGCCCTCGCGATGCTTGATGCATATTTGTCAGCAAGTCAATTTGCAGAAGCCTTGACGCTTTTTCATACCGCCCTGGATGCATCCACCAGGGCAGCTGAATACGCGGAAGCCTTGGTTTTCGCGTACAAGAACCGTCTTACCCCCGTTTCCACCATTGAGCAACTAGTTGCCTGTGCCGATGCTACAGGCGATGACCGGTTCCTTGTATATGCCGCCACCCAAGCCCTCATCGAAGGCGACCGCGCAACAGCCAAAACCTTGCTTGTCGATGCGCTACGCTTCAATGGAGGAATGCAGTCTAGTGCCTCATATTTGCTGCTCTGGGACGCTGGAGCCGTAGAGACGCTAGCAAGCCGCATGCCGGCTCCAACTGATCCGCTGGAGATCGCGATATGCGCGGATGCGGAGTACCTCATAGGTGATATAACTGCCGCCAGCGCATCCTGGGCATACTTGATAGATCGCTTTCCAACGTGGTCCTGGAAGCCCTACGCAGCGCTTGCTCGTGCCGCCGCTACTGAACCGGAACCTGCGATCCGAGCGTGGCCTCATGCGCCGCCTCCTGATTCATGGACTGCGATCTCTGCTCCATCGGCGATAGAAGCTGGACTGCGCTCTCTCATAGAAGAACTTTTCCCGGGTTCATCTGAGGCTTCAATGGATCGGGCCCGATGGCTTCGTTCTAAAAATCAAATTGAAGAAGCGCGGGATATTGTTTCCAGTCTGAGCGGTGAATCTGCCGCCATCGCCAGGCTGGAATACGGAAATCCGGAACGCGCCGTACCAGAAGCGTTGCGATTGGCCGCTGAATACCCCTCGTCTCCGGTTGCCTACGATGTCGCGCTTGAGACTCTAGCTAACGCTGGAGCGTGGGATCGCTTCACCGAGCTTGCTGAAGTATGTCGAAAAAACGGTTTGCAGACTCGGCGTTCATGGTTCTGGGATTCCATCGTACTTGTTTTGGGCGACAATACAACGAGCGCGGCCAGTATTATTCGTAAGTACGGACCTGGGCAATCGGGCTATGCTGGAGCCTTGAATCTGGGTATGCTTGAACTCGCTGGTAATCGTGCTCAACAGGCCGCCGAGGCCTTCATGCTTGCCGTTGGTCTTGCGCAGAATCAACATGAAAAAGCTGTCGCCTACGTCAAAGCAGGTGACGCGTTACAAGTGTCCAAGTTGCCAGAGAAAGCGATCGCGGCATATGAGGCCGCGGTAGGTGCCGATCCAGCGTCGCGCGAGGCGCGGTCGCGTTTGATGCGCTTGAGGATGTATAATTGAGTCAACCGCGAATACGCGGTTGATGAGTGGGGTTTCACGGCCCCGGAAAGGCTTGATCTTGATTCGCTTAAAAAATGAAAACCAATTGGCCGGCATTCGTGCTTCGTGCGCGCTTTTGTCAAGAATGTACGCCGAATTACGTCCCATGATTGTTGCGGGAATAACCACAGAAGAACTCGATCAATTCGCCGAACGATTTATTCTGGAAAATGGCGGTAAGCCCGCGTTTCTAAATTATGGCGATAAGTCAAATCCTTATCCAGCTACGCTGTGCATTTCCATCAACGAGGAAGTAATCCATGGTATTCCCGGCAAGCGCAAAATTCAACCCGGAGATATCGTCGGAATTGACAGCGGCATAGAGCTTGGCGGTTATTTCAGCGATGCCGCGTTTACTGTCGCGGTTGAGCCTGTGGCCCCAGAGACGGAAAAATTGCTTCGTGTCACACAGGAATGCCTCATACGGGCTATTGCCGCCGTACGTCCCGGCGCGCGTATTCATGATATATCGCGAGCTGTATTCTCGCACGCCAGGGCTAATGGTTATGGAGTCGTTAGACAATATTGCGGCCACGGCGTAGGTTTTTCCCAACACGAAGATCCTCAGGTGCCCAATTACGTTGGCTCGGGACCTAACCCCAGGATGGTTCCAGGCATGGTACTGGCCATCGAGCCTATGATCAATGCTGGCGGGGACGGAGTCGGCGAACTTGATGACGGATGGACTATCGTTACACTCGATGGCTCGAAATCAGCCCATTTTGAGCATACAGTCGCTGTGACGGCAACGGGATCAGAAGTAATGACTTCCTGGTAGCCTGAAAAAAAACACCGCGTAACTGTCCGGCCTCCTTGGTATTATATTGATACAATGAGGCTAGCCTGAGCTGCCTTTTATGATTTTATGTATCCGGAGGTTTACACTATGTCGTTAACACGAAAACTGTTTTCCAAAAAGTTTTTTTTGGTCAATCTTGTACTCGTTGGGATAATGATAGGTTTTGTCGCTGCTTTTACTATCCTGGCACGAGCGCCAGCTTCGGAAGGGCCCGCGATTGCCCATGCGGATACTGCCCCGGCATTCTCCGTCGATGAAGCGGGCGCCATATTGCAGGCTAAGGCCATCCAGTCTGCTTTCAATCAAGTTTCACGCTCGGTGTTGCCCTCGGTAGTGGAGCTTGATGTGCTTGGCACATCGGCGGTTGAAGGCAGTGATCAATTCCCCTGGAGGTTCTTCTTCGGCGACCCCGAACAAGCGCCGGACGAGAAACCTGCCCCTGAAGAATTTGAAGAGCGCGGCTTAGGTTCTGGCATAATCGTGCGCAAAGACGGCAAGAAAGTGTTCATCCTGACAAATAATCATGTTGTCGCCGGCGCAAAGGAAATAACCGTAAAGCTCCATGATGAAAGAGAGTTCACGGGGGCTGTCGTGGGCACCGATACCAGACGCGACTTGGCGGTTGTATCATTCGAGAGTTCAGATGCCGATATTCGCCCCGCAAGGCTTGGCGACTCTGATGCCCTTGAGGTAGGGGATTGGGCTATTGCAATAGGAAGTCCGTTTGGCTTGTTTTCATCCGTTACTGTAGGCATCGTCAGCGCAATCGGACGCGACGGAGGCCCCGAAGGAAATATCAGCGACTTCATTCAGACCGATGCTTCGATAAACAGAGGAAACTCCGGCGGCGCATTGGCCAATATCGATGGTGAGGTCATAGGAATCAATACCTGGATAGCATCGACGACTGGCGGCAGTGTGGGTCTTGGATTCTCCATTCCCATAAACAACGCAGTTCGCGTCATCGAAGATATCATCGCGAAGGGATCAGTTCGCTACGGGTGGCTCGGCGTGCTTCTGTCGGATCTTCCTAAAGCGACGCTCGGCGAACTCGGCCTGGGTGAAAAGCGAGGCGCGTTCATCGGACATGTTTTTACCGATGGACCCGCTGCCAAGAGTGGGCTCAAGCCTGGTGACTTCGTTACGGATATTGATGGAAAATCCGTTGCATCGCTCGATCAACTCGTGCGTATCGTCGGCGATCTCCCCGTTGGAGCAAAAGCCTTGTTCAAGCTGCTGCGGGATGCCAAGCCGGTAGAAATCAAAGTAACGATAGATGAGCGCAAGGAAACAAGCGCGGCGGATTATTCCAAGCTTTGGCCAGGGCTCGAAGTGACGACCTTGAACAAGGATTTAGTTGAGAAAGCCAAGTTGCCCAAAGGCACTAAGGGCGTCATTGTTACGAGCGTCATAGCGAAAAGCCCGGCAGCCACGCTTGGCATAAAAATCGGGGATGTTCTGACTGCTATGAATGATACGGAGATCGACGGCGTTGCTCCGTATTACCGTATCCTGAACGACACCAAGGCCATGAAATTCCAGTTTACCGTACTGCGCGACGGTCAGACTCTGACTACGCTTGCGCTCATACGCAAGTAATGCTACAGTAAAGAACAAAGAGAGGTTTGGATGAGCAAGGAATTCATATCGTACAACGAGGTGCGCAACAACGCGCTCAAATTAGCGCATCGGATACACCTTGACGGCTTTGTTCCCGATATCATCTATGTCTCCCTGCGGGGCGGCGCTTACCTCGGTAACGTCATGTCCGAATATTTCAAGGTAGTAAGGCATGATGCCCGACCGATATTCTATGCCGCCGTCGTTGCGCGCTCATATACCGACGTTCGGAAGCAGGAACAGGTCCGTGTCGACGGTTGGACCTACAGCCCCGAGTATCTCAGAAACGGTGACAAGGTTCTTCTGGTTGACGACATTTATGATACAGGACGGACAATACATCATCTCGCCAGCGTGATACTGGAAAAGGGAGTGCCGCGCAAAGACCTGAAGATAGCTGTACACGATTACAAGATTGTTGGGTACCGTGGGGAACAGCCTGCAATCAAGCCCGACTACTGGTGCAGGCTTCATGAGATCAAGACAGCGGAGGATGAACGCTGGATTCATTATATGAGCCATGAGCTCGTCGGCTTGTCCGAAGAAGAACTCAAGGAGCATTACTATCCCGAGGATCCGGAGTTGCAGGAGATCCTCGCTGTCCTGAAGGGCTGATGACTGTATCCAGACTCCTGAGTGCGTACGCGGTCGCCTTTCTGGCGGCCGCTTTCAGTCATGCGGAACCTTCTGTTCCGTCGTTATCCTATGAACCGATGCAGGGTGTTTTTGGGCCGCCGGTAGGCACCTATGCCGAGGCTCAGGTTTTAGTGCCCGCGTCCTTTGCTCCCGGCTCCGTTGCGCAATATCGCTTTGCAGGTCAGGAATCCTGGATTTCTTTTGATAGACCTCTCTACCTGAACGCCTTCGCTGGTGAAGAACGCAGATATACACTTGAATTTCAATCTTCGGATAGAACTAGCCATACAATACTATCCTACCTTATCGATATGAGGGCTCCGGAACCACCTATTCTCATCCCACCTCCTGGAGATATTGAAGGTTCCTTATCTCTGGGCGTGGAGGGAGCCGGAGACCTGTTTATAAGCATCGACGGTTCACCGTTCGAACCATTCCCTGCTTCCAGGAAAATTCTGTTCACGGTAGAAGAAGACGCAACCCGTATAGTCAGCGCTACCGTTTACGCTGTCGACGCCGCGGGCAACATTTCGCGATCCAGTTCAGCTCGGTGGCGCTTGCATCCGCTAAGTCTCACACCTTCGTATCCTTTCACTCCAGGATTGGCCAGGAATTCAATAGCCCTGACGGAAAAAACTCCAGAACTAACCGCTGAATTGGTGGATCTTGCAGGTTCCGCCCGACTTACGATCAAAGTTCCTGAAGGAACGACTCCTTGCGTCGCCGTCAACTCGCCCGAACCGTTCAAAGCCACAGCGTCATATGTGGAACTGTCTGGAACGACTGTCGCCACCTGTCTCATACCATTTCCATGGGGATACGAAACTGAGATTGCCGTGCATTATGGCTACATACGTGATGATGTGCGTTACATCGTACCGGAACCGGCCCGCTTGTCGCCTAGCTTTCCTGCGGACGAAGCTGCCGGCGCGCCGCCCACTCCAGTTGCCCCTATGATCAGGATCGAGGAATCGACGGCCTATATCGACTGGCCAGCCTCTCCATGGACCATACTTTTTTCAATTGGATCAGAAGAGTTTAGCGCATATCAACAACCTATACGTTGTGAACTAAGATCTACTCCCGTGACTCTGCGTTACTATATGCTCGACCGTATCGGTTCTCGTTCGGCTACCGCGAGTGTGGAGCTACCTCCGTGGTATACGGCGATTGTTCCTTTAGTGAACGGTGTTGAAAATGGAAAAACCTACGGGGCGCCTGTCTTGATAGCTCCGCAAGGAGTAGCCAAACTCCGGTACGAAGTCATCGAGGGCAACGCCATAGCTCCCCTAGTCGGTAGCAGTAGCCCTGTTCTAGGTCAGGAAGGCCTTCGCTTTGAAGGAAAGGCCGGTGAAATAGTACGCTATCATCTTCGGGTCATTGCTGAATCTCCTGCGCCGCCTAAAAACATGATTGCTGCTACGATTCAGGAACGCTTTATAAGCTTCTCGGTTGATCGCCAGCCGCCACCGGTTCCTGCTACTACGCAAGGCATCCATAGTTTCTCCTCATCTGATTCGACGGTTTCCTTCAAACCTCAACAAGGCTCGATTTTCGTCTCTATATCGGAAAACGGTCAAGGTCCTTTCATTCCGTACAGTAGTCCCATGTCGATCAACGGTTCGGACGAAGGCCGAAAGAGATATGTCATCCGAGCGTATTCAGAAGACGAATTCGGAAATCGTTCAAAGGAAATGCCCGCTATAGATATCCTGATAGATCGATCCTCCCTATATACCGATGCAAGCGGTCGCCCGGAGGCTTCAGGTTCTCCTGACGATCCTATTCAGTTCCTTGATGACGCAATCGAAGCCGCCCAGGCTACGGGGAAGCGTTTCGTTTACGTTCGTGGCGAGGTAGCGCTCAGAAGGACTGTCGTTATATCCAAGCCGTTGACTATCGCGGGTGGATTTGATGAAGAGTGGAATGATTCCGCCGTTTCCGCCTCGATCTTTATCAAAGTTCCACCCTCGTCTTCCTCTTGGGCTTTTGTCGTTGACGGTGGCTCGATTTCGTTAATTGCAGTGGCTCTTTCTATGAACGGCGAAGGCGCCGGCGGCATAGCTTTTTCACGCTCCGGATCCATCAGCGTACATCGTTCTACGCTAGCTTTGTCGGGGGGTATCGATATGACCGCCCTCAAATCAGCCGGTAGCAGTATTACCGTCGACTCTTCTTCAATGAATTTGTCAAATAGTGTGACAGCTCATGGAATAGAATCCAACGGTGCGCCTCTAAAACTGGACAACAGCACGATACACTGCGATTCCACAGTCAAACTGTTCGATGCCATCAGGATCAGCGATGCCGACGCTTTTATTACCGGACTTCGCCTTGAAGCGACGCCTTCACAAGCCTTATCAGCCATCAATTCAGTCCGTTCGACAGTATATGTCGAAAGCGCTGCCTTTTTCATTGCGGGAGGCGCTTCGTCATGCAGGATTTTCACTGCAAGCGCATCCAGTTTGACGGTTTCTTCAGTATATATAGAGGCAACCTGGAAAGGTTCGACAGAAGCTTTCAACGCGCTTAACGGGTCAACGCTCAGAGTGGCTCACGTAACGGCTCTCATTGATGCGCCTCGAGCTGTTTTTGTCAGTTCTACAGGATCGAATTTCGAGATTTTCAATTCTATCGCTTCATTCCCTGGCAGTACTTCAGCCTTCATCCGTAGCGACACACTACCCATAAGCGGTACCGTGAGTGCAAATAGCTTGTGGGGTTTCTCGCGCTATCTTGATGGAAGACTCTCGGTTACGACGCTTGCGGAACTCAATCAATTGATGAAGCCTGCGAAACCTAATTTTTCTGAAGATCCGGCCCGAATGTTTTCTGGATCCATCAAGGGATTATTCCGGCTTTCAAAATTATCAGCCTGTTTAGATGGTGGTAATACTGTAGAATGGGCCTCTAGGTTCGATCTACTGGGAACACAAAGAAACACGCCGGAAGATCGCTTCCCCGATATCGGCGCCGAAGAACTGTAAACCTGTTCGCTACCGTTTTTCCGAATCGGCAAAAGCGCTTACCAGTTTGTAAGGAGCGGCCGCAAGGAATTCTGAATCGACGACATGTCCCCCGCATATGCCCCGGGATGCAAAAAGCGCAGCCTCGTGCTCGTCGGCGCCGTAGTCCGCTTGCCCATCTTCTACATGCACTACGATGAATCCCCGCTCGGACGCGTCACGAGCTGTCGTATCGACGCATTGGCTTGTAGCGAGTCCGGTCATCACAACTACATCGACGCCGAGCGATCTGAGAATATGTTCCAGCCCAGGCGTTGAAAAGCCGGAATAACTGGATTTATCGAGTATGGTATCTTTAGTGCCAGGGGCTATCTCAGGAGCAATATCAGACCAAGGATCACTAGCCATAGGGTAGGTATCCTCGAAGCCGGCAGCACTGGCGGCAGACCAGAAAGTCCTGAAGAATCGGTGAAGGTCCGATCTATCGGGATTCGTGGCACATAGGCGCAAGTATACCGTCGGCCAGCCTATGGCGCCGAAGGCCGACCTGAGTCTGTTGACTGCCGGAAATACAGATTTCCGGACACGCTCTCCGATGTACGACATACAGCCCGGCCAGCAAAGCTCCGAATATCCGTAAAAGGGTGATTCTGGCTCCAGATAATAGCGTTGTACGTCTACGACTACAAGAGCGGCCCTGATACTCCTTTGCATGACGATTTCCTCCTGGAGGCTTGGGCCGGCGTTCTTCTTAAATAATACTGCCTGCTTCGATGATACCATTTTTAGGAATGACAATTATACCGTCTACAATATAGTAAGAACCGTATTCACCGTCAGGCCTCTCCCGCTGATCGATGCCGATGCGGCAGTCTGCGCCGATTCTGGCGTTTTTATCGATTATGGCCCCCTTGATGATGGACCCGCTACCTATTCCTATGTTGGGAATGCGCTTTTCAGCATTCAGTAGTTTCTGCGCCTCCGTCTCATAGTAATCTGAACCCATGCAGACAACCCCCGAGAAACTTGCGCCGGCCTCGATGATAGTACGTATACCTACGATGGAGTTAGATATAGAAGCGTTCGTGATGATGCACCCATCCGAGGTTATAGCCTGGTTCAGTGTACTGTAATTGATTTTTGATGCCGGAAGGTTGCGGCGGTGCGTGAAAATGGGGCTGGTCTCATCATAAAAATTGAATTCGGGCGAAATCGAAGTCAAGTTCAGGTTTGCCTCATAGAAACTCTTTATCGTACCTATATCTTCCCAGTAACCATCAAAAATATAGGCATTGATATCGTGCTTTTCGAGGATTGTTGGGATGATTTCTTTGCCAAAATCGTTCTCGTCGTCTGCGAGGCTTTCTTCTAAGAGAGCCGCGTCGAAAATATAGATGCCCATTGAGGCAAGGTATTCTTTTGATCCTCGGCGGTCCTTCATCAGTTCTTTGGGAATCCTGTAGTCTGAAATATCCTTTACAGTGCCAGGTTTTTCCTGGAATTCGATGACCTTGCTTTTTGAATCAACCTTCATGATGCCAAAATCGCTTGCGTCTTCCCTGGTAACGGAGGTGCAAGCAATCGTCAACGCGCGCCCTGATTCCACGTGCTTGTGGAACATGTCCGCAAGGTCCATTCTATAGAGCTGATCTCCTGAAACGATTAGGTAGTGAGTAGGATTCTGGGGCCGAAAATGTACGAGGTTCTTTCTTACGGCATCCGCGGTGCCCTCGTACCAACCGGAATGGGTCAAGGTCTGCTCCGCGGCCAGCACTTCGGCGAAGCCGTCAGAAAAGGTGTCAAACACGTAGGTGCGAGCAATATGCAGGTGCAAAGAGGCTGAGTTGAATTGGGTCAGAATATAAATTTGTTTAAAACCAGAGTTTATGCAGTTGGAGATAGGAATGTCGACGATACGGTAACGGCCGCCAAAGGGTACTGCCGGTTTCGCCCTGTCTTTCGTCAAGGGGAAAAGCCTCGAACCTTTGCCTCCGCCGAGGACTATTGATAGGACCTTATGCATCATTTCCTCCACTCAGAAAATCAATCAGTAAATTATAGCATGACTGTCCAATACGCAATCGCCCAATCGACGCATGATGACGCAACAAAACGAGATTTACCAATCGCCTTGTTTGCCGTATCATAGTATAGCCATGAATACCATCGATACCAGAGATCCCTTAACAGATTTTTTAAGCAACCCTGATTTTGCGCCTCATATATCGAGCGTGAAACACATTTCGGCGGCGCCCGCGCGTTTCGCCAGCCTTCCACCCAACCTCGATCCTCGCTTGAAAACGGCGCTCGCGGGTCGCGGTATCGAAAGCCTCTACAGCCATCAGCGAACTGCTTGGGATAGCGCTGAGGCGGGCGACGATTTTGTCGTTGTGACGCCAACAGCCAGTGGTAAGACCCTGTGCTACAATCTGCCAGTGACTCAGGCGCTTCTTGCCGACCCTGATGCCAGAGCTCTGTATTTGTTCCCGACAAAAGCGCTGTCCCAGGACCAACAGGCCGAGCTCAACGCGCTCATCGAAGCGGGAAGCCTTCCCCTTAAAGCCGCGACGTATGACGGTGACACGCCCCAGTCTACCAGAAAAGTAGCGCGGGACTCAGGCCGCATTGTCATCAGCAACCCCGACATGCTCCATTCCGGCGTTCTTCCAAATCACGCTAAATGGATAAAATTTTTTACGGGACTTCGTTACATTGTCGTTGACGAGATGCATTCGTACAGGGGCGTCTTCGGGAGCCACGTAGCTAATGTATTCCGACGCCTTCTCCGCGTTGCCGCGTACTACGGCTCTACACCGCGTTTTATCTTGTGCTCTGCGACAATAGGCAATCCCTCGGAGTTGGCCGAAGCTCTGATTGGCAGACCCGTCCGCGCGATTACCGAGAATGGCGCCCCACATGCAGAAAAAGTCGTGATTTTCTATAACCCGCCAGTCGTCGATGCGGTACAAGGAATTCGCAAGAGTTCAGCAGATGAAGCCATGGCTATCGCCGCACTGTTCCTGGCTTCCGGAGTCAGGACCATACTCTTTGCCCGATCACGCCTCAAAGTTGAGATTTTGGCAGCATACCTGAACAAGCGTTTCGAAAATATCTTCACCGAAAACAGTCGGATCAGGGTGGAGCCCTACCGTTCGGGGCTCCTGCCCAATGAGCGGAGGCAGATAGAGCGAGGCCTACGGGACGGCAGCATTCACGGCGTCGTTTCAACCAACGCGCTCGAACTGGGTATCGATATAGGCGGGCTTGCCGCCGCCGTTATTTCAGGCTGGCCAGGCAGTCTAGCCTCGTTCTGGCAACAAGCGGGTAGGGCCGGTCGGCGTAAAGGGTCCTCAATGGCAGTATACGTAGCCACGAGTTCACCAGTCGACCAATACCTCATAGAGCATCCGGATCGTTTTTTCAACGCAACGGCAGAGAACGCCAGAATAGATCCTGACAATCCGTATATTTACACAGATCATATCAAATGCGCCGCTTTTGAGTTGCCATTCAAGAAAGGTGAATCCTTTGGTTCCGATCCTGAGGCCGTACTGGGATTCCTCGAAGAGGAAGGAACAGTACGGAACACTGGAGGGCGCTGGTATTGGTCGGATTCAGGCTATCCCGCGGAGAAAATTTCACTCAGGTCAGCTACTGCCGACAATGTCGTAATCATCAATACAACAAACGGGGCTAATGAGGTAATTGGCGAGATGGACAGGCCGAGCGCCAAAGAGCTCGTATTTGATGATGCTGTCTACATACACCGTGGCAAGCAATTCATAGTGCTAAAGCTTGATATAGAAAACCGCCAGTGCCTCGTAGAGGAACGCGAGACGAATTATTATACCGACGCCATAGTAAAAAATGACATCAAAGTGCTGTCCGAGGATGAGCACCTCGGTACAGATGCCCTGCCCATCGTCGTCGGGGATCTTCTTGTTCGTTCCAGCGCCGAGAAATTCAAGAAGTTGCGCTTTCATACCAACGAGAATATCGGGTATGGAGAAATTTATCTTCCTCCAGAAGAGATGCAGACCAGGACGCTTGCGGTACTGTTTCCTGAATCCGCCGAACCTGGGGCCATTCTACGGCCAATGGCGGAACTCGAACGGGCAGCCTCGTTGGCCGCCTTCTGCAGCATTATTCGCGCTCTGGCTCCGATAGAACTCTTATGTGACCGTTCTGACCTGGGGGCTACCTGGCGTGTCCGGGATGACCATTACGGGGTGCCTGCAATCTATGTCTGGGATCAATATCCAGGTGGAACAGGCCTCGTCGAAGCGCTGTCGCACTCATTGGGTTCTGTGCTCGAAGCAGCCGCTGAACGTCTTTCTGCATGTGATTGTGTGGATGGCTGTCCTTCTTGCATCGGGGTGGCACCTGAGGCGTTTTCAACAGTGAAGCGCAGGAAAGCAGGAACCGCTTCGCTAGTTACTGCTACGATCAGGGGCCTCGGCCGGAATGGTGGGGAGGCGCGGTAAACCGTGTCCGGCAACCTGCGCGCTAGGCTTTCCCGTATCCGTGAAAACCCCGAAAACCGGAACGGCAAAAAAAGAGACCCCAAGTCAATCCATCAAGCCGAGCGAATTTGTTTTCCCGCTGGCTGGTCCATTTTGCGCGAGGGCCTCAGATTCAAGGAAACACTTTCTTTTTCCAGCGACCTAGATCCCGCCGCCCGAATCCGATTGAACCTCTTCTCTGGTCGGCTGGATCTAGTTGAGGTTTCCTTAGGAAATATCGTTTTTTTTGATCTTGAGACAACCGGCTTGTCGGGGGGGGCCGGCACAGTCGCATTTCTGGCAGCTTTCGGTAATTTCAGGCATGACGGAACACTGTCGGTGCGCCAATACTTTATAGATGATTACCCGTCGGAACTGGACTTCCTACAAAGTCTGGCGGTCGAATTTACAAAAGCCGCCGCCGTAGTCACCTATAATGGTTCCTCGTTCGATATGCCCCTGTACTCCGTTCGCCGCACGATGAACGAACTCGGACCGCCTGCACCCGTGCTGCATATCGACGCATTGCACGCCGCAAGAAGGCTATGGCGCCGAACTATAGGGAATTGCGCGTTGGGCAATCTGGAGGCTGAAATTCTGGGCATCAGGCGCGGAGATGACCTTCCCGGTTCAGAGGTTCCTGAAGTCTGGTTTGAGTATCTAAAATTCGGCAGAACAAAACGGCTTGAAAGGGTTTTTCTGCATAACGAACTTGACGTTCGATCGCTTGCCGCGTTGTTTCTGTTGATCCATAACACGGCCAACGGTTCAATGTCCGCGTTGAAATGTGATCCTGTTGGCTTGGCGGAACTTCAGTCCCGTATTGATGAAACCCTCGCCGAGCAAACCCTCGTCACTGCTTTGTGCGCAGGCATCACGGGGGCGGCGAGGCCGCTCATGAAATTATACGGCAAACAGTTGCGGTTGAAAGAACGGACCGAGCTAGTCCCGATGCTTCCTGACGACCCTTCCGGCCTTTTCTCCAAATCTGTGTACGCAGAGAGGATATGTGGTGATATTGATGAATCGATACGACTGGCGCGACAAGCGGGGGTAAACGCAAAAGGAGCGTTGCGCGATAGGGCTCTGCGTCGCGTTCAACGGCTTATGCAGAAGCTGTCAAGGTTGGGAAATCGCTAATCGTCCTCGGGAAGCATGTCGAATTCGGCGCCGAGAGTATCGCCAAGCTGGCCGCAGGCGCCTGAGACGCCTCGCCCGCGGCGCGCTCGTCGTATGGCATTGACGCCACGACGAACGAGTTCAGCTTCGAACGCCGCAGCCTCTCCGCGTTCAGGTTCGCGATAGGGGAGGCCCGGGACGGGGTTCCACGGTATTACATTGACCTGTACGTTCAAGGGCTGTATCCAGTCAGCCATCGCTGAGGCGCTGGCCACGCTGGAATTCTCACCCCCCATGATAGCCGCCTCCAGAGTTATTCTGTCTCCCGTTTTCTGCTGATAGTAGAGGAGCGCGTCTTTGAGTGAGGCCAAATTCCACGTGCGATTCACGGGCATCAGCGCACTCCTAAGCACATCAGTCGCCGCGGTTAGAGACACGGCTAGTCGCACGTGCGGGCCATTGTCGGCCAAATCCCGAATCGCTGGCGCTATGCCGCAAGTAGATATGGTAATTTTACGGCGGGAAATAGCAGAACCATCAGGGTGGGTAAAAATGGTTATGGCTTTCCTGAGCGCTTCGAGGTTGATCAATGGTTCGCCCATGCCCATGAATACGATGTTGGAGGGTTTCCCGCGAAGGACCGCGAGATGTAGGTACTGTTCCACCATTTCATCCGGACCAAGGTTGCGCAAGAATCCCAGCGTGCCGGTCTTGCAGAACGCGCAGGCCATGGGACACCCCACCTGTGTGGAAAGGCAGGCTGTCATGCGACCTTCGGCATCGGTAAGCAAAACCGACTCGATGGCTGCGCCGTCAGACAGGCGGATCTTGAGTTTAACCGAGCCATCATCAGAAGCTACGGAGGCATCAACGGTGGATGAGTACAGAGGTATGATAGAGAGTCTCTCTCGATCCAAGGCAGGAAGATCGGTCATGTCGGCGAAGGACGCCGCGCCGCTTGCGATCCAACGGAACACCTGTCGGCCCCGGAAGGCCGGTCGGAGCGACAGGGCTACGGTAAGCTCTTCCGGAAGCAATCCGGCGGCGGCAACAGCACGGCTGGTCGATTCGTTGTTCACTGATTCTGAATCTTGGACATCAATTCCTGGATATGCGGGTTGCGAATGCCGAGTCTCATGAAGTCCTGAAGAGTTTCTTCAGCCTTCCGTCGTTCTCCGGTTGCCAGGTAGCATTGTGCTAATTCAAGGTGCAGACGGTAATTTTTAGCATCATTCTGCACAAGTCTTTTGAGCGATTCTATGGCAGCCTGGACTTTTCCCTGCATGCGTGAAATAGTTGCGAGGCCTAGTACCGCGTATACATCGAATTCAATATTCAAGGCCCTCTCGTAATAGTCTGCCGCCTCTTCGTAACGATCCATACTGCGATAGGCATCGCCGGCGCGAGTCAGAATGACCTTGTTTCGAGGATCCTTGTCCAGGATGTGATTCCAGTAATCAAGTGAGCGTTGCGGCTCGCCAATGCCGCGATAGCAATCGGCGAGGCCGAACAAGGCATAGAAATTATCCGCTTCCTTGCCGAGCGCTTTCTCAAAGTAGGGAACGCCGAGGTCAAATTGCTTGAGTTTGCGATAGCAGTTACCAATGGAGGTGAGGACCCTGATATCTACGAGGTCGCCTTGAGCGTCGACCATGCGCTGCCAATAATGGAGCGCGTCGCGATATTCCTTGAAGTCATAATGCAAGTGCCCAAGGCCGATAAGAGCATAGGGATTGTCGAATTCCATTTCCAGCACTCGAAGGTAAATAGCCTTTGACTTCCTGAAATCACGGACCTTTCGATACGCATCCGCTATTCTTGTAAGCACCGTTATATTCTTGTTGTCATGGAGCAGATATTGCTCCCATATCTCAATGGCCTTCTGGTACTGGTTGAGAGCCTTGTAACAGTCGGCGAGGCCAAAGAGCGCGTAATTATTTCCTGGATGGTATATTAGGCATTTCTTGTAAAAATCGACAGCGTCACGGTGCGCCGCACGTTTACGGGCAGCGTCGCCAAGTCCGACCAGGGCATAATTATTCTCAGGATCATTCTCTAGGATTTTTTTAAAGTTTCGCTCGGCATCGCCGACACGATTCTCCTTGAGAAACTGGTATCCTTTTTTGGATAGTTCAGCAATTTCCATGAGCTCGTCGTTTTGCTGGGTGCCGCTTCCATCGTCGAACTCGTGTGTTTCGTCTTGATTGAAATTATCACTCATACTTTTTCCTTCTCGGTAAGCATCTTACGTATAGCTTGCGCCGCACGCTCCACCAATTCCGCGCTTCTCAATTGATCGTGTGACAGCTTGAACATTTTGAGTGCATCTACTGGCTGGCCGGCACGCATATATGATTCACCTACGCGCATAAGGCCGTCGGAATAACCTGTCGTCTGGAATATACGTCGAGCTGTTTCAATATCGCCTGTATTGAAAATAGCATTCCCGCGACGATTCAACTGAGCCTTCTGTTCAGACGATAGATCTCCATTGGGCTCGTCGACGGTCTTGATGAGGCCGCCGTCAGGAAAATTCTGGAATATCGTCTCGTCCATAGGGACTCCGTTCTCGGCGCTACGCCTGCCATTTTTAATGGTATAGGAAACCACTATAAATGACTTTTTTCAAATAATAACACGCTAATCGGGGTCAACCAGGCGGTGCCTCCGATATGGGAGAGCCCCATGCGATACCTAGAACTTACTCTGGAACCAGTCGATCGTATGAACGAGGATGACAGTGCGGTTCTTTGGGCTTCAATAGAAAGCGAAGCCCCACCATTGTGTTCGTTTGCTACCACGACCGATGCCCTTGATGCTCGATTGATTCAGCTCATCAGAACGCTGGATCGCTAAATCTGAAATGCTCATTCCAGAGTCCGTGTGTAGAAGCGGACTACTGAACGTCCGTATTCCCGTTCATCAGTCATTACTAGCAATCCGTGCGACGGTGGCAGTGTTTCCTCTGAAGGGTAGTGTATGAGAAGGAGTCCACCCGGTTCCACGAGGCCTTTTTCTGCGATCGATCTGACGAGGTCGGATTTGTGAGCATAGGGGAAAGGCGGATCACAGAACACGACGGAATATGACTTTTCACAACGAAGTACAAAACGTTCGACCGGCACGCAATGGCAATCAATGCGCGTCGGCGCGATGGACACATTCTGGATCAAAAGGCCTAGCTTGGCGCGATCTCGCTCAACACAGGCGATTGGCGATGCGCCGCGGCTTGCCGCTTCAAGCGCTATGATACCAGACCCCGAGAACAGGTCAAGAAATGACCGTCCCGCAAGCGATCCAAGTATGGAGAAAAGCGATTCCCTCATCCTGTCCATAGCCGGACGGATCTCGAAATCGCCTTTGGGTACCTCTATCCGACGTCCTTTGAGTGTGCCGCCAGTGATGCGCAATCCGCCCCCCACGATCAGCCTTGCCTGTCGCGGAATTCGCGTTGAATGTCCCGCATCACATCGCGTTCTTTTATTGATTCGCGCTTGTCCGAGTATTTCTTGCCTCTGCAAAGCCCTAGCTCCACCTTGACGCGTCCCTTCCTGAAGTGAAAATCGAGCGGAACAAGGGTGTAACCCTTTTCATTGACCCTCCGCTCGAGTCGTTTGAGTTCCTGGGCATGGGCAAGAAGCTTCTTTGGCCTGTCCGGATCATGGTTAAAAATAGAGCTGCAGGTGTATTCGGCGATGTGTACATTTTTCAACCACAGTTCACCTTTTTCAAAGGCCGCGTATCCGTCGGGGAAGGACACCTTGCCGATGCGCAGGGATTTGACCTCCGACCCGAGCAGGCTTACTCCGCATTCCAGCGTTTCTTCAACAGTATAATCGAAATGCGCCCGTCTGTTGAGCGCGATGATCTTGACTCCGTCCATCATTGCCCCGTTTCAGCTACAAGCGCGACTCTGAAGCCCACGTAGGCAGAGCACTCTGATTCCTGCATGGGGCCGCGCGAAGCGAGACTGACCAGATCGGAGCGATTGGCCCAAGAACCTCCGCGAACTACCGATTCGATAGAAGGGAACCGTATCCTGCCGGTGCGTCCACTTGCTGGATTTGAGGAGTATGAATCTGCGCACCACTCCCAGACATTGCCAAGCAATCCTTTGAACCCGGCAGTGTCGCGAGGAAGCGTATTCGGGTCCAATGGACCGCTGGCTCCGAGATCGGAGAAAATAGCATTACGTCCCGCGGATGCATCACTCATAGAGGCTGCATATGCCCACTCGGCTTCGCTCGGCAGGGTGAAGCGATAACCCGCCGGTGCCGTTTCAGTCAGCCAGGCGCAATAGGCGAGCGCTGCGGGCTTGGAAACGTAGGTAAGCACTTCATCGGCCTTCGAGTCTCCATACCCTGTGAGGTAATCGTCTTCCGCGAGGCCCTTTGAGACCAAGACAGCGGCGGCCGCAGGTGCCCATTCGGGATGAGCCTCGATGAAGCGCCCGAACTGGCCTACCGTTGTTTCTGAACTTGCCAGGAGGAACGACGCTACAGGAACAACGGCGGATAGAGCGCTACCAGTCTTGATGGCGGCGTTACCTTCTTTCAGCGCTATGAATTCCTGCCCTGAGACTATTGACGCTGGGCCTGTGTTTAGCGGTACGACCGTGGCGGCGTCTATGCCTGCTATAACGGCGCGGTAGGCCTGCATTGATTCGAGCTTGGTCCGCAGCGGCGCGGGTGTGAAAGCGGCCAGTCCGGTCAGCATTGACGGATCGTCGCGAAGCTCCTGGCCAAGTTTCGAAACCAATCGCGCGAGCGATACAGGAGTAAGGGCCGCGGATTGTCCGTAGGCTATTGTCACGGCACGAATGCCATCGCGGAATGACTGGGCATGCAAGGAGTAGGATGTAGCGGCTCCGGCTAAACCGTCCGCGTTAACAGATTCGGGAGTCATGGATGCGGCCCTCGCTGCATCGGACAGCACCATCGGTATCTGATAGGCTTCGCTAGGAGAGCCCGACAAGGCCCACGCAGCAAAACGGCGGACTCCTTCTTCGAGGATAAATGAGCCTGGTAACGGATCCAGCGAAATGGCGAGCTCAGCGCGCGCTTTGACGAGCAATGTCCCGAATAACCGGCCTTTGCTGATTAAAGGCTGCTTGTAGGGTTGAAACCCTGGTCTCGCGATGGTAACGACATGTTCTCCAGAGCCGATGAAAACAGAACAAGGCGCGTATCCGCGATAGGCTCCATCTACGTAAACTGCCGCTCCAGGCGGATCCACAGTAAAAGACCAGGTTGCTCCGGGTTGCTTGATACTTGGATACACAAGGGTAAAAAAAGCGACGGCCAGAATGGCGACGCCATACATCAGGGGCAGGTACTGTCTGGGAGGCACGCCCAGTATAGGCCTCAGTCTAACCGAAGCTGAGTCGATATCGTGCTGGGTTATCATCTTATCGTCGTTCATCGCAGGATTATAGAAGCCGGCGCCAAGGCTTGTCAACGCGATCGAAAGATGGTAGCTTCGTTGCGATGGATGCAAAAACTGACTTCGCCGGGAATCTGGAGTCCTTAACCGAGCGCGTCCTGACGCGCCGCAAGAAACGCCGGCTGACCCAGAAAATGAAACAACAGTCCAAACACTGGATTCGCGATTGGGCAGAGGCCATTTTGTGGGCCGTGTGCATGGTTCTTCTGATAAACCAGTATCTTTTCCAGATGTACCGGATACCGTCCGGATCAATGTCGGGAACGCTTGAAATCGGCGACATGATATTCGTTGACAAACTTGTATACGGCCCGGAGTTGTTGCCGGGAATGGCAAAAATGCCTGGATCGAGACAAGCAAGGCGCGGAGAGATCGTCGTATTCGAGAATCCCGCATATCTTTCAAAGGGACCGTTGTTCACGATACTCCAGCAGTTCGTCTATATGTCCACGCTAACGCTTGTCGATATTGATCTCGACGAGGCGGGTCAGCCGCGCGTTCACTATCTCATCAAGCGGGCGGTTGCCGTAGGCGGCGATACTGTAAGGGTGGTTGACGGCGAAGTAAGTTTCCTGTTCAGGGGAGCGGCTGACTGGATTGCAGAACGAGATTACCAGAAAATTTCTGGCTTTTCGTATCCGCTCAGGCGCATGGTTGCGCCTGAAGAGTATTCTGCGATCCATGACGCCGGTAAGATGGCCGCCTGGGTGGACATGGGCTTGCAGACAGCCGGAGCGCCGGCGCGTTACAGTCCATACGACGACCAAGCCTTCAATGCGGCCCGGATGTCAGAACTTTCGTCCGCATACCCGCATGACGCTAGAATCGTCGCCGAAGATCGTAAAATCCGTACCGGCTGGTTCATCCCGGAAGACAGGATATTCACTATGGGCGACAACAGGGACAACTCCAAGGATGCCCGCTGGTTTGGAGCCGTATCGCTTGACAAGGTTTTAGGACATGCCCTGTTCATCTATTGGCCGCTCGGACGCATGGGCGGTATCAGGTAACCAGAATGAAGCGGGTACAATCGTTTGAAGACACGAGGCGCAGGCGGTCAAGAATCCTCCAGATATTGAAATATGCGGCGTTATTTTTCGTCGGCTTTGAAGTGTTTTCAGCCTTCGCGCTTAAAACCTGGGTTGTCTCGTCGTCATCAATGGAGCCTACACTCAATTCCAGAGATCGTATCGTTGTTGGTTCGTCGACCTATGGGATACTGAATCCTTTCAACGGGAAGAGAGCTAGCTTTAAGGCCCCCAGTCGCGGTGACATTGTGCTGGTGCGTTTGCCTTCATCGAAAGAACGCTCCTGGCATCAGCGACTCCTTGATTCGGCGGTACGTTTTCTTACATTCCAGAGACTCGGACAGCTTGGTTCTAACAGCGCGCTAGATACCCCGGTAATAAAACGGATCGTTGCCGGCCCCGGCGATTCAGTCATGATGGATGGATTCATCATGTATGTCAAATCCAGCGGGACATCGCACTATTTGACCGAGTATGAGGTGTCCGGCGCGGACTATGATATAACTGGCGGCCAGCCCGCCAAAGACTGGGGCAAGGATATGCCTCTCTCCGGCACCATGGCGCCCGTAGATCTTGGACCGGGAGAATTTTTCGTCGTCGGAGATAACCGTTTTTCGAGCGCTGACTCCAGATTCTTCGGCACGGTCAAGTCCGGACACTTCATTGGAAAAGTGCTGTTCAGATACTGGCCCCTTGACCGGATGTCCGGATACTAGGCGCTGTGCCAGGCGCCCCGTCACTCTACGCGCATGTTCCCTTCTGCGCCTCGCGATGTTCCTACTGTGACTTTCATACTGCCGCGCGGAATTCCCAGTCGATGCGGAGCGCTGCCGCCGCATGGTTGCGTGCTGTTGAACAACACCTGCGGAGCCATGAACGCCGTTTTGGCGCGACAGGGTTCCGGACCGTGTATCTTGGTGGAGGAACCCCTTCCTGGTTACCCCCGGATATTCTGGGGAATGCTCTCCAACTGTTGGGTGATAGCGCTGGAGCCGGGGGTACGATGCCTGTTGAATGGACCGTTGAAGCAAATCCCGAAGATATTACCAATAGATTCCTGGAGATACTCGCTGATTCCGGCGCCAACAGGCTGAGCGTCGGGGTGCAGAGCCTCGAGGACGATGCCAGGCGGACGGCAGGACGCCGGGGTAGCGCGCGCGACACGATGACGCGGCTCGAGACGCTGTCCCGCGATTGGAGCGCGCGCTGGTCAGCGGACCTGATGTTCGGGTTGCCCGGACAGACACCGCGGGGTATCGAGCGGGATGCGCAATGGCTCTCTGAACTCGGCGCGGGGCACCTGTCACTGTACGAGCTTACCCTTGAACCAGGTACGCCCCTGCAGACCGCCGCGGAGGCCGGAACCGTGCGCCTGCCAGACGAGGACGAGCGCGCGGATATGTATGAAGCCGCGGCGGAAGCACTTGTCGGAGCGGGTTATAAACGATATGAAGTTTCAAACTGGGCCAAGGTCGGCCACGAATGTATACATAACGAGGTTTACTGGGACATGGGGGATTGGCTTGCAGTCGGTCCGTCAGGCGTGGGTAATGTTTCATCAGGGGACGGAGCCTTTCTGAGGCTCGAAAACTCGAGCGATGACGAGCGTTATTTCAGCGATCCGGCGGGTTCAGTGAGGGGGACTGTCGTATTCGTTACGGATGCTATCTTTGAGAGCCTCCTGACTGCGTTGCGTACGGCAAAGGGTTTCAATACGAGCAGTTTCAGGAAGCGTTTTGGCCTCGACGCGTTTGTGGTATTCGGAAAACCGCATGAACAATTCCCGGAATTGCTGCAGTACGACGGCACCTCTCTCAGGCCTACGGATCGAGGGCTGGATCTGCTCAACGTAGCGCTCGTCGCTGCCTTGGCGAACGCGGAACGCTACCGGGCGAGCGTTGAACACGGCAACGGAGCATTTCTATGAACATACTCTCAATACAGTCTCATGTCGCTTACGGCCGCGTGGGCAACAGATCGGCGGTCTTTCCACTGGAACGTCTTGGCTTTGAGGTATGGCCGATCAATACGGTGCAATTTTCCTGTCACACCGGCATGCCAGGCTGGACCGGGACAGCCTTTGGCGCGGATCACGTTTCCGACCTCGTTCGCGGGATGGAAAACCTCGGCGTTTTATCAGGGTGCGACGCGGTGCTTTCCGGCTACATGGGAGACGCTGAAACCGGCCAGGCTATCATCAGAGCGGTTAACGCGGCAAAGCATGCCAACCCCAAGGCGCTGTACTGCTGCGACCCCGTCATGGGCGATTTTCCAGGCGGTCTGTATGTGAAGAGCGGTTTGCCGGAGTTTATGGCCGCGGAGGCGGTGCCCCGGGCCGACATTGTGTGTCCCAACGAGTTCGAGGCGGAATTGCTGTCGGGTATCGCAATTTCTTCGGCGCGGGACGCGGCCGCTGCGGCCGAGTCAATACACCGACTGGGACCGCGCGTTGTCGTCATCAAAAGTTACCGATCCGCCGAGGGGGGAGAGCTGGGATTTTTCGTCAGCGATGGCACCGTAATGAAGTCCGCTACAGCGCCCGTACTGCCTTTCGCTAGGCCGCCCAAGGGTTCCGGTGATCTGGCAAGCGCTTTGTTCCTGGGTTATTACCTGAGATGCGGTGATATCGAAGAGTCAATAGAAGAAACGATAGGGGCTCTGTACTGCGTGCTCGAAGCGACTCTGGCTTCAGGGATCGACAACCTGGCTCTGGTGTCCGCCCAGGAATCAATCGCGACGCCCCCACGAAGATTCAGGGCCTGTTCGGTATGAGTTTCAGTTCGCCGCCTTAAGAGGCGACGAACTGAAACGCGCTACTTTTTCTTTGGTATGACGGGCACAAAAGTCTTGCTGTCGGGCAACTCGAAGCCGGCGGGCAGATCCCGGACGCTCGACAGGTGCCAGGTCTGATTCCGGCCGAGTAATCCTCCGGTACCCTTGAGTGAACCCCGGACGACCAGTTTTGTGCCTTCTCGCTTGATGGTGCAATCGTAGGCCTTACCATCCGCGGGATCGATGATGGAGCCTTTCCAGTCACTGCCCTTGGCTTGCATTTCGTATACGAAATCAAGACCGCAATTGGGGGGATCGCCTGCCAGTGCATCGGCCTTTTTGGTTTTGGTGAGGATAGTATCGTCTACAAGACCGGTTTCCTTGCTTATCGTGGCCATCATACGGCCATAGAGCTTACCGCTGTTCATGTACAGCAATACATACGCCGTTGGCTTGTTGGTCTTGTCATCTATGATCTTCCATAAGCCCAGTATGTCGTCAGCGGCCCAGGCCGCTACGCCGCCCAGCGCGAGTAACATTACAGTGACGATGGCGATCGCCCTTATCTTCCTCATCGGGATCTCCTTGTGACTATATCGATGCGGCGCTCCTGCACCGGCTCTTGAGCCAAGGGAAGTATAGGTCTGGCTCTTACAACATGTAAAGACGAAAAAAAGGTTAGGCTAAAAGGCCGTACTGGTCGCCACGGATATCCTCTTTGGTTTTCCTCCAGCCCAGGTTGTAGAGTTTTTCGGCGCCGATGCTCGAAGGCGGCCCGTGTCCCGGTAGTACCATGCAATCGTCGGACAGGCTGAGCACCTTTTTGGAAAGCTGTTCCTTGAGCAATTTGTTTCCATATTGACTCATGGTCTTGCCTATGAGTCCGGCATGCAGGGCGTCGCCCGTGAATACAATTTTATCAAAAAGGTAGGCCATGGAATCCGCTGAGTGGCCCGGAACCGAAAGCGCCTGCACCTCAAGGCCGCAGACGGTAAATACTTCGGCGTCACGAATCATCCTGCACGCAACGTCGCCTATGGTGGCATTGCTGGAATACACGGTCGCATCATAAATCCGGAGCAAGGTCCGAAGGCCGTCAACATGATGCGGATGGTTGTGCGTTATCAAGACAGCCTTGACTACATAGCCCTTGTCCTCAATGAAGTTGAGAAGGCCCAAGGTGAAGGCCGCCGGATCGACTATTGCGGCTTCCATAGTAGTGTCGTTTCCGACGAGATACACATTGGCGAATCCGTGCAGGGAATAATGGAAGAACACGGTCATGGGTCAATCCTGTCCAGTTCCCGAATGGCTTCTTGCGTGTTGGAAAGGCGCCATGAAACATCTGTCTCTTTCGTAGGTATTATGAAGGTCCTTTTGAGGTTGCAGTCAATAAAATCCGTGCGCTCGAATTCAGACATGATGAAACGGGAGTTGTAAAGGTTGGAATAATTGAAGGTACAATCGTTTGTCCTGGCTCCATTGAAGTTGTTGTGCACCAGTTCCGAATGTTCAAAGGATACATTAAGAAAACGTGCACCCGCGAAGGAGCAGTACTGCGCGTCGATACCCGAAAAATCACTTGAATCCATGAAACAAAAATCGAAAAAGCACATCCTGAATGTACAAGCAGAAAAATTCATGTTCTGGAGTACGGATCTGGAAAAGGAGCAGGAATAGAAACGTTTGCCCGAAAGGTTGGCGCTCTGGAAACGCAAGCCAGAAGCATTGAGGTTTTTAATAACATCGATGCCGGCAAACTCCTGGAGGATAGAAGCAGACAATGCTTCGGGATCGGGATGGTGGATCGCGCAGTATTCCGACCCGTGAAGCGCCGTCACGTCGCAACCGGCTATAGCGCATCGCCGCAATTCATACATGACCGTAGTCTCCTCGATACGCAAGCGTCTATGGCGTCCGTATGCGGAAGAGGATAGTCTAAAACCCCATTGTCCTCAAGTCGCTCGCGCGTGTAAGGCGTATCGAACGGGTAGAATGGAATACTACCTTGAAAATAATGAGCTGGACGCATACACTGCCTGCATGTGCTCTTTTTGCGGTATTCCGCTGCCCGCTACCAAAATAGGCTTCCGCGATCTGTGCGCCGCCTGTGGCAGGGAACTGCATATCTGCAAGCATTGCCGCTTCTACAAGCCTGGCGTGTATCAGGATTGTACGGAGACGGTGCCCGAGGCCGTTAAGGACAAGGAGCGCATGAATTTTTGTGAATATTTCAATGCCGATTTCGCATCGGTCTCGGGCGGCAAAGCGAGGGACTCATCGAACGCCGCCAAGAGCGCCTTTGACAACCTCTTTGGAAATTGACTCCCCCGACAGGACTACCCATGCACCTTGATGAACGACCCATCGCCTTTTTTGATTCAGGCGTTGGCGGACTTCCATATCTGGCCGCGGCTCGGCGCATTCTGCCAGGCGAACGCTTTGTCTATCTCGCGGACCGCGCGGGTTTTCCGTACGGCACTAAATCCGTGGAGCGCGTGATAGGGCTAGCCCTTGACGCGATAGGCGCGCTCGTGGCTAAGACTAATCCAAAAGCCATCGTGGTTGCCTGCAATACGGCTACGGAACTTGCGATAGAGGAGATCAGGGCAGCCAATCCCGGCGTTCCGGTCGTAGGGACGGTGCCGGCGATAAAGCCTGCGGCAGCCTTGTCAAAATGCCGCAGGCTTGGCGTCGTAGCGACGCCGGCGGCGGCGGCGGCGGCGTACCTTACGGATCTGGCAAGGAAATGGGCGGCGGATTGCGTAGTGGTTAAACTGGGCGACGGTGCGTTGGTCGACTTTGTGGAGCATCGATTCATCGACGCCTCCCGCGATGAAAGGCTCGCCGCGGTCCGGCCCAGCGTCAACGCCATGCTCGAGAAGAAGGTAGATGCCATCGTTCTTGGGTGCACTCATTTCCTGCATCTTGCCGAAGAATTCAAGGAAGTCGCAGGCCCTGGCGTGGCGATTGTCGATTCGCGGGACGGTGTGGCGGCTCGACTCGCAACAATACTCGGTTCGAACCGTACCCTCAGCGCGGCCGACCAGTCTCTCGCAGCCGAGGCGCTTCGCGGCGCGGTCATGCGTAGCGAAGACCGCATGTACCTGACCGGATCCGGCGATTTTGGCACTGTCTATACCGGTTTCGCGTCGTTGTTTCAACTTGCCTGCGCCGGGGTGCTGACATGAGCCGCGGTACCGTCGTTTCAGGTTCCAACAACGGTTTCGACATACTAACCGAAGACGGCTCCATGGTCCGTTGCCAACTCAAGGGGAAGAAGCTCAAGGGAGCCGAGGGGTTCT
>CAZNCK010000005.1:0-554 GCA_964571545.1 uncultured Treponemataceae bacterium | reverse complement strand
GTGGAATGGGAAGCGGCCTCAGCCGGCACCGGGATGATACAGTCGCTGGTGCCCCGCACGAGCTTGTTCTGGCGCTATAACGAAAAAGGCAAGGCAATACAGGCCATCGCGGCCAACATGGATGTGCTCATATGCGTGACGAGCGCGGCGATGCCGCCGTTCAGGCCGCGCTTCATAGACCGTGTTTCGCTTGAGCCCTCCTCGGATAGATTGCCCTTTATCATTGCGCTCAACAAAACAGACCTCGGCATAGCCGAAGAGGTGGCCGAGCGCATGGATGATTACCGGCGCATAGGTTTCGAGACTATAGAAATGAGCGCTGACGATGGCCAGGGCGTTGAAAAACTTCGAGATCGCATCCGGGGTAAGACGAGCGCGTTCGTCGGGCAATCGGGCGTGGGCAAGAGTTCCATCCTGAACGCGCTTGAAGCGGGGCTCGGGCTCAAGGTAGGCGAGGTCTGCGAGAAGTTCGAGCGCGGACGGCATACGACGGTGGCAGCGATACTCTCGGTGCTATCCGACGGGATAACGCGGGTGATCGATACGCCCGGATT
>CAZNCK010000004.1:47385-57225 GCA_964571545.1 uncultured Treponemataceae bacterium | reverse complement strand
AATGGCAGGACTGCCCGCCCGGTGATTGCCAGATTGACACTGTGGGACATGACGGTGGAATGATGTCCACAGATTGTTCGTTTACTCTATGCCTGACCGATGTTTACTCCGGGTGGACAGAACGCTACGCTATGCAGAACAGGGCCTTCAAGTGGGTCCACATGGGGCTCGATGTCATGCGGGCATACATTCCATTCACCCTGCGACATCTACATCCCGACCATGGCAACGAATTCATTAACTACGGGCTGGTAAACTATTGCAAGGCTCAGACTCCGATTATAGAACTATCCCGTTTCCGGGCTGGCAAGAAAAACGACAACTGCCACATGGAGCAGAAAAACTTCGACACCATCCGCAAGCTGGTGGGTTATGCCCGGTATTCTACTCAGGAAATGCTCTCCACACTGAACGAACTATATTCAGTACACGGATTGCTCCTCAACTATTTCTACCCATCCCAGAAGCTCCTTTCCAAGACGCGTATCGGCAGCAAGGTCAGGAAGATCTACGACCATCCCCAGAGTCCCATGGACCGGCTTCTGGGGCATATTGCTGTCGATGAACGCATCAAGCTGGCCATGCGGGCCAGAAGGCAGTCACTCGATCTGATAGACCTGTCCTCGAGGGTCGATGCACTGTCTACCAAGCTCCTGCGACTGCTATCACAGGAAGGTAATAAAGATGTACAACAGGCTGGAGGGCTCTAGTCCTTGTGTGAGCATGGATCACATCAAATATTATGGTGCACCAGCACCGTAGGACTAGATTTAGTTTTGAGGTTGCCTCCAGTTTTGGAGTGTCTCTTCCCCCAAGCTTAACAATGCCAGGGTCGTCAACCCTGACCCCGCTTAGTGTTTCCGATAGTAGGAAGGTGATCGAGGAGTTCAGGAAGATCGAGCAAGTTCTCGAAGAGAATGATGCGGCTTCTGTATAGGAGTCTGCTAGATCATCGACCTCGGCATCAATGCCGAGATCGACATCGAAGTAGTGCCTGGCTTGTACCTTCAGCCCGGTGCCGAGCCAGAACCAATAACAGTGAACTTGGATGATTTCTTTGTTACTAAGATAGTGAGTTACAAGATAAGCAAATTGCTACTCTATTCAAGTTATAAGCACGGAGAGTTTGGAATAATCTTGGAGAATTGTTGGCTGTACTGAACAAAATGAAGTGGTTTTGGCACAGTTAACAGTGTACGGCTGTAGCGTTTCGTGAATATTTGGTGGTAGTTCGAAGTTTCCTTCCAACGGTCCCTGTGGTATGATACTTGCCAGCTTATGAATTGAATTAAGAAAAAGGCGATATAATATGGATGATAAAACATCTGTTGCAGTGCTCAGTTTTCCAAGTAGTTGGGCAAAAATCAACATTTCATTGATTTTGTGGGAAAAACCATGAACCAGCAAGCGTCTTCGAATCCCTTTTTCGACCATCCCATCCTGAACTCGCCGTATGCGCCGCCCGCACGCCACTGGGAGCTGGATGCCCAAGGTCAGCCAACTCAGAAAATCCTGGAGTTGCGACGCCGGGCGGACTTCATCACGCCGATTCCAAAGCCCAAAAAGCATAAACTGGTAGCCAAGCAGGATACGTTTGTTTTCGATGAGGGGCTGGGATTATCAACAAAAGACCAGCACTATGACTCCACGTCGATCATCAACGAAGTCAGAAACAATGTTAATGCCTGGCGCTCTCTGCCCAATTCTTCACAGTGGCAGGTCACGCCGGAGACGGCCCGGCTCCTTGAGCACTGGCGGCACCACCAGTTTTCAGGGCTACGGCCATTTTTCTGCCAGATCGAGGCTGTCGAGACGGCTATATGGCTCACTGAAGTAGCTCCTCAATCCCAGAGCGGCAAGCGCTTGCTGGATTATCTTGCATCGGCAAGCAAGGATGCAAATCCAGACTTGATGCGCCTTGCCCTGAAACTGGCTACCGGAGCGGGCAAGACCACCGTCATGGCTATGATCATTGCCTGGCAGACGATCAATGCAGTGCGGCGACCAGGAAGCAAACAATTCACCCGTGGTTTTCTGGTCTGTGCGCCAGGTTTGACCATCAAAGACCGCTTGCGTGTCCTGCAGCCCAACGACCCCGACAGTTATTATGCCAGTCGTGAACTAGTTCCGGGCGATATGCTCGAGGATATCAACCGCGCAAAGATCGTCATAACCAACTACCATGCCTTCAAGCTTCGTGAGCGCATCGAACTGTCCGCTGGTGGCCGCTCATTGCTGCAAGGCCGCACGGGCGAGGCTTTGAACACGCAGGAGAATGAAGGCCAGATGCTCCAGCGGGTAATGCCTGATTTGATGGGATTGAAAAACATTCTGGCCATCAATGACGAGGCCCACCACTGTTACCGCGAAAAGCCAAAAGACGTGGATGATGAAGATCTGAAAGGCGATGAGAAAAAAGAGGCAGAGAAAAACAACGAAGCAGCCCGGCTCTGGATTTCTGGTCTTGAAGCGGTGAATCGAAAACTTGGGCTTAGCCGTGTCATTGACTTGTCTGCAACGCCATTTTTCCTAAGCGGCTCAGGTTATGCCGAGGGTACGCTTTTTCCGTGGACCATGAGCGACTTCTCCCTCATGGATGCAATCGAATGCGGCATCGTCAAGTTACCCCGAGTCCCGGTAGCTGAAAACATTCCTGGGGAAGAAATGCCCATGTTCCGTGATCTATGGAAAAATATCGGCAAGGACATGCCAAAGAAAGGGCGTGGACAGGGTGGGGATCTGGACCCGCTAAAGCTCCCTACTCGGCTCCAGACAGCCCTGCAGGCTCTCTATGACCATTACGAGAAGACATTTACGCTTTGGGAAGAGAAGTGCATCAAGGTTCCGCCCTGCTTTATCATAGTCTGCCAAAACACGGCAATATCAAAGCTCGTGTATGACTTCATATCCGGATTCCAGCGCAAGAAAGACGATGGAACCACGACCCTGGAAAATGGGCGGCTCGCTCTCTTCCGCAACTTCGATGAGACTACAGGGAATGCGCTTCCTCGTCCGAATACGCTTCTCATTGACAGCGAGCAACTCGAAGCCGGAGATGCTCTCGATGATAGTTTCCGGGGGATGGCCGCGGATGAGATCGAACGCTTCCGGCGCGAGATGGTGGAGCGCACGGGCGATTCCCGAGCCGGAGAAAACATCACAGACCAGGAACTGCTCCGCGAGGTCATGAATACCGTGGGTAAGCCCGGGCAGTTAGGTGGATCAATACGATGCGTTGTCTCTGTTTCGATGCTGACCGAGGGCTGGGATGCCAACACCGTCACCCACGTTCTGGGTATCAGGGCCTTCGGTACCCAGCTTCTTTGCGAGCAGGTTATTGGTCGCGCCTTGCGTCGTCAGTCCTACGACCTTAACGAAGAAGATCTGTTCAATGTGGAATATGCCGATGTGTTCGGCATTCCCTTTGACTTCACGGCCAAGCCGGTCATAGCACCACCGCAGCCACCACGGCAGACCATACAGGTAAAAGCCATTCACCCCGATCGGGATTCGCTGGAAATCAGTTTTCCCCGTGTAGAAGGCTATCGTATCGAATTGCCGGAAGAACGCCTCTCTGCGGATTTCAACGATGAATCCGTACTGGAACTCAGCCCTGATCTCGTCGGGCCATCCATTACCCGAAACTCAGGCATCATAGGAGAAGGTGTTGATTTGAGCCTCAAGCATCTTGGAGACATGAGGCCTTCTACCCTCGTTTTTCAGATTACTCAGCGGCTCCTCTACACGAAATGGCGAGATTCGGGTGAAGAACCTAAACTCTATCTCTTCGGTCAGCTCAAGCGCATAACAAAACAGTGGCTCGATACTTGTCTTGTCTGCAAGGGAGATACCTATCCCGCGCTGCTCATGTACCAGGACCTGGCTGACATGGCCTGCAATCGAATTACTGCTGCTATAACCCGGCAGGTCCTGGGAGAGCGTCCGATCAAGGCCTTGCTCGATCCGTACAATCCCACAGGATCCACCATGCATGTCCGCTTCAATACCTCGAAGACCGACCTGTGGGAAACGAGCTCGAAATCCTGTCATCTCAACTGGGTTGTTCTGGACAGCGACTGGGAAGGGGAATTCTGTCGTGTTGCTGAGTCTCACCCCAGGGTACGCGCGTATGTTAAGAACCATAACCTTGGCTTCGAAGTGCCGTATCGCTATGGTTCCGAAACACGGCATTACGTGCCTGACTTTATCGTGCTCGTCGACGATGGCCATGGGGAGGATAATCTCCTGCACCTTATAGTCGAGATAAAGGGCTACCGCCGCGAGGATGCGAAAGAGAAGAAATCCACGATGGATACTTATTGGGTACCTGGTGTGAACAACCTTGGCAGTTATGGACGCTGGGCATTTGCCGAATTCACGGAAGTCTATCAGATCGAATCGGATTTCAAGGCAAGGGTTGAAGACGAATTCAACACGATGCTTGTGGAATTCGGGAATCCAGCGCGGGAGAGTTGACGCATGAATCCTCAAGACGTACATGCACTCCTTGAACAGAATGAAAGTGAGCACATCGAATTCAAGAAGGCTGAATCGTCTTTCGATTTCGACAAGCTGGTTGAATACGCCATAGCCCTCGCCAACGAGTGCGGCGGCATGATCGTACTGGGCATCACCGACAAAAAGCCCCGCCTGATCGTCGGAACCTCTGCCTATCTCGATGATCTTGCCAAGATCAAGGAACGGTTGAATGCACAGGTCAGGCTACGCATCGATATCGAGGAAGTCCAATGTCCCGAAGGGCGAGTCCTTGTATTCCATGTTCCATCGCGGCCGGTAGGGATGCCACTGCACGTACATGGTCGCTACCAGAAGGGCGCATCATAGTGTAGTCAGCTGCCTCATCGACAGAAAGAACTTTTACTTCTTCATGCTGATTGTTATGGCTTGTTTGAAGTTTTTCTTTGAGAGTACCACTAAGTTTCATACTGTATCTCCTTGGAACATAAGATGTTGTGTGTGATCACGCACGAATATGATGATATCTTAGGTAGTTCCTGAAAAACAGCGATAGAGGGGTGATTGAATGAATACTACTAAATGTATATCTTGTATATAAATATTAAAAGTAAACTAGTTATAACTATTACTTATTTAATTGTCAAGCATGGTGTGGCTAAAAGATATATACAATATTTACATTAAAATCAGATTTGAATTATGATGGATTCATATGTTGCGTTTGTGAATGTTTCCTCTGATGAATATTGTAATTGGTATGAACTTAAATTAAAAAGTTAGTTATATAATTAGGTGGTATTAAGCTAGGCAAATTTGCAATTGAATGAGTAGCCAAAGATTCTGAATCGATGGCTCATTAAATTTTAAAGAAGCTTGACTAATTATTCATTCATTGGGTACAAAGAAAGTAGGTAAAATAAACAGTTGATTTACGAAATAAAATGGAGGGAATAATATTGAAGCATTAAAGGTATCTAATAATGGTAGTGTTGATTCAAAAACATGATCATGGAATAGTGGTCTGCGTAAAAGTAAATATTGATTTTCAAAAAGGCGTGGAAGAAAAATTTCAGGTCTTTGTTTCTTATATTTTGATTTTCCTAGATTTGTAATTGTAAGCAAGTCTTTGCGAAGATCGTTATCAATTTTTGGTTTATATGATTTATAATAATATCTATTAACATTATCCCAGTTTACATTTGATATTATAGCATTTTTCAATAATTTCCAAGGTATATCTCGATTCCCAATTTTATGGAGAGCTCGCAAAATATGAGCTACTTGTATATCAGTAAGCAATTCAAGGTGAATTTTCCCTTTTTTATCAATGGTAAAGTATTTGGGAAAGAAATTAAGATCGCTAAAACATAGAATTATTTCAGGAAAAACGTTATACAATTTTATAATATAATTTGGTCTTTTAGGTTTCTTCTTGTTCACATCTTCGTATGAAATAACATTATCTAGAAACTGCTCAACAATTTTAATTTGAAGATCAATTTTATTTGTGTGATAATTGAGCTGGTCAAAAAGTAGTCCAAAGAGCTTGGCGGTTTCTTCATTTGACAAGGGGATAGTTCTATTTTTATTTATACTCCGTCCGGTCAATGACTGCTGAATTGAATCATAAGTATCCTTATCAAGTTTGATGCAAAAAAACGGGGTTGGAATTAGTGCAGTATCGTTGAATCCTTTTTCCACTTGAATAAACCTTAATAATTCTGCAGCAATAATTCGAGGGAGCTCAGAATCTATTATCGTTTTTAGCTCAGCAAGCAATTCTGGGGTATTTTCTCTTGGAAGATCGATCTCCTTTTTATGTTCAAATAATAACTTATTCATTTCAATGTAATTCATCGTTGGTATTGAGTTCTGAACAGTAGCGAAAAATTTCTGCGAAGTATCATTTGAAAAACATTGAAAATATTTACTCAAGCGTTCTAGTATAAAAGACACTTCGTAATCTGTTCTGCAATCTTTGTCGCCAATAATAGGAATAGGAAAGCTTAAAACTGGGATAATGTTTTCAGATATTGATGTAGGCTGAAATCTTTTAATACAACACCAATAGTTTATTAAGGACAAACAGTGATTAAATACTACTCTAAGGTCGAAAAGTCTGATAAGTAAGTTGTAATTATATGTATTCATATGTGCGAGGGTAAATTGTAATTTTGTATCAGAGCGATAACACTCTTCCCAACGTGCTTGAATCTTGGGGCCATTTTTTGTTGTTCCTGGATGATAGTATTCAATTATCATTGTTATCTCCTTTTAAGCAATTGCATTACTAAGAAATTCAATATTTTTGGCTTCTTTAAGTTCACCCATCGCTTCTAGTTTCGCCATCGCATCTCTCATAGTTGCAATGTCTTCCTTGCTCATATGATTTGCATAATGATCAAAGATAGTACTTGTCTTGTGACCGAGTATCTTCATTCCTATAGATTTAGGAGCAATCATTGAAAGATTTTTTGCAGTGTAATGACGCCAGCTATGGAATACAAGGTTGCGTTCCTTCCGAGCGATGTGATTGATTCCGATCAAATCAAGAGAACGGTAAAAATCTTTTACAATCTGGCGCTCATCGAATGGTCGACCTTCACGATTCCCTGGGAAGAGGAGACTGTCAGGGTTGAATACAACAAGGCTTTTATCGAGGTAAATAAGGATATTCTGGCGAAGCGATGCTAGTAGTGGTATTTCACGGGCTTCATGGTTTTTGGGGTCCTTAAGCCCTCCATCCTCGAGGCTCCATGCATGTCTTACGAAAATTCTGTCGAGTCCGATATCCTTGACTTGAAGTGCTCGTATTTCTCCCATTCTCATTCCAGTTCCGGCAGAGATTAAGTTGACGAGACGGGATCGCGGATCGCGCCATTGCACCTCGAAAAGCTTCTTGACCTCTTCTGGCTCCAATATGCCCCGTGGTAAGGAGGATCCACCACAACGGAGAACTTGGTCGAAATCAAAACTCTCTATTAGTTTATCTCGTTTTGCATAACGGATCGCAACGAAAGCGACATTTCTAGTCTGGTTGACTGTTGCAGATGCTAATTTTTTTTCAGTTTTAAGGAAAAGAATGAATGAACGAAGTTCAGATTCATCTATCGTTCTTAACAGGCGCCCTCCAAAGTAAGGTCGATAGTATCGGCGAACAAGATTTCGCATATCGCTTGCATGGCGTCTGTGGATATGGTGACCAGCCGCAAGCGATTCCATGATGTAGAGAGATTCATCATAATCCCAGAATGCGTCGAGGTAGTCGACGAAGGATATATTGGATTTTTGATTCAATCCAGGAACCCCATCTCGAAGCCATGTTTGAGCAATACTTTCAGCCTTGCGCTTATCTGAGGTTTTTGTGGACCTTTTAGTCCCTACCTGTCCTGTTTTAGCATCACGGAAGGCTACATACCAGCTGGATGAGGCGGATCGTCTTGAAAGGTAATACAAAGACATGTTCTCTCCTTTGGTACACTCTTGGCACACAATGGGAAAACACGCCTTTTGTGGTGGTGGCGTTTTCTCAATAAAAGCGCTCAATTCCTTATTAAGTAAGGATTTGAATTTTGGGCTCACCTGGACTTGAACCAGGGACCGACGGATTATGAGTCCGCAGCTCTAACCAACTGAGCTATGAGCCCATATATATTGATCGCAATTATCCATGAATGAGGAAAAAAGTCAATCAGAGGGGAGGTTTTGCCGATTTATTGAAGGAACTACCTCCTGGAACCGCGATGAGCGGGTACTTTCCTGGAGCGGAAGGAATTGCTTTATGACAAAGATTCCGGTTATTTCCGGTGACGACTCCTTAAATTCATTCATTAAGAGCCAATGCGCGGCTATGGGCCACGAGTACGTTCCCGTATTCTTCAAGAACAAGGACGAGGTTGTCGCACATCTGAAGTACGAACTGCCCGAGATCAAGATGATCTACTTCTCCGATCCTACGATCGAGGCCAGGGCGGTGCTCGAGGAGATTGGCAAGGACCCATGGTTGCATTATGGCGGCGTCATTGCCATTCATGATGACCTGGAGGAGAAAGAACTACTCGAGGCGATGCAAGATCAGAATGTCATTGCCGTGCTGAGGAGGAGCGAACTGAAGCGCGGCTTTGCGCGTTTGATGAAGATCCTCAAGCAGAACAAGCAGATCTTGTTCCAGCGGGGCATCCAGCAATTCCTGCTCAAGAACATCGCAGGATCGTTCGTGATAGACAATGATCCGCTCGACATCACGACCTACTCAAACCTAGTGACTAACTATCTGTTCAACGCCAACCTCATTAGCAAGGATACCAAGGAAAAGCTGCACGTTACGTTGCTGGAGTTGCTTATCAATGCTATAGAGCACGGCAACTGTACGATCAGTTTCGACGAGAAGACTGCATGGTTGGAGTCAAACCGCGACATCATGGAACTGATACGGCAGAAGAACACCGACCCAGGTATCAGGGCCAAGAAAGTGTACTTCACCTACACGATTACACCGGAATCGAGTCGCTTTGTCATTAAGGATGAAGGCGCCGGCTTTGACTGGTGTACGCGATTGGCAACGAAGACCGACGAGCCGGGCTTGCATGGGATGGGTATGACGATGGCTTCGCTGTACGTGCAGAACCTCAGCTACAACGAAATCGGCAACGAGGTTTCGTTCGAAATCGCGCACCAGCACAACGAGGCCAACACGATACCGGCTATTTTCGATGTGGCACAGGAGCGAACCTTCGAGGATGGCGAGTATGTGTGCTCCGAAGGCGAAGAATCGGATTTTTTGTATTATATAGTTTCAGGTACGCTTTATGTATACTCCAAGGGCAAGCTTGTGTCGGCATTGACGCCGGATGACATTTTCATGGGCGAGATGAGCTGCTCGCTGTCAAACCGACGTTCCGCTACGGTTGTGAGCAAGGGTCGAAGCGTGTTGATAAAGATTTCAAAGCAGGACTTCGTCAACCTTATAAAGGACAGCCCGCACTACGGTATCTTTCTGGCGCGGCTCCTCGCACAGCGCCTTGCGAGGCTGAACCTTCGGACTTCCCGACTGAACACCGAGTATCTGAAGCTCAAGAACCAGGTGGCTTTATTGACTCCCAAGGAGTAGCCGGTCGGATCATGGCAATATAGCCGAAGTTTTTTCTGCTGTAGTTGAATTCTCTCTTTACCGTTGGAATCAGGTCGGCGTATCCTGCTTTTCCTTGTGTGTCGTTATTCTGAGCGGCGCCAAGCGAAAGAAAAGGAGTTCATTGATGCCGAACTGCGATCCAAGCGCTTTTCTGCGGCTCGCCGCTCCCCGTCTGCGGGACGCGGTGGCGACGCTTGAGGGCGTGCTGAACGGCTCCGGCCGGCGGGTCT
>CAZNCK010000004.1:43032-47375 GCA_964571545.1 uncultured Treponemataceae bacterium | reverse complement strand
GAGGGCGTCTTTTCTTATCTGTCAGTGCTGGCGACCGACTCGTCGGGAATCAAGTACGACGTTACCCCGGGCGAGCGGCGAGCCGGCGATTCGGCTTGGTCCGAGCGCGGTTTCGTGTTCAGGGCGCAGCGGAACGGGACGATCGTGGAGGCGGCCTTCAACGAGCTGCCTGAAGACGATCTCGCCAGCGCTGTGTCTGCCGCTCTTGAACCGCTGTTCCGTGACTCCGCTGGAGCGCGCCAGTATCCTGCGTTGCCGGACGAGCCTGCCCGCGATTCGTGGTTCGGGTCTTATGGCGTCGACCCGTTCGGGTCTGACCCCGATCAGGCTATGGATGCGCTGTCGCGAGCCAGGGCCGCCGTGCAGGCAGTATCAAGCGAGATAGCGTTCTCGTCAGCCCGCGTGGAGTCGATGCGTGTGGCCAAGCTGTTCATCTCGCCGAAACGGATGCTGGAGCAGGCTTTCCTGTGGAGCCAGGCCGCGCTCGTAGCCGTCGGCAAGCGAGGGGATGTGACCAAGGAAAATTACAAATCGTTCTCGGGGCTCAAGGGTTTCGAGATTCTCAGCGAGGTCGAGGGGGCAGCCGCGAAATTCGCGGAAGAGACATTGGAGCTACTTGGCGCGGGGCGCATCGAGCCCGGCGAGTACGATGTAGTCATGGATCCTGACCTGACGGGTACCTTGGCGCACGAGGCCTTCGGGCACGGCGTGGAGACGGACATGTTCGCAAAAGGCCGGGCAAAGGCCATCGAGTACCTCGGTAAACCTGTGGCGAGCCCGCTGGTCACTATGTACGACGGTGCGGCCGGGGTGGATCAGTGCGGAACGTTTCTTTTTGACGATGAGGGACAACTAGCCACCAAAACTAGGATTATCAAGGACGGCATCCTGGTTTCGGGGCTTTCTGACCTGCAGTCGGCCTTGGTGCTGGGCTACGCGCCTACCGGCAACGGGCGCAGGCAGGCATTTGACCACAAGGTGTATGCACGGATGACCAATACCTACTTCCAGCCGGGAACTTCGAGCCGCGAAGAGCTCCTTGCTTCGGTCAAGCGGGGTTGGTTGCTCGAAAAGGTCAATTCCGGCATGGAGGATCCCAAGAACTGGGGCATTCAGCTGGTAGTGCTTCTGGGCCGCGAGATCGTGGATGGCAAGCTTACCGGCAAGGTTGTTTCGCCCGTGGTCTGCTCGGGCTATGTGCCGGACGTGCTGTCGGCCATTACGATGGTTTCCAGGGATTTTTCGCTATCGGGCTCAGGCTACTGCGGCAAGGGCTACAAGGAATTCGTCAAGGTGTCCGCTGGCGGTCCGTACGTCAAGACAAGGATGAGGTTAGGCTGATGATAGACAGACTCAAGGCGGCCCTCCGCGGGGACGGGCGTATCGATGACTGGAAGCTGGTTGAGACGGTAAAAAGCGGCGTGGAGTGGTATTTGTCCGGGCAGGCGCTGGATACGACCCGATCTGTGGAGACTAAGCTATATTCGCTGGTGGTCTATGTAGACGGCGTTGACGCGGCTGGTGGAAAGACGCGCGGAGCCTATGCCACGACGCTGCCTCCGACATCCTCTAAGGCGGAGCTCACGGCGACGATAGAGCGTTCTGTCAGGGCTGCGGGCGGTATGCGGAATCCGTGGTATTCGTTGCCGGAAGCGAGTTCCGTAGCCGAGGCCCAACCCCGGAGCGGCTTTGATGGTAAGTCTCTGTCTGAATCAATGTCTGGCTTACGCTCGGCGCTCTACGAGCCTGAAGCGGCGAACGGCGCGAAGATCAATTCTCTGGAGCTGTTTCTTTCGCGCAAGGCCACCCGCATCGTCAACTCGCGCGGCGTCGATGTGGCGTGGAGTTCATATTTCGGCTATGCCGAATTCATTGTTAACGCATCTGCGGCGGGACGTGAGGAGATAGAGTTGTTCGGGGATATCGAGTTCTCCGAGCCGGATTACGGGCGGCTGTCTCAGGCTGTCGCGCTGAGACTTAGGCAAGCGGCCGACAGATTGGACGCTGTGCCGACGCCAGCCGTGGAAGGCATGCCGGTGCTGTTCAGGGAAGAGCTGGCCGCCAGGCTTTATGGATATTGGTTCGCCCAGGCGCAGGCGCAGGCGGCCTACGAGAAGACGGCAGCGTTCTCGCTAGGTGACAGTATCGGGGCGTCCGGCGATGGCGACCTCGTCGAACTGACTGCGGTGCCGTATATCAAGGGCAATCCACATTCGGCGCCGTACGATGTCGACGGGCAGGCCCTGGTTCCTCTACCTTGCATAACGGGCGGCACGCTGAAGGCTCTGTCTGGTCCGGTCAAGTACACCAGGTATCTGGGACTGGCGGATTCAGGCGAGTTGCCGTTGTTCGAGCTTGCGTCGGGCACGGCGGCCGCGGCCGGGCTTGAAGCTGGGAGTTACCTGGAAGCCGCGGCATTCTCCGATTTCTTCGTCGATGGCACAACGGGCGATTTTGGGGGCGAACTGCGATTGGGTTACCTAGTGAAGGATGGAAAGCGGCAGGCGGTGAGAGGCGGATCGATCACCGGCTCCATGGTGGATAATCGAGGCAGGGTGAAGTTCTCGCGGGAGCTGGAAACGTTCTCTAACTGCCGGGGGCCGGCGGTCTGTCTTGTTCCACTGGCTTTCGTGAGCCAGGCTGAATAGAAGAACGGGCCTGCCGAGGAGGCATCTCCGGCAGGCCCGCATATTGTAAACGCGCCTGGAGGCGCGCGATGATCAGGCCACGTAGCCTTCGAGTACCTCGGCGCGACCGGGGACCGACAGGCGCTTGAGTGCGGCTTTTTCTATCTGACGGATGCGCTCCTTAGTCAGGTGGAAGCGGTCGCCGATTTCCTTGAGGCTCATAGCCTTGCGGCCGTTTAGGCCGAAGCGATACTGCACCACTTCGCTTTCCTTCTCGGTCAGGGTGTCAAGAACGCTGTTGATGTCGGCCTTGAGACCCTGCTCGATGACGTACTCGTCGGGTGACTTGTAGTTGCCGTTCTCCACAAAATCGCCGAGGACACTGGAATCGCGTTCATCGAACACGGGGGTCTCCAGGGACACGAGATCGCGGGATACATTGACCAGGTCGGCGACGTGGGAGGCATCCATCTCGAGCATCTTGGCTATCTCGGCAATCTCGCCGTCTTCTGATAGGCCGGCGCTGACATACTTGCGGGCCTTTTCTATCTGCACCAGTTCGTTGGCGCGGTTGAGAGGGAGGCGGATCATGCGGCTTTTCTCGCAAATGGCCTTGAGTATGGCCTGGCGTATCCACCATACGGCGTAGCTGATGAAGTGGTAGCCCTTGTCTACATCGTAGCGTTCGATGGCATTGATGAGGCCTATGTTGCCTTCGCTGATCAAGTCCGACAGCGGGATGCCCTGGTTCTGGTAGCGCTTGGCGACGTTGACGACGAAGCGCAGGTTGCTCTTAACGAGCATGTCCTTGGCAAACTTGTCGCCGGTGGCCGCGGCGCGCGCGTATTTGTCTTCCTGCTCGCGTGTGAGTAAGGGCACCTTATTAATTTCCTTGAGATATATGGAGAGGACGTTGGATTCCGTTGAGGGGCTTGTGCTGGAGCTTATCGAACGCTTGGCTTTCATGTAGTGCCTCCTGCCTTATACATAGCAAAATCCGTGCCAACTATATAAGCGGAAGGTATATTTGTCGAAATGCTTTAAAATCAGTATATTTATATGTTTAATAAGTAATTATACGCACAATTATGTTTTGGTGTAACGATGCGAGCAAGAAAAAAACTGTATATGATTTTATCTATGTGTAGTAATGTTACGTGCGAGGCAACCATGGTCTAATACTGTTACATTAATAATCATTTTTTTGCCCGCCTCAGTGATGCGATACCTTTCTACCCACGTTCGTATTCGTATGGTAGCCGAATACGTCCGCAACACATCCTGTAAGGAAGGCCTGAGCCGCAAGTACAGCGATCGTCGGGCTGCAGTGCCTTGCCGTGGACGAAATCAGCATGGATGACTGCTCCCTGCGGCATCCCAGGTCGTTCACGCAACGCGGGATATTCGATACCGGCCTTCTTGAAGGCCTTAAGCTTCTCGTCGCAGGAGGCAGTCTCAAGGGGCCGTGATGAACCAAGCCTGATCCAGGCGTCCGCTATCATGGTAAGCACCGCGTCTATTTCCCGCTGGTTCTCAAAGCGGCGGTCCGGGACTCCTTCAAGGTACCTTCGTATCTGTATCGAGCAGAAAGCTCGGTAGTCGTCATGCTCGGCGCAGGCCGCCCTGGGCATGCCGTAGTCGTTGGCTACCCGCTCGTACATGTCGCGGGCGCGTCCGCGGGGAGCCAGGCGCTGGGCGCTGGCCAGCGCCTTTATG
>CAZNCK010000004.1:40640-43022 GCA_964571545.1 uncultured Treponemataceae bacterium | reverse complement strand
TTATGGCGAGGACATCCTTGCCGAGGCGGCGAAGTGCTATTGAAAGCCAGTACAGCCTGCGAGAGAGTTCAGTCCGGTCGGAGGCGGGGCACGCGTCGACAGCCAAACGGAGGAGGCGTATGGCCTTGGTGGGCTCGTGCGCTGCCAGCGCGCGCTTTCCTCGGCGGTATTCTATGGCCTGCTCGTCGTGCCGTATCAATCTCATACCGAGAAAATACGGATTTATTGCGACAGGATCAAGTTTTCGCTATTCTAGCCAAAAGTAGCACCAGGCTCTTGGGTTCCAACCGGTATGTCTTGCGGTGGCTGACCCGGAGTTCGTTGCCTTGTTCTGCGATGTCGTCGGGAGCGTCTAGGGCGGTGTCGACGGAGCGGTACCATGACCAGCCGGCTTGCGGGGTACAGATCGTGAAATCAATGGCGGAGCCCGTGGCGTTGAGCATGAGGAAGAAGTCGTTGTCGTCGCGGTCCGCGACGATGTCGGCCTTGGAACCGTCAAGTCTGGCCGAGATCGCAGAATCCATGGTGGACCATTCGGGATCCGTACCATCAGGCGCGAACCACTCGATGTCGGGTAGCGCGTTGAAATTGGAGTCGTTGCCCGTGAAGAATTCTGGGCGCCTGAATGCCGGGTGGGCCAGTCTGAGCTGGATCAGGTGGCTGGCGAAGCGTACGAAGCCTGAGTTCTTGATCGTGAGCGCCCAGTCGAACCAACTGGTTTCGTTATCCTGGCAGTAGGCGTTATTGTTGCCGCGCTGAGTACGGCCGAATTCATCGCCCCCGTGGAGCATCGGCGTGCCGGTGGATAGAAGGAGCGTGGCCAGGAAGTTTTTCTGCTGCCGTTCACGCAAGCGCTCTATTGCCGGATTCTTGGAGGGGCCTTCGTGGCCATGGTTATAGCTGAAGTTGGAATCGTGTCCGTCGCGTCCATGTTCGCCGTTGCGCTCGTTGTGCTTGCCGTTGTAGCTGACAAGGTCGCGTAGCGTGAAGCCGTCGTGGCTGGTCAGGTAGTTGATGGAGTGGAACGGCTTGCGGCCGTCGCGTAAATACAGGTCACTGGAGCCGGTGAGCCTGGTGGCAAGGGCGGCGACCGTGCCCTGGTCGCCGCGCCAGAAGCGGCGCACGTCATCACGGTAGCGGTCGTTCCATTCTGCCCAGCGGCCACCAGGGAAGCCTCCTACCTGATATGCGCCGCCCGCGTCCCAGGCCTCCGCTATGATTTTCGTCTGCCTGAGCAAAGGATCCTCGGCTATCTGCTCGATGACCGGCGGGTTTTCTAGGAGGCGACCCTTCTGGTCGCGGCCGAGTATAGACCCGAGATCGAAACGGAAGCCGTCCACATGCATATCCGCTACCCAATAGTGAAGGCAGTCGACGATGAAGCTCCTGACGACAGGGTGGTTGCAGTTGAGCGTGTTGCCGCAGCCGGAGTAGTTCTTGTAATAGCGGGGATCCTCTTCAAGCATGTACCAGACGGGGTTGTCGAGCCCGCGGAACGAGAGCGTCGGTCCGAGCTGATTACCTTCGCCCGAGTGGTTGAATACCACGTCCAAGATCACTTCCATGCCGGCCTTGTGGAGTTCCTTGACCATAGTCTTGAACTCGGTGACCTGCTGGCCCGAATGGTTCGACGAGGCGTAGCTGGCCTTCGGCGCGAAGAAGGCAAGGGTATTGTAGCCCCAGTATTGGTGCAGGCGCTTACCGGTACGCGGGTCTCGCCTAGGGTTCTCGTTGTGGTCGAATTCCTGGACAGGCAGCAGCTCAAGGCTGGTAACACCCAGGTTTTTGAGATAAGGAATGGCATTGAGTACGCCGAGGTAGGTGCCGGGATGCGAAGAGCCGGCGCTGGCGGATAGGCCTCGGACGTGCATCTCGTAGATTACGCAATGGCGGAGCGGCAGGTTGAGCGGCTTGTCGCCGCCCCAGTCGAAGGCGTCGTCGTCTACCACGACGCATTTGGGCACAACTTTAGCGTCGTCTTCGCGCGAGAAGGACAGGTCTACCCTGGGGTTGGTATGGTCGTAACCGAGCGCTGGTTCTAGGTTCCAGTCGGTTTCGCCCGCGAGGGCCTTGGCGTAGGGGTCTATGAGGATCTTGTTGGGATTGAAGCGGTAACCGCGTTCCGGCATGTAGGGGCCGTCGACGCGCCAGGCGTAGAGGGCCCCGGCACCGATGCCCTCTACGAAGATGTGCCAGATATCACCGGTGCGATTCTGCACGGGATCGAGGCGGCGGTCGAAGAGGGCCGTACTGTCTTCGGCGCGCGCGTAGAGGCAGAGTCTGACGCTTGTGGCGTGCCGGCTGAAGACGGAAAAATTGACGCCACCTGCGAGTGGGGTTGCCCCGAACGGCCGCGGATGACCCGGCCTCGCTGTTAGGGTC
>CAZNCK010000004.1:39978-40630 GCA_964571545.1 uncultured Treponemataceae bacterium | reverse complement strand
AGGGTCGGTTCGTGCACGCTGACCTCCGGCGGAACTTTTACAGAAAACACAGTATAGCGCGTCCCGCCGGGTCGTGGCACGACAATCGATTACATGGCCATGCCGCCGTCTATTTTGATGACCTCTCCGGTGACGTAGGAAGCCAGGTTGGAAGCCAGGAACAGTACGACGGAGGCGACTTCTTCGGCTTTGCCAGTGCGGCCGAGGGGTATGAGTCCCTGTAGCTTGGCCTTGGCCTCGGCGGGTATGGCCTCGGTCATCGCCGTGTCGATGAAGCCCGGCGCTATGGCGTTGACCCTGACGCCCCGGCTGGAGACTTCCTTGGCTAGACTCTTGGTGAAGCCGATTAGGCCTGCCTTGCTGGCCGCGTAATTTGTCTGGCCACCGTTGCCGGTGATGCCTACGACGCTGGCCACGTTGACGATACTGCCGCAGCGGCGCTTTATCATGGCTCTGGCCGCGGTTCTGGAGACAATGAACGCGCTGGTCAGGTTGGTGTCTATGACGGAACGCCAGTCTTCTAGGGACATTCTGAACACGAGGCCATCCTTGGTGGCGCCGGCGTTGTTGACGACCACATCGATGGGGCCGCGGGTGACCGAGGCCTCGATGGCCGCCTCGAGGGCGGTGCCGTCGGAAACGTCGCAGGCGG
>CAZNCK010000004.1:39238-39968 GCA_964571545.1 uncultured Treponemataceae bacterium | reverse complement strand
TCCAGCGGAGTTCACGGCCCGCTACGGAGGCAACAGAAGCCAGCTCGTCGTGCTCCTCGGCCTTCGACCTGGAGTAATATTCAACAGACGCGCCCTCGACGAGAAAGGTCTTGACGATAGCCAGACCTATGCCCTTGGAGCCGCCGGTGACAATGCAGGTCTTTCCATCAAGTAGTGGTTTATTCATGGAGCTGTTCCTTTATGGCGTTATGGCCGAGATATGCGGGACAGTGCCCGCGGGCATGACGACGAGCTCGGAGCCGGCAGACTTCCAGAGTCCCGCCAGCACAGTCCCCGGGCCGGCCTCGAGGATGCGGCCGTAGCCGTCGGCGATGATGGCCTTCTCCTCGTCGATCCAGCGCACCGGGCTGATGATCTGTTCCGCGGCGAGCTGCCGGAGTTCTTCCCCGCTTGTGACGCGGCCGCCTGTGACGTTGGAATAAAACGCGATAGCGGGGGCCTTGAACTGCACGTCGGTGAGCAGCTCCTTGAAGCCATCGTAGGCGTAACGCATGATGGGCGAGTGGAAGGCGCCGGAGACCTTGAGCCTGATGGCGCGCTTGGCGCCGGCCGCCTTTACGGCTTCCTCGGCGGCGATGATGCCGGCCTCGGTACCCGAGAGGACGGACTGGCTGGCGGCGTTGTAGTTGGCTATCCAAGCATCCTTGATGTCGGCCGATTTGAGGGCAGCCTCGATAGCGGCGGGGTCAAGGCCAAGCACGGCGCTCAT
>CAZNCK010000004.1:34281-39102 GCA_964571545.1 uncultured Treponemataceae bacterium | reverse complement strand
CGTATCATCTCGCTGAATGGCACGCCGCCGGCCGCTACGAGCGCGGCCCATTCACCGAGGCTGAAGCCGGCCGCGCCATCCGCGACTATGCCTTGTTTACGTAAGACCAGCGCCGCCGCAGAGTCTATGAGCGCGAGCGCGAGCTGGGCGTTTTGCGTCTGCTTGAGTTCTTCCTCGGTACCCGAGAAGATAAGGGTCGCGAGGTCTATCTTTGCGGCCTCGGCAGCCTCTTCGAACAGTCTTCGCACGTCCTCGTCGGAATCGTACAGATCCTTGCCCATGCCTATGCTCTGGGCGCCTTGTCCGGGGAATAGTATGCAGATTTTCATGTAATGTATCCTCCTGGCGCACCGAACAGTAGGTGCGACCTGTCATTCATATGAATCATCGAAGCATGATTCGACAAAATACGCAATAATGTCAAGTACGGAGTGCGCACCAGGGTGCCTTGAGAATTGCCTTGAGGTCTGTCCCCATCAAAAAAACTGACAAGAAGACCTTCAGGGACAGACCCTGGTGGCTGATAATAGCTTATTATGAGATTCGCTGGAGGAACCCAATGCAGACTGCGACTGAACGAATCAAGGCCGTGCTCCTCCAGGTGCCTGAAGGTAGGGTGGCGAGCTACGGCGGCGTGGCCGCGTTGGCAGGCTTACCCAACGGCGCCCGCATGGTGGCGCGACTGCTACACTCGTGTTCCGGCGCGGACGGACTGCCTTGGTGGCGCATCGTACGCGCCGACGGCGGAATCGCGCTAGAGCGCGGCGGAGGCTATGAAGAGCAGTGCGCCCGCTTGTCGGACGAAGGGATCGGCGTAAGCGGTGGCCGGGTAGATATGGACGTCTTCCGCTGGACCGGCGACCATAGATAACCGCGGACTGGCGAGACTGCTCCAACTAGTCACTCATTTTTATGTAGCGGGGCCCGAACGACTCGTATCCGTACGCTGACATTGACGAGCCGAATCCCGACGGCACGAACGGCATGTCGACGATGAAGCGGGGAATGCCGTCCTTGGCTAGTCGTTCGCGCGCCGCTTCGGTGAGTCGTCGGCCGAGTCCGAGCCTGCGGTGTTCTGGAGCGACGTACAGGTAGGCGAGCTTGCCGAACGAGCTGTCGGCGACAAAGATCTTGCGCGCGGCCGCTATGCCGGCAATCGCGCCTCCGACCGCCTCGGCTATTGCCAGCACGAGCCCTTCTTTGCCGCCTTCGGAAATTTCCCGCTCTAAAGACGTATATTCATACTCGACGAGGGGCTCGGGGAAGGTAGAAAGCGCTTCGTCCAGACCCTGCCTGAACAGCGGCAGGCATTCCTGCCAGCCCTCCCTGCCGCTGAACCTGAATGAAAAATCATTCGACAGCAGATCGTCCGCTTCATCGGGCTCGGGACCGAGTCTCTCGAGACCGTGCGCGATACGAGCTTCGTCGTACCATTCCGCAATCCGCCTGGCCATGGCGTTATGCTTGTAGTCGAACCAGCGACGCTCGAGTTCCGCGAATGGCTCGAGCGCCTTCTTGAAGGCTTTGAAGACGCCTCGTCCCCTGGATAGTGCGGCGGATAGGCCGCTTCTGGCCTCGGGATCTGCGACTCCCGCAGCAAACGCCTCCATGAGTGCATAGCCGTCGCCGCTGGTCCAGGCTGGAGGGGACAGGAGGTCCACACCATCTTCTAGCGATTCAAAACCGTTGTCCAGGGCATCATCGTTAAGGAGCACGATCGCGCCTGTCTCGGCTAAAACCATGAAATCCATCTCCTGGTTTTCCATCGCAAAAAGAATTTCGTCGCTTATGGTATCATCCAGTTCAAACATTCCAGGCTCCTGTTACATTGTTTCAGTGTGGGTTAGTATGCCCAACAAAGGTACCACGATGCGAGCGGATCTACACATACATTCACGCTACTCCGATGGCAGCCTCTGGCCCGCTGAGATTGCAAGTCTCGTTTCGGGGGCCGGTCTCGAGGCGGCTTGTATAACGGACCACGATACTCTGGGCGGTTACCCAGCGTTCTCCGCGGCCGCGAAATCCCTGGGACTGCACACCTGGCCGGCCGTCGAGATTGATTGTGTCGATGCGCTCACCTCCTATAAAAGTGAAATTCTAGCGTATTTTCCCGACAGGCGCTACGCCGGTACTGACGCGTTCCTCGCATCAAGTCGCGCCGCTCGGGTACAGCGTCTCGGCGCCTTGTTCAAACGTGCCGCGGCCCTCTTCAGCGCCCCTGAGCTTGATTTTGGAACCGTCGCGGCTCATCGAATGGCGGGGTTGCCCGAGGGCTCTCCGGAGCCTGATCCTTTGGCTTTTCGCTATGCCAAGACTGATGTTTTTCTAGCGTTGCGCGAGGCTGGCGTCGTGTCAAAGACCTTGGGCTACGGCGAATTCAAGAAGGCTTATTTTGACACAGGGCTGTTCTCCGATCTGCGTTTCCCGAAGCCCGAACTGAGCTTAGTGTCAGGCCTGGTGGCTCGTGACGGAGGAATGCTGATCGTGCCACACATAGCGCATGAATTTGGCGATTCGCTGCAAATTCTGCGCGGAGAGGCCGTCCGTCTGGACTCGCTACTTGAGCGCTTTCGAGATCTTGGCGTCGGCGGCGTGGAGCTATATAACTACAGGACCGCTGAAAGCGCCGCCATTAATGCGTTTGTCGTGGAGCATTGCTCGCGGTTCGGCTTTTTTCACACCTATGGTTCTGACTTTCATGGTATAGACACGACGAAGAACGGGCTTGGCTCATTTTTCGGAGAGTTCGGGGGCTTTCCGAATCGGGGCGATAGACGCTAGGATCAGCTATGGCACATTGCATAGTACCCGAGGCCGAGGCGATACTCGACGAGGAATTCAAGGTTCACGAAAAGGGATTCATCCGCCTAGTGGATTACCTGGGAGGCGATTCCAGGATAGTGCAGGCCGCACGGGTCTCGTACGGCGAGGGTACCAAGACCGTCCGCGAGGATGCGGGCCTCATAGACTATCTGTTGCGTAACGAACATACCTCGCCGTTCGAGCAGGTGGTGCTGACTTTTCACATCAAGATGCCGATCTTCGTGGCGCGCCAGTGGATACGGCATCGCACCGCGAGAGTCAACGAGATATCGGGCCGCTACTCGGTTATGAAGGACGAGTTCTGGCTACCGGCACCCGAAGCGTTGGCGCGCCAGAGCGCTGACAACAAGCAGGGTCGGGAGGCCGAGTCGTTGCCGGCAGACGAGGCCGCCCGCGCTATCGAGTCGCTGGAAAAGGGCCAACGCGAGGCCTACGCGTCGTACATGGCCCTCGTCGATTCTGGTCTTGCCCGGGAGCTGGCCCGTGTTAACCTGCCCCTGTCCATGTACACCGAATGGTACTGGCAGATAGACTTGCACAACCTGTTTCGTTTTCTGGCGCTCAGGATGGATGCCCATGCCCAGCGGGAGATCCGCGATTATGCCACTGTCATTTTCGACATAGCGAAGAGGGTCTGTCCCCTCGCGTGCGCCAGCTTCAGGCGGCATACGCTTGGAGGCGTAAGGCTGTCGGAAGAAGAGGTCGAGGCGGTCAGAAAGTTGCTTGGAGGGACCGATTCCGGGTTGAGCGATAAGAACCGCGAGCGCTTGGCGGAAAAGCTCAGGCTCTGAGGTACTTTTGCTCGCCCATGCCGGACAGACCAAGGGCGTCCACCTTCTCGCCGCCGTCGGGGGAGCGCAAGGTGCCCTCGAACGAGCCGAAGGGGCCGTGGTAGTCGGTTTCGGCTATGAGTATGTTGAGCTTGAAGTCGTTTTTGCGCTCGGGCTTAAACACGAGGTCTACGAGACCTTCCGTGTCCTGGATGTGCCAGGGTTTTTCATGCCCGTTGGGCCTCGTAACCGTGATGGGTGGCAGCGGAAAGACGCGGCTATTGATCCACAGCACATTCTCGTTGTAGGCCCCCTGGTCGCGGACCTGGTTCGAGGTGAGGTTGAAGCCTACGCGGCGTCCCTTAGTGTCCTGGCCGAAGCCCGTTACCCAGTCGTAGTTCAGGGCATACGGGTAGTAACCCTTGTGGTCGTCCATGATGCCCATGGCGTCCGGGGAACCAAACTCGAAGCGCTCTCCATCAGCCTCGAACCAGCCCTGCATGGGCATCAGCACCTTGGTGGAATACATCGCGCGGTTGAGGCCGAGCGGCAGGCATACTGATGATGGAGCCGTCTGGCGCGCATTGTACGAAAACGTGAATTCGCCGGCAAAAGCCCTGCTTCCTGAGCTTCTAGCTGAACTGGCTTTGACCACGATGGATCCGCCTGACAAGTCAAAGTCGTAGCTGATGGCTGACCTGCGGTCCTTGTATCCAGTTTTTTCTCCGTCGAGCTTTTCGGTGATGCCGAATTTGCCGAACGGGATGATGCGCTTGAACTCGAACATCCTGCCGCGCTCGCGATCCCACGCGGTGAACTGCTTGAGACCCATGCTTTTGGCCTCGTACAGCGCGGTAAAGAAGAACCAGCGCTTGTCGCCGAACTGGAACGCCTTCCATTCCTTGCAGCGGAAGTCCTTGAACCACCGCGGCACGGGATAATGGTACGGTTTATGGACATCCAACATGTTGATAATACCGGGCGGGCCGTTGAAGCAACCCAAAATAAATTCGCCGCCCTGGACTATGGCAGATGGAGGGTCGGTGAAGGCCCTTGTGTATTGCGGCCGTTCGTCAGCTGTCGAATCACCGGCCATTAGTGGTTGCCGTCCCGGTACAGCCGGTACAGTGCCTGAGTACCCTTTTCGCCGAAGCCGTGTTCTTGCATGCGAGTAAAGAGGCTCTCGGCCAGTGTCAGGAGCGGGAGCTTTAGTTCCATAGCCGTG
>CAZNCK010000004.1:15751-34271 GCA_964571545.1 uncultured Treponemataceae bacterium | reverse complement strand
GCGCAGGTCCTTGAGGAAGTGCTTGGAGTAGAAGCCCGGTTCGAAGTCGCCGGAGAGCATGCGCGGGGCCATGTTGACCAGCTGGGCGCTCTGGGCCGCCCCTCCGCCTATACTGTCGAGCACGCGCCTGGGGTCGAGGCCGGCTTTCTCGGCGTAGAGCATCGATTCCACCGTGCCTATGAGCGACGCGGCTACCGAAATCTGGTTGGCCATCTTGGTGTATTGGCCGGCCCCGGGGCCGCCTTGCAGTATGGCCGTCTTGCCCATCACATCGAAGAATGGTTTTGCCGCCGCGAAGGCCGTTTCATCGCCGCCTACCATTATAGACAGCGTAGCGTTTCTAGCTCCGGTGTCGCCGCCGGACACGGGCGCGTCTATGGCAATCCTGCCAGCCGCCGCCGCCGCCCCGGAGATGCGCGCGGCGAGCTCGGGATTGCTCGTGGTAAAGTCGACGAGCAGAGTTCCGGGTTTTGACGCGGTAATGATGCCTTCGGGACCCAAGTAGACTGCCTCGACGTCGGAGGGGTAGCCGACCATGGTGAAGACGATATCAGCGCCAGACGCGGCCTTGGCTGGCGAGTCTGCCCACGTAGTGCCGGCCGCTACGAGCGCGTCGGTCTTAGACTTTGTTCTATTGAATACAGTTACCCTGGCACCGGCCTTGAGGAGGTGTCCGGCCATACTGGCGCCCATGACGCCAGTGCCGATGAAAGCTATGTTTGTTCCAGAAACCTGCATGAGAACCTCCGAGTGATTGTTACGAAAATTTGTAACCGAAACGCCTGAGCATGAGCGCTCTGTCGGCCTTGGCTGCGGCGTCTTCAACGCCGAGAGGCGAGCTGCCGTCAATGACTCCAAGGATACCCGCGCCTTGCTCCGAGCGAACCACGACGGCCTGGAGAGGATTGGCCGTAGCGCAGAAGATGCCGCAGACTTCCTGGCAGGCCTTAACGCGGTCGAGCACGTTGATGGGGTATGCGCCCTTTCCTATGACCAGGTAGAATGTGTGCCCGGCTCCAGTGGCAAGGGCGCAACGGATAGCGTCGGCTATCAGAGCGTCGTCGTTGCCAGCGGTCCTGACAAGACAGGGCCCCGAAGCCTCGTTGAAGGCCAGGCCATAGTGTGCGCCGGGGACAGAATTGGCCATGATTTCAGCGAGGTCTTCTACGGTCTTGATGAAATGGGACTGGCCGATGACGATGTTCGCGTCCTGCGTCCACGAGAGCTGGACGGTCTCGATCTTCGTTTCCATGGCATCCTCCGGCCCCGCAGTTTACCCGCGAATCGAGGCGACGGCAAGCTCACCGACCTGAGTGAATAATTTTCTAGGGTCTGTCCCCGGTAAAACATTCGAATTCCATTGAAACTCTTTAAACACTGGTACATATTACACAGTATACGAGTAATTTGTGTACAAAGGTGATGCATGATAGATACGACGAGGGAGAGGATTCTGGAAGCGGCGACAGTAATAATCCGTGACTCCGGGGTCGAGGGGCTGACGGTTGAAGCAGCCGCGGATCTGGCCGGAGTCAGTCGCAAGACCATCTACAACCATTTTGAAGGAAAATATGCGCTGATTGACGGCGCCGCCTCCGCATGGACCGCGCATATGTTATCTGCGCTCCAGGAGATTGCAGACGACACTGCCTTGCCGTTTCTTCCCAAGCTCAACGCCATTGTGGAATGCGCCTACGCGGAGCTGAAAAGGGGGGGGCGCATGATTTCGGGACGACCGCTGTCTTCCGGTCCTGACGTGGCAGGCTTTCGGGCGGCCTTGCAGTCGAAGCTCCAGACCTTCATACAGAAGATTATCCAGGATGCTATCAATGAGGGAGTCGTGCGATTGGAATTCGACGCACGGCGGCTGACCTTCGCCATCGTCAATGTCGTAGGCGGACTGACGGTGCTGGATGGAATAGAAGATGAGCCGTTCTCTAGGGTTGACGTGCTCAAGGATTCGCTCAAGGCCTTCGTGGGCGGAATACTGACGCCGTCTGGCGCCGAGGCGATGCGCGGCTCTCCGTTGTTCGAGTAAGGGGCAAGGATATGGAAGGTTATATGAAGTCGAAGAAATCTGTTGTCATTAAAATGTTGCGGTGGCTCGTTCCGCTCGCCATCATTGCTGCCGCCGTTGCGTTCACTCTCGTCGCGAAAAGCAAGGTCATGGTGCCACCGGCGGCGCCGCCGATTCCGGTACGCACGACCAAGGCTGCATATGGCGACCTCGTCAAGACGCTAAAGCTTAATGCGCATGTCGAATCGGAGACGATGGTGACGGTGCTCCCGTTCGTCTCGGGAGTCTTGCAGGAACTGGCCGTCGAAATAGGTCAGCCCGTCAAAAAAGGCCAGGTCATCGCTCGCATCGATGCGCAGCGCTTTGAACTTCAGTTGCGGCAGGCCGAGGCAGCCTACCTCTCAGCCAAGTCGTCGTACGAGCGCCTCGGACAGCTCTACCGTGCCAACGCCGCTACCCAGCAGAGTTACGAGCAGGCCAAGGGACAGTACGACGCGTACTCGTCGCAGTATGAACTGGCGAGGATACAGCTCGACTACGCGACCGTGAAAAGCCCGGTTGACGGTGTGGTGCTCGTGAAACACTTGAGCGCCGGTTCGATAGCGGCGCCAGAACGCCCTCTTGTCACGATAGGAGACCTTGGCGATCTCATCGTGAAGGCGCGCGTGCCGGAGCGGTATTACGAGTTGTTCAGCTCCAAGGGCGATTCGATGCGAATAATCATACGGCGGGCCGGCGGCGGGGAATATACCGGGCGCGTCAGGAGCGTCAGTCCTTTTGTCTCGGCGGAGACGAAGAACTTCGAAGTCTCGGTGTCGATATCGGGCGCTACTGAAACGCTCCGGCCGGGCATGTTCGTGTCGCTGGAATTCGAGCTGGCTCGCTGGCCGGGCGTCTACAGCCTTCCGTTCGAGGCGTTGAGCGGCGGCAAGGTCTGGCAGGTCGAGGACGGTAAGGCCGTCAGCGAGGCGTTCGTGCTGGCAAATGCGTCGGATTCGTTCTTTATAATACCCGCAGGCTGGGCGGATCGCGAGTTTATCATCGAGGGGCAGTACTTCGCCCGTGAAGGCTCTCCGGTATCCGTCGTCGCGCTGAGGGACGCGGATCTATGAAGATCTCCGATTTCTCGGTCAGGCATCCCGCTATCATAGCGATACTGCTCGTATCGCTTCTGGTGTTCGGCGTAATCGCGGGAATGTCGCTCAATTCGGAAATGATACCGCCTGTGGCTCTACCCGAGGCGACTATCATCACCGTTTATCCTGGAGCCGGAGCCAAGGATGTGGAGCGCGACATCTCTCGGCTCATAGAGAATCAGATGTCCACTCTGCCGGGCATCGCCGAGCTTACGTCGTCGAGCTCCAATTCCTACTCCGTCGTTTCGATGCAATTTCGCGCCGATATAGACGTCGGAGACAAGCTGCCGCAGATCCGCGAGTTGATCAACGGTATAGCGGATAAACTGCCGAGCGGCATCGAAGGCAACCCTGTTATCTTCGTAGCCGAAGCAAGCGCGTTCTTGCCTATCTTCTCCGTTCGCGTTTCGGCCGACATGGAGCTGGAGGCGTTGACTGATTACCTGGAGACTCGTGTGAGTCCCGCGATAGCGAGAATCCCCGGCGTCTCGAAGATCAGCCTGGTAGGCGGTTCAAAGCGCGAAGCCCGCGTGACGCTCAATGTGACCGAACTCGAGGCCCGCGACATATCGGCGCTGTCGATTTTCCAAGCTCTCCAGTACAGCAACCTCAACATACCAGCCGGCAACGCGACCTACCGATCCAGGGAACTGGCCTTCACGACCGCTGGAGCCTTTTCCGATCTGGATGAATTACGGAACCTCACAGTAGGCTACGGAGACGGTTCATTTATATTTCTCAAGGATGTCGCCGAAATAACCATGGAACCCGAATCGCGGGATGTACGCATACGTTCTGGCGGCAAGGACTACATCATGGTCGACGTAATGAAGCGCGATGAAGGCGACACCATCACGATCGTCACCGAGGCTCTCGCCGCCCTCGAGGAGGCCAAGGCCGAGAGCGGCGGTCTTCTGGACTATGCGGTGATCACTAACCAAAGCGAGACCACAACCAGATCGCTCCAAACCGTTCTCAATTCGGCGCTGACCGGACTGGCGCTGACGATACTCGTTATCATACTCGTGCTCCACGACCTGCGCGCGACCATCATCATCAGCCTGTCTATACCGCTTTCGATACTGTTCGCGCTCCTGGGTCTGTACGGTACCGGGCGTTCGCTCAATTTGCTGTCACTGTCGGGAATCACGGTAGCCATAGGCATGATAGTCGACAACTCGATCGTCGTACTCGAGAACACGTTCCAGAAATTCAAGAAAAGCGGTGACCGGCGGCTCGCGGCGCTCGAAGGGGCCGGGGAGGTCGGCGGTGCCGTGCTTGCCTCTACTACTACGAGCGTGTGCGTTTTTGCGCCGCTTTTGTTCCTGACAGGCATGATTGGCGTCATCATGAACGATCTGTCGCTGGCCATTGTCTTCGCGCTTGCGGCCTCTGCCCTTGTTTCGGTGATCATAGTACCCTGGATGTCCTCATTGATCTTGAAACGCGACGACGAACGCAGACGACCAAAGGCGTTCATAGTTCTCGAAGCCGCAATAGACAAGGCGCTTGACGGACTCGAACGGACTTACCGTCGACTTCTTGCCGCCGCTCTGGGCAACAAAATCTACACCATCGGTTTGGCTGTCGCGCTACTGGTTGCGAGCCTTCTCATGCTGTCGATACTCAAGATCAACTTTTTGCCGCCCACCGATACGGGCGAATTCGAGGTTCATATAGAGACGCCCGCCGGGTATTCACTCGAACAGACCCTGGCCAAGATCGATGAACTCGACACGCTCGTCTCTTCGCTTGTGCCCGAGATAGAGGCATCCGTATACTATGTCGGTTCCAGCAGCGCTATTGCGATGGCGGGATCGCCCAACCGGGCCTTCGGGCGCATCCGACTGGTACCCAGCGAGGACCGGAACCGGACCATTCAGGAGATAACGCCTCTCGTGCAGGATGCCCTAGCCAGGAACCTGCCTGATTGCGATTCGACGGTGCTCAACGGAGGGTTCGACTCGTTACTCGCTATGGGTACCGGCGGACAGGGGTTCAAGCTGGAAGTGTACGGCACCGATCTGGATGCCGTGACCGAGACAGCCAGGACCGCGCGGAGTATCCTTGCCATGGACCCTGACGTGTTCAAGACCGACTTGTCGGTGAGGATGGACTCCGAGCAACTGTATGCCGACCTGAGCCAGGCCTACATGGGCACGCTCGGCGTTACCCCCTATGAGGCCGGCATCACGAGCCGAATACTCTTCGGCGGCATGGACGCTGGAACCCTGCGGGTCGGCGCTGACGACTACCCGATCCGGATTTCCTCAGATGTCGCGTCAAGCGGGATAGACGACGACATCTTGAACAGGATTGCGTTGAAGACCCAGGATGGTAGGATAGTTAGCTTTGCCGCGTTCTCCACGGTGGAATCGCGGCCCGCTCTTTCCAGGATAGACCGTAAGGACCGTAATTTCTCGGTCGTGGTCTCAGGCTACCTCAGGACCGACGACCAGTCCGGCGTCTCATCGAGGATGGAAACGTCTATGGCGGCCCTTTCGCTACCCTTCGGCGTGAAATACCGTGCGACCGGCCAGAGCGAATTGATAGGGGAATCGCTTAACAGCTTGCTTTTCATGCTTGCCATCAGCGTATTTCTCGTCTATGCGGTAATGGTCATCCAGTTCGAGCGCTTTATGCAGCCGTTGATCATCATGGCATCGATACCCTTTTGCCTGATCGGCGTCGTACTGGGGTTGTACGCCTTCGGTTCGTCGCTGTCGATCATAGCGATGCTCGCGCTTATAACGCTGGGCGGTACCGTGGTCAACAACGCAATTGTCCTCGTGGACTATGTAAACCAGCTTCGCAAGAATTATGGCATGGACCTCAGGACCGCTATAGTCGAAGGCTCGTCCAACCGACTTCGCCCGATACTGATGACGTCGATGACGACGCTCTTCGGCGTCTTACCCATGGCGCTGGCCCACGGCAATGGTTCTGAAGTCTACGCGCCGTTGGGCCAGGCCATTTTCGGAGGCCTCTTGTCGTCTACAATAATTACCCTGGTGCTCATACCCGTCCTCTATGAAATGCTTGAAAAGGGTACGACGTACCTCAAATCAGCGGCAGACACCGCAACGGAGCCTGTAATCAATGAATGATCCGAAACGCTTGCGGTCAATAGGCGCGCTGATTTTCCTTGTGCTTTGCAGTTCCACCGGCACGATTTTTGCCCAGTCCGGAATGGGGGATGGTAATCGTGCTACTCCCCTCGATCCGTTTCTGGCGGATTTTGAAACCGCGGTTGCTGAATTTAGGTCCGCGGTAAGCTTTTCGGATATTGCCGGGGTGACCAAGCCGCTGGCCCCGCCTCGAATCTTGCCTTCGCCGCCCTATACCCTTGATGACCTGCTCGGGCTCGCGGCCGTCGGCAATCAGGGGCTCAGGGCCAACACGGCGGCGGAGGCCGCTGCCAAGGCAACGATGGCCAGCGCCAGGGCGCGCCGGCTTCCAACACTGGGCACCCAGACATCAGGAACATACATACGCAATCCGGCAGATCCTATTGCGATACCTGCCGGGGCCTTTGGCCTTATGGGGCCGGCTACCGACATCGTGCTATACGAAGGATCAGGGCACGCCTTGTACGACTTCAAGCTGGTGGGCGACCTGCCCCTCTATTCCTGGGGCAAGATAAGCCTGGGGATCGATCTGGCAGAGATAGGCATGGACGCCGCGGCGTTGCAGGCGGACAAGGCCGCGCATGATCTGGCCGTCAGGCTGCGCGCAAGTTGGGATGCGCTGTCTTCCGTCGGTAAGGCCGGCGAGGTGCTGGAATTCCAGACGCGTATTGGCGCTAGGCTCGTGGCGCTGGCCGAGGAGAGCGCCGCGGCGGGTTTCATGACCCAAGTCGAGCTTGCTGGCGCCAGGATGAAGCTCAAGGAAATCGATATTGCGCGTACTAAGCTCACGGCGCAGCGGGACCGTTTGCTCTCCGGTTTGGCATCGATGTCAGGGCTTGACGCTCTTTCCAGTGAAGATCTTGCAATCGAGGCGCCTGTTGCCGAAGCTCCTCGCTGGTCTCAGGATGAGGCCTGGTCACTTGCCCGGAATGGCAACTACGACCTTGCCCTGCTCTCGACTCTGATTGCCTCGAAGCAGGGCCTTGAAAAGCTTGCCAGAAAGGAATCGATAGGATTGCCGGATATTGGTCTGCACCTCGAACTGTCATACGGCGGCTCTGCTTTTCCGTTCGCCGAAGCTGGCTGGGAGGACAAGGACGACTACCAGTTGACGGTGACGCTTGGAGCCTCAGGCAGTATTTTCGGCAACGGCGTCAAGGTTGCCGAGGCAGCAAAGGCCAAGGCGGAACTTGCCGAAACCAAGGCGCGCCAAGCTGATGCCGAGCAATCGATCCGGGCCTATATTCGAGAGACCTATCTTGGAATAGATCTGGCCAAGGCGCGGCTTGAATACGCGGCGCTGAAGCAGGATGGTTGGGCCTCGGATCTCGCGCAGATGCGCGCGACGATACAGGCTGGCGCCGGTTCCGAGGCGGACTACCTTTCTAAAATGATTGAGGCGCTCGGCGGGCTTGCGGAAGCCTACGGGACACTGGCCGAATACCGCGGCGCGCTGGTGTCGCTGGATGCCGTTGCGGGGGCCAAAGCGGCGGAGCGCTGATGCGTAGCGTTGTAGTGGCGCGGCAGGTGTCAGCACTGCCGCTTCGGGCTATTTGAACTGCCTGGTTACCTCGACGGCCCGTGCCCAGCGTTCCAGCAAGCGATCGCGGGTCTCGCTGGCCATCTCCGGCATGAAGTCGCGCCTGCGGCGCCAGTTGCGCTCCACCTCGTCCAGTCCGGACCAGTAGCCGATCTTGAGGCCGGCCAGGTAGGCCGCGCCGAGGGCGGTTACTTCGTTGACTTCGGGCAGGATGACCGGCTTGTCCAGGATGTCGGCTTGGAACTGCATGAGAAAGCTGTTGGCGCTGGCGCCGCCGTCTGCCTTGATGAAGGGGATGGCCGCGCCTGAATCGCGTTCCATCGCGACGAGCAGGTCGCGCGACTGGTACGCTATCGATTCGATAGCCGCGCGCACGAAATGCGCCTTCGTCGTGCCGCGCGTTATGCCGAGCGTTGCGCCGCGGGCGTCGGGGTCCCAGTACGGGGCGCCCATGCCGACGAAGGCCGGCACCATGACAACGCCTCCTGTATCCTTGACCGACCGGGCCAGGCGCTCGCTTTCCGCTGAATCCGACAGCACTCGCATCTCGTCGCGCAGCCACTGGATGACTGCGCCCGCTATGAATACCGAGCCTTCCAGCGCGTAGGTGTAGCCCTTGCCTAGGTCCCAGGCTATGGTCGTCAGCAGGTTGTGCTTTGACACCACTGGCTCGGTGCCGGTGTTCATCAGCGCGAAGCAGCCGGTGCCGTAGGTGTTCTTGCTGGCGCCGACCTTGAAGCAGGCATGGCCGAACAGCGCCGCCTGCTGGTCGCCAGCGCAACCGGTGACCGGTATCTCGCAGCCGAACAGGTCCTTGCGCGTGTAGCCAAAATCATCGGAGCTGGCCAGCACCTCGGGCAGGATGGCCTCGGGAATCTTGAGCATCCTGAGGATTTCCTTGTCCCAGCGGCCTTCGCGTATGTTGAAGAGCAAGGTGCGGCTGGCGTTGGTCGCGTCTGTGACGTGCCTGCCGGTGAGATTCCAGATGAGCCATGAGTCGACGGTGCCGAACATCAGCTCGCCGCGCTCTGCTCGCTCGCGCAGGCCGGGAATCTCCTTGAACATCCAAACCAGCTTTGTTCCGGAAAAGTACGGGTCGAGCACGAGTCCGGTCCTGGCCCGGATTTCCTTTTCGAGACCCAGAGCCTTGAGTTCCTGGCAGATCGACGAAGACCGGCGGCATTGCCAGACTATGGCATTGTGGACGGGCTTGCCGGTCTTCCTGTCCCAGACCAACGTCGTCTCCCGCTGATTGGTGATGCCGATTGCAGCAATCTGTGCGGGCATGATCTGGGCGTCGTCGATGGCGCCGACCGCCGCGTCGTACTGCGTTTGCCATATCTCGAAGGGATCGTGCTCCACCCAGCCCGGTTTTGGGTAAATTTGGTTAAAGGCTATCTGCTTACTACCTATGACCATGCCCGTTTCATTAAAGACGATGGCCCTGGATGAGGTGGTACCCTGATCAAGCGCTAGTATGTACTTGTCACTCTGCTGCATGACGATGCTCCGTTGCCCTAGTTTATTGCTGAGTATAGGGCTGTTCCCCGAGTTTGTAAAATGGGGCACTTGCCGAATGCGGGGCTTTTCTGGATACTTTACCTACGTGCCGCGGCCGTATGACCCCGCTCGTTCCGCCGATTTAATCCGTATTGCGGGCGGTTCGTATCCGGTTACTCCGGATGCGTCAAACTCAGCTAAAAGGGAGGAACCCCTATGTCAGACAAGCGCAAACTGTTCACCTCGGAGTCCGTGGGCGAAGGCCATCCGGACAAACTCTGCGACCAAATTTCAGACGCGGTGCTGGATTCGTGCCTGAGGGACGACCCGGAGAGCCATGTGGCCTGCGAGTGCTTCGCGACGACCGGCATGGTACTCGTCGGCGGCGAGATTACCACCGATACCTACGTGGATATCCAGACTCTGGTCCGGGACGTGGTCAAGGAGATCGGCTATACAGACCCCGATTACGGCATGGACTACGAGTCGATGGCCATCCTCAATACCATTCATTCGCAGTCGCAGGACATCAATCAGGGCGTCGCGGGTCATGGGCTTAAGGAATACGAAGGGCAGCAGGGCGCGGGCGACCAAGGCATGATGTTCGGCTTTGCCTGCAACGAGACGCCGGAACTGATGCCCGCTCCTATCATGTACGCGCACCGCCTGCTGCTCCGCGCTACCGAGTTGCGGAAGTCCAAGGCCATCCATTGGCTCAGGCCCGATGCCAAGAGCCAGGTTACGCTGGAGTACGACGGCCACAAGCCGGTGCGCGCGGACGCCATCGTGGTGTCGCATCAGCACGACCCTGACATCTCCTACGAGCGGATCAGGGAAACGGTCATAGAGATGATAATCAAGCCTATATTCGAATCGACCGGACTCCTCGACGCAAACACCAAGTACTACATAAACCCGACGGGACGCTTCGTCGTCGGCGGCCCCATGGGCGACTCGGGCCTCACCGGACGCAAGATTATCGTGGATACCTACGGCGGCATGGGCCGGCACGGCGGCGGCGCGTTTTCGGGTAAGGATCCGTCCAAGGTGGACCGCTCCGCCGCGTACATGGCGCGCTATGTGGCCAAGAACGTCGTGGCTGCTGGATTTGCCGAGCGCTGCGAGGTGCAGCTAGCCTATGCCATAGGCGTGCCGTTCCCGGTGTCGGTGATGCTTGAGACCTTTGGCACCGGCAAGGTGGATGACGAGGCCATTGTCGCTGCGATCAGAAAGAATTTCGACCTGTCGCCCGGCGGCATCATCAGCTCGCTCGGGCTCAAGGCTCCGATATACCTCAAAACCGCCGCGTATGGCCACTTCGGTCGCGAAGGCTTTCCTTGGGAGAAGACCGATAAGGTCGCAGCGTTACGAGCCTCTATAATCTGAGCAGAGCCGCCCGGCGCGGTCTTGGACCGCGCCGGGCCTGTTCTCGAGCCTGGGGTTCTAGGCTTATAGTCTTCTTACCGCGGTGAACAAGGTTTTGACGAGGTCCTGCGCCTTCTGCACGGCGCACGAGTACGCCAGCGCGTCGGCATCGCTGCCCGGAACCGGAATCGCTCCAGACTTCACGGCGGCGGCTGATGCCAGGCCCGCGACCACGGCACCTTTGCCTTCCCTGCAGACAACCGTAACCACAGCGCCGCTTGCCGTCTTGTTAGAGGCGACGCCCAGCACGGCGGGAGAGCCCGCGGGCATAGGGTCAGCGCTAACCAGGGTGCCGTCGCCTTCGTCGAAGGTGGAGCGGACGCGGATTCTGACGCCGAAACGCTCGCCGATCAGGGCCGACCGGTCGTGGAGCACGCGGGCGCCGTTGGAGGCTAGGCGGTACATCGAACGGTAGTCGAGCCTGGGCAGGAACGGCGCGTCCGGTACGACGCGCGGATCCGCGGCCGCGACGCCTGGAACATCGGTGTAAATGTCCACAAAATCAGCCTTGGCCCAGGCTCCTATCGCGACGGCGCTGGTATCGGAACCGCCCCTGCCTATCGTGACGATGCCGCCGTTCGGGGCTACCGCCTGGAAGCCGGCAACGACGGGGACAGACCCCGAGTCGACGACCGCCATGATGCGTTCCACGTCGACGCCGGTTATTTCCGCGTCGCCATAAGGACCCGATGCACGAATGCCGGCGCTGTAGGCCGTCAGCGGCACGGCCTTGGTACCCCGCGATGTAAGCAGCGAGGCAACGAGGCAGGCAGAGATAGTCTCGCCGCACGAAGCCATCAGGTCGCGGATCAGCGCGTCGGTGGGAGCGTCCGTCAAACCAGAGCGAGCCTCGTCGAGCATCCCGAGCAGTGTGTCGGTGGCATACGGCGCGCCTATGCGGCCCATGGCCGAAACGACGACGACCACGCGGTCGCCGTGAGCCCGCGCGGCCTCCACCTTAGCGAACATGCGTTCGCGAGCATTTGGATCGGCAACCGAAGTTCCGCCGAATTTCTGTATGATGAAGGCCACGGTAATCTCCTTGTTTGATAGGGTCGTCAGATACTACCAAGTTCGAGGACCGTTGGGAACCGTCTTTATGAATCCACGAGCTGTCGTATTGATCCGAACCATGGTTTGCGGTACACCTGTCAGGGACGGAGCCGTATATATGGAAACGATCAAAGATATTTACAGGATAGGCTTTGGGCCTTCATCAAGCCACACCATGGGGCCGCGTTCGGCTTGCGAGCTATTTGCGTCTGAAAATCTCACCGCAACCACCTTTTGCGCAACGCTGTACGGCAGTCTGGCGGCAACCGGCCGTGGTCACCTGACCGATGTCGCCATTACGGCCGCGTTCGCGCCCAGGCCGCTTTCTATTACATGGCATCCGGAAATAGACAAGCCGTTTCACTCGAACGCGATGAGCCTCGAAGCGTTGTCGGCAGACGGTTCTGTGCTCTCGGCGCGCACGGTGTACAGTGTCGGCGGCGGCAAGATCGTCGTTGAAGGCGACCCGATCGATTCCTCTACGTCCATCTACGAAGTTTCGACAATGAGCGAGATACTCGCAGGCCTCCACATGACCGGCCAGACGTTCTGGGAATATGTAGAGGAACGCGAAGGCGCTGGCCTATGGGATTATCTGGGTGAAGTCTGGGCCGTCATGAAGGCGGCGGTAGAACGCGGTATCGAGACTGAAGGCGTCCTGCCGGGCGGACTCAGGTTGCCGCGCAAGGCTTCATCGTACTTTGTCCGCGCGCAGAGCTTCCGCGGTTCGCTCAAGCGCCGTTCGCTGCTCTATGCCTCCGCGCTGGCGGTCGCCGAAGAAAACGCCGCGGGCGGGCGCGTCGTTACCGCTCCTACCTGCGGTTCCTGCGGCGTGCTTCCCGGTGTGCTCTACGGCATGACGACGCAACGCGGATTCTCCGAGCCCAAAATACTGCGCGCGCTCGCGACCGCGGGCCTCATCGGAAACCTCGTCAAGACGAACGCGTCGATATCAGGAGCACAGGTAGGCTGCCAGGGTGAGATAGGAACGGCTTGCGCGATGGCCGCCGCCGCCGCCGCCCAGCTGTTCGGCGGAACGCCTAACCAGATAGAGTACGCGGCCGAGATGGGACTGGAGCACCACCTAGGTCTGACCTGCGACCCTGTCGGCGGCCTCGTGCAGATACCCTGCATCGAGCGTAACGCCTTCGCCGCTTCTCGTGCTCTGGACGCCAATACCTACGCGTTGCTGTCGGACGGCAGGCACCGAATTGGCTTTGATACGATTGTGGAAACGATGAACCGCACCGGCAATGACTTGCCCAGGATCTACAAGGAAACCTCGGAGGGCGGACTCGCCATCCTGGTGCCCTGCGACTGATTCGCCGGTACCAGAGAGTCGGGAGCCCGTGGAGGTCTGTCCCTCGTCGAGCCCTAGCCCAACAAGTAGGCCCTGAGGGCCGCCGCATCCGGTTCCAGGTCGAGCGACAGGTTCCGCTTCGAGAGCGACTCGGCTATCGCTGTCGGCACTGGAAGTTTCCGGCCGAGAGCCGCTTCCACCGCTTCTGCGAACTTGGCTGGATGAGCCGTACAGAGAAAGGCGCCGGTCTCGCCCGGAGCGAGCGAGCGACGTAGGGCTTCGTATGCCACGGAGCAGTGCGGTTCGCCGGTGTAGCCCTTTGAATCGAGCGCTTTGATGGCCGCGACCGTGTCGACTTCGGAGACGGCGCGCGCGTCGAGGTGCCAGCCCTTGTCCACAAGGATTTTCTCCGCGCGCGGCCAGTTGCTGGGGCGGCTTACGTCCATCGCGTTGGATGTCGTCGGGATGGTAGGCCTGGGCTCCCAGCGGCCGCTCGCCATGTAGCGCGGCACGGTGTCGTTGGCGTTGGTCGCCGCGATGAAGCGGCTGATAGGCGCACCCATTGCCTTGGCTATGAGTCCGGCGGTCAAGTCTCCGAAGTTGCCCGAAGGCACGGATACGACCAGCCCGACTCCGCGGCGCGACGCTGGTATGGCGGCGCACAGATCCCAGAAATACAGCACCTGCGCGACGAGCCTGCACACATTGATGGAGTTGGCTGAATTGAGGCCGATAGCTCGGACAAGCTTTTCGTCGTCGAAGGCAGATTTGACGAGCGCCTGGCAGTCGTCGAAGCTGCCGTTGAGGGCGAGGGTTCCGACATTGCCGCCGAGCGTGCAGAAAAGCTGTTCCTGGGCGCGGCTGATGCGTCCCTTGGGGTATAACACGACCACACGGATGCCAGGCGCGTCTTTGAAGGCGCTCGCGACGGCCGCTCCCGTATCGCCTGAGGTGGCGGTCAGGATGGTCATAGGCTCGGGGCCCTTGATCCGCGCGAGGCACTGGGCCATGAAGCGTGCGCCGAAATCCTTGAAGGCCAGCGTGGGGCCGTGGAACAGCTCAAGCGCGTACAGCTCGCCTATCGGTACGACCGGCGCCTCGAACGTGAAGGCTGCCGAAGTCATCTCGTCGATGTCATGGTCAGAAAAATCAGGCGCGAGGAAAGGCCTGAGCAGCTCCCGGTAGCGCTCGAAGCGCGGCAGGGCCAGGATGGCATCCGCATCGACCACGGGAATGACTGAAGGGAAGAACAGTCCCTGGTCTGAAGCGAGTCCGCATCGCGCAGCCTCGGCGAAGCTCGCGCGTTCCGTCGGGTGTTTCATATTGAAGAAATCCATGCGCTTACTCCTTGCCTTGGGGCTGGGTATCGCGCCGGCTCTCAGAACTGACCGATGGCGGCAGCACGCATGCGCCTGATTGGTCGACCGAACACAGGCACGCGAAGGCTCCCTTGTCCGCACCGCACAATTTTGATAAGGAATCCGTGTCAGGTTTGCCTGAAACGGCGCTGATCCACTGACGTGCCCGTTCGAGCCCCTTGTCGGCGGACTTCCTGTCATCGAATATGGCGAAGATTGTCGGGCCTGACCCCGATATGCCGCTTGCGATCGCACCGGCGGCAAACAGGGCTGCCTTGATCGTTTCGAAGCCTGGAATAAAAGAAGCGCGGCAGGGTTCGACGACCGGATCGACCATGAGTCTGGCGGCCTCCTGCCCTTCACCGCGGTAGAGCGCGTCGACGAAGAGGCCGAGTCTGGCGGCCTGTTCCACGGCATTGTGGAGCGGTATCGATTCGGGGAGCACCGCGCGCATTGCTCTGGTTTCGAGTCTGATGCCCGGGTAGGCCACAAGCCAGATCCAGCTGACTGGGACCGGCAACCGAGAAGCGCCGAGCCTGAGCCCGCCGAGGGCGCAAGGCAGGATATTGTCCCAGTGTATGCCTCCTGACAACTTTGCTTCTAGTTCGCCCATCAGTTTTATGCGAGCGCGTTCACCGAGCCGGTTTCCGTAGTGCTCGTCGCAGGCTATGACCGAGGCAACGACGCTAGCCGCCGACGAGCCGAGCCCCGAGCCGACCGGCATGCCCTTGTACAGCTCGAGCGATACCGGTTCCAGGCTACCGGCGATTTCCCGAACGCAGGCCAGGGCCCGCTCGACGATGTTGGCTCCTTGGATCTCATGCGCATACGGGCCTGTGACAGAAAAGCTGTCCTTGCCGGCCGCCTCTATACGAATCTCGTCTCCGAGCGCGCCAGAAAGCGGCTTCAGCGCTACGCCGAGATTGTCGAAGCCCACATTCAGGTTGGCCGCGGTCGCCGGCGCGAAGACTCGTACCATCATTCCTCCCTGTTCCAGTTGAGCGTACGAAGAATATCGGCAAAGATGCCCGCCGCGGTGACGTTGGCGCCGGCGCCATAGCCGCGAAGCAGAAGCGGCACCGGGCTGTAATATCTAGTACTGAAAGCTAGCGCATTTTCGCCACCCTTGACCGCGAAGAGCGGGTGGGCGGGGCCGATGGCCTGCAATCCGACGCGACCTTTCCCTGCCTCGATGGAACCGACGAAGCGAAGGACCTTGCCTTCAGCCGCGGCTTTTTTCTGGCTGTCTTCGAATGATGTATCGAGTTCGGACATCCGAGCGATGAACTCATCCTTGCTTAATGCAAGGTATTCGGAGGGCACGAGGCCGTCAAGCGCAATGTCGTCGAGTTCCAGGGAAAGCCCTGATTCCCGTGCCAAGATGAGTACCTTGCGGGCGACATCTTTGCCGGACAGATCGTCCCGCGGATCCGGCTCGGTGAAACCCTTGGCCATGGCTTCGTGAACCGCTTCCGAAAAGGAAACGCCCTCGTCGAGCCTGCCGAACAGGAATGACAGCGAGCCGGACAGGATGCCGGAGAAACTCTCGAGTCTGTCCCCCGCATGCAGGAGGTTCTGCAGGTTTTCTATGACAGGGAGACCCGCGCCGACCGTCGTTTCATAGAGGTAGCGCCTGCGATGGTTGAGGGCGATGCGCTTGAGCGCCAGGTAGCGTTCCATAGGACCGGAATTACCTCGTTTGTTGGGAGTAACCACGTGGAAGCCCGCCAGCATGAAGGAGGGGTAGAGGCCCGGGACAGTGTCGCTTGCGGTACAGTCAACGAGTACGGGATTGGACAGTTCTGGCCCCAAGGCTGTGAGCGCGTTTGTTGACAGGGGGATGCCAAAACGCTGCAATCCGATTTTCCAGTCAGCGGGGTCGAGCCCATCGCGGTTTATCGCCATCCGCCTGCTGTTGGCCACGGCTACGAGCCGTAGCCCTACCCCGTGGCCTGCCAGCCGTTCCGTTTGAGTCGCCAATTGGGCGAGTAGCGCTGAACCGACATTACCGCAGCCGACTAGCACCACGTCGATGGGCATAGTCGAATCGAAGAAGGCCTGATACATGAGTCTGACGCCGCGGTCGACTTGGCTTTTTTTGACGACGGCGGAAATGGAGCGCTCCGATGAGCCCTGCGCTATGGCTATGATGTTGACGTCGGCCCTTGCCAGTTGAGTGAAGCACCTGCCGGCTATGCCCTTGGTGCGTCGCATGCCGTCTCCGATGGTCGTCAGGATGGCAAGGTCTTCGATGACCGTTACCGGGTCGAGGGATTTTTCGGCAATCTCGACGGCGAAGTCTTCTTCGATGACCGCCATGGTCGCCGCCTCGTCCTGCGCGTCAACGCAGAAACAAATCGAGTACTCGCTGGATGACTGCGAAATGAGCCGGATGCTGATGCTCGCTCGCCCCACCGCGGCGAACACCCTGGCGGCAGTGCCGACGCTACCGGGCAGGCATGCGCCGCTTACCGATACCATCGAGACTGCGCTAGAGGCCGTGATTGCCTTGACCGGTCCTCCGGACGCATCGGTTTCAGCGGCGATTCTGGTCCCGTGGCGTATCGTGCCATCCGGCCTCCGTCCGATCGGTATTATCGTCGCAGGCACCCGGTAACGCGCGATGGGAACCGCAAATGCGGGGTCGAGCCCGGAGCGGGCCGAGCGGGACAATTCCGCGGCCTCTTCGAACGAGAGGCCCGAAATTTCCCGGGCTTCCATGACGACCACTGGGTCGCAGGGGAATATGCCGCCTGACTCGACCCAGACCTCAAGTTCCGCGCCGAGGCAGGCGGCCAGTGCTGCCGCGTCGATGAAGGCGCAACGCAGGATGGAGAGCGCCGGAAGTTTTTTCGCCATTTCAATACAACGCGATTGCGAAATAGGGAATGCGATGGAACCGTCTTGGTTTCTGGACAGGAAAGCTTCGATATCAAGAATGGCGGCAGCTTCCGGAGCCAGCGGCCAGGCAGAGTTATGATGAGTTGCCCCTTCCAGCGCAACCATGACGGGGGACTGAACTTGGGCCATGCGCTGGACGAAACGGTTTCTGATTCCGGGTTCTGACAATGAAGAAGCATGTGCAAAGAGTATGAACATGGGGGACTCCGGGGTGAGCACGACGTGCAAAGTTTTCAGGCTACACATTGTCGCCTGTGATCGATTTCGTTTCTGTCCATGATAACATGTTGAATCCAGCGGGTAAACTACCTACGCCGCTATCTACGCGCTTGACTCGCTCACTATTGATGTGGCAACGTGCTCTTGATGTTAACCATGAATGACTGAATGGGGTTTACGAAATGCCAACGAGAGAACAATATCTTTGGGGGGTCTGTCCCCGAAAACTACGTTTGCATCATGATAAATACGTTAATAGAAAAAATAGTATGAAGTTAACGTGATGTCGAACTTGTCGAAAAATTTTCGGGGTCTGTCCCCCGACGAGCGCGACCGCCATATCGTTGAACGCCTTAGAGCCTCTCCTTGTCCAGTTTCTGGTGAAGCGCTCGCGGCGGAACTGGGTGTGAGTCGCGTGGCGCTTTGGAAGCGTATGGAGTCGCTTAAGGCGTGGGGGTATGGCATCGAAGCCTCGCGCAAGGGTTACGAACTGGCCTGGGATGACGGGCTGGCCGGATGGGAGCTGGATTCTCCTGGGCCAGTGCTACTGATGGATAGTGTCGGTTCGACGATGGACGAAGCGCGTCGCCTCGCTTTCGGCGGGGCTCCTTCTGGCGCTTCCGTCATGGCGCTCCGTCAAACAGCTGGCCGTGGGCGCAACGGAAGCGTCTGGGATAGTCCATCGGGCGGGCTTTACCTTTCTGTGGTTATCAGATCGCGTTTGCCGCTCTCACATGGCGGAGCCTTGTCGCTCGAGACCGCATTGATAACGTTACGAGTCCTGGCCGAAGCCGGCGCGTCTTCTCTTGAATTTGATTGGCCTAATTCTCTCGCCTCGCGCGTCGGCAATCCCGGCGCCTACCTTGAGGCGCGGTCACGCAAGGTCGGGGGCATTCTCGTGGAAGCACATGGCGATATCGGTGCCAGCGATTTTTACATTGTC
>CAZNCK010000004.1:9662-15635 GCA_964571545.1 uncultured Treponemataceae bacterium | reverse complement strand
GGGCTGCCGATCCAAAACTGGACCCGGCACGGTGGCAGGGCCTCGTTCCGAAAGCGGGCAGGACGCTGACCCTGGAAATGTGGAACGGTTCCAGCCGTAGTCTCATTCCCGCGGGATTCAACGGTCGCGGAGACCTCGTGCCGACCAACGGCAGTTCCCCTGTCTCCATCGGGGAATGCCGCCGTATATATATAGAAGGAGATGCTCGATGAAACGCGATGGCTTCAGGATTGTGCTGGTTTCTCTTATCGCCGCGATGATATCGGTGGGCGCCGTCTTTTCGCTACCGCTGCCGCCGCCCTTGCTGCCCGTGACGCTGGCGGTATTCTTCGCGTTGCTGGGTGGTCTTCTGCTCGGGCCGGTCTGGGGATTGGCGGCAGCCGGGCTGTATTTGGGTCTAGGTGCGGTGGGCCTGCCAGTGTTTGCAAACGGCGCCGGCGGAGCGGGGCAGTTCGCCGGGCCGACAGGAGGATTCCTTGTCGGGTACGCGGCCGCCGCATTTGTGACGGGCTTGATTGCCGACCGGCGGTCTTGGCGATTCGGGCGCGCCGTCGCCGGAACGATCGCGGGCGTCGCGGCGCTGTATGCTATAGGCCTGCCATGGTTCCGTGCCGTCCTGGACGCGCGGCCAGACCGTGACGTGTCGATGCTTGCCGCTTTCACGATTATGTTGCCGTATCTGGTTGGAGACCTGGTCAAGGCAGTCGTAGCTGCGGCGCTCGTCAAGGCGCTGCGCCCCCTCCTTCAGAATTACCTGCCTGCCGAGGCAAAAAAAAGCTGGCATGGAAAGAGCAAGGCTTGAACTTGTGGTCTGACTCCGGAGCAGGCTCATGAAACTCGAGTTCCGAAATCTCTCTAAAATTTTCCCCGATGGCACTCGCGGATTGGACGGTGCGAGCCTAATCGTAGAAACGCCGTTGTTTATGGTGCTCTCGGGGCGGAACGGTTCGGGCAAGTCCTTGCTTATTCGACACGCACTCGGCCTCGAAACCCCCGACGCAGGCGCTGTGCTTATTGATGGGAAGCTACTCGGGGCCGTACTCCCTGAAACGAGGAGACGCGTGGCTCTCGTGTTCCAGGAGCCTGAGCACCAGATTTTGGGCGTCACGGTGAGGGAAGATGCGGAATTCGGACCCAGGGCTTCGGGCGAACGGCCGGAATCATACCGAGTACGCGTCGACGCGGCTCTCGGTGCGGCTGGTCTCAACGGGTTCGGAGATAGGCTGTGCGCGGGACTTTCCGGAGGCGAGAAGCGCCGGCTCGCCGTGGCCTCCGCCCTTGTCGCCGGACCGGAACTGATAGTGTTGGACGAGCCGTTCAACGGCCTGGACTGGGCTGGCGCTTCGGATCTTCTGGGCGTACTCCTGGGGCTACGGGCCTCCGGTGTGGGCGTCCTCGTTGTCACCCATGACCTGGAGAAATGCCTGGCCCATGCCGACAGGCTGGTCGTTATGGAAGGCGGTCGTGTCGTGCGCGAAGGGAGCCCCGCGGAGCTGTGGGACGAACTTCCTTTGCTTGGACTCAGGCGTTCGGCTGGCAGCGTAAGCGAATTGGCTGGAATGACCTGGCAGGAATTTTTCCGGTGAAGTCTTCCCTTCGCCTCGTTGGCCAACCCTGGAAGCACGGCAGACTCAGCGGTACGCTTCGCTTCGCCGTATACATGGCGCTGCAGTTAGCCATCTTTTTCTCTGTTTTCCCGTGGATAGCGGTGCCGGCTCTTGCCGTAATCATGCTTGGCGTGGTTGAGGGGCTGTCCTGGGGACGCTGGCTGGTCCGTTCGAGAATTCTTCTGATCGCGACTGCCCTGCCTGCTCTTACTGGCCTGCCCTGGGGTACGGTATCGGCACAGACAGCCCTGATCCTATGGGCGCCGTCGTTGCTTCGCAGTTCAAGGCTCGCACTTGTATTGGTTTCGGCCGCGTGGCTATCGGCGGGCATGAGCGCGGTAGAGCTACGCGACGCGCTCATGGTTCTGTTGCGTCCCTTGGGCCCACAGGCCAGCGGGCGAATCGCGCGAGCAACCTCGCTTACCATGGCGTTTATACCTTGGACGAGAATGGAACTGATCAGGGCCGACGAGGCCGCGAGGCTCCGTGGGTCAAACCCAGCACGGCGGCCAGGCCGGCATCTCGTGGCATTGTCGGTGCCCCTCGTATCCCGGTCGTTAGAAAAAGCCAAGCGAGGATCGGAAGCGCTTTCGCTGCGCGACCCCCGTTTCGGCGTCTAGAAATTCTTTGAAATGCTGTCAATCAACTCGTCGACAATGGCGTCGTCACCTGCGCGAACCCTGTCAATCAGGCAGTGCTTCATGTGGTGTTCCAACACGGCGAGAGACACCTTAGCCAGCGCCCCCCGCGCTGCCGCGATCTGCGCCATCACGTCGTCGCAGTAGATGTCTTCCTCAACCATACGCTTGATGCCTCGAACCTGACCCTCGATTCGTGCCAGCCTTGCCGACAGAGACTTTTTTAGCTCATCCGGCCGTTCCGTCTTCTTGCATACGCACGAATGACAGTCTTCGGATTTTACATATTCTGACTCTTTTTCCATTTTATTGTTTTCTCATCTTTGCTGTATCTCTGTGCTCAAATTTCCTGATTATCTTATTCGGGTCGAAGCCTTTGAGCCTCAGCGCGTTGGTCACCACCGACACCGACGACAGAGACATCGCCGCTGCGGCGAATATCGGGTTCAAGAGCGGCCCACCGAACAGGAACAGTACACCTGCCGCTATCGGTATGCCCAAGATGTTGTAACCGAAGGCCCAGAACAGGTTCTGCTTAATGTTGCGCATGGTAGCCCGTGATAAGGCGAGCGCGGCCACTACGTCGGCCAAGTCGCTCCGGGCCAGCACGATGTCAGCCGACTCCGCCGCCACATCGGTGCCGGAGCCAATTGCGATGCCCACGTCGGCCGCCGCGAGCGCAGGCGCGTCATTGATGCCGTCGCCCACCATTGCGACCAGCTTGCCGGCCGCTTGCAGGCTCCTTACTGCCGCAGCCTTGTCCTCCGGCAACACTTCCGCCACTACACGGTCTACGCCGACCTCACGGCCGATAGCCTCCGCGACAGCCCGCGAATCGCCGGTTATCATCGCCGTCTCGATACCCAATCGCCTGAGCGCCGCTATTGCCGCCGCGCTGGTCGGCTTGACGACGTCGGCCACCGCGACGAGCCCCGCGAGGGCACCGTCAACGGCCACCAGCATCGCGGTTTTACCGTCCGCAGAGAGTCTAGCCATGTCGCCGTCGGCTGCCTTCGCGTCGATGCCCCGTTCGGCCATCATCCGGGCGTTGCCCACGATGACCGTCCTTGAGCCGATGCCGGCCTCGATGCCGCGGCCAGGCTCCGCGGATAGCCGGTTTATCGTCTCCAGGCTCAGGTTGCCGGCCTCTGCTGCCCTGACAATAGCCGCGCCGAGCGGATGTTCGGATCCCTTCTCCGCGGAAGCCGCCAATGCCAGCACCTCGTCCGGGGACAGACCTCGAACCGTGCCGGTACCCGTACCGTACGCCTTCACCTCTACGACGGTCGGTTTGCCTTCGGTGATGGTTCCTGTCTTGTCCAGTACAATAGCCTTGACGCGGTGCGCGTTCTCCAGGGCCTCGCCGCCCTTTATAAGGATACCCAGCTGAGCGCCGCGCCCCGTGCCTACCATGATAGCCACCGGCGTGGCCAACCCGAGGGCGCAGGGGCAGGCTATCGTCAATACCGCGACGAACACGCGCACGGCAAACTCGAAGGTCTGTCCCCCGAGCAGCCAGGCGCCAGCCGAGAGGAACGCTATCGCGACGACGACAGGCACGAAGATGCCAGAAACCTTGTCCGCCAGCGCTGCAATCGGCGCCTTGGAGCCCTGCGCTTCCTCCACGAGCCTGACGATCCGCGCCAGCGCGGTGTCCGCGCCAACGGCGGTAGCCCTGAAGGTGAACATCGACGGCCCGTTGACCGTTGCGCCGGAGACTCTGTCTCCGGGCTCCTTGTCTGACGGCATGCTCTCGCCGGTCAGCATGGCTTCGTCGATGCTCGCGCGCCCTTCCACGATGACGCCGTCCACAGGTACCCGCTCTCCGGGTCGCACGCGGATGATGTCGCCAACGGAGACCTCTTCAATAGGAAGCTCGAGGTCTGTCCCTCCCGATACGACGACGGCGGTTTTCGGCGCCATTCCCATCAGTTTTTTGATCGCCTCGGAGGCCTTGCCCTTGGAGCGCGCTTCCAGGTACTTGCCCAGCAGGATCAGCGCGATGATTACCGCGACGGTCTCGAAATACAGGTGTCCCGTCCCCGAGAAATCGCCAAGCGCTATCTGGATTGTCGACCACAGGCTGTAGATCATAGCCGAACTCGTGCCTATCGCTATCAGACTGTCCATATTCGGCGCCCGCCTCAGGAGCGCCTTCGTGCCTACGGTATAGAATTTGCGCCCGGCCCAGATTGCCGGCAGCACCAGGAGTACCTGCACCAGCGCAAAGTTGAGCGGATAGTCCATCGGGTGGAGTGTCGCGGGTAGCGGCAGTCCGATCATGTGCCCCATCGAAATGTACAGAAGGGGCAGTGAAGACAAAAGGGCGACGACGAAACGCCTTTTTTGCCAACGCGCTTCGCGCTCCTTGGCCATTGCGTGTTCGTCTACGGCCGCGGGCCCGGCCTCAGCGGCGAGCGCCTCGTACCCGGCGGCTTGTATCGCAAGCTTGATTTCGGAAAGCCTTGTCACCCTGGGGTCCCAGCTTGCCGACAGTTTCTCGGTCGCAAAGTTTACCGAGGCCGCTGTCACGCCGGTCACCCTGCCTACTGCGCGTTCTATCGCGGTCGCGCAGGCCGAACAGCTCATGCCGCCTATCGGTACTGTCGCATTCTTCACGGTGACGGGCAATACGGCCTCGTAGCCGGCTTCCTTCACCGCCGCCGCAACCGCTTCGAGCCCGGTCGCCGTCTCATCGTACTCGATTGTCAGCGCCTCGGTCGCAAAGTTAACCGATGCCAGGTTCACGCCGGGGACAGACCCCGCGGCCTTTTCTGTGGCCCGCGCGCAAACCGCGCACGACATGCCGCGTATTTCCATAGTTTCTGTTTTCATACGTACTCCTTCCGGGGAAAATCATCTATTCGTTTCACGTTTTAACGCCGGCGCTTCATGACGATGGCTTCAGCCTGGGGTCGTCCGGCGCGACCACCTCGATGGACGAGCGTATCATCCCCATCCAGCATGAATACTGGATTATTCCTGTCTGACTTGGCAGGAACTCGATGACGTTGTCGCCGGGGGCTAGGTCCTTGGTCAGCCCGTAGGCAGGCACTACGATGGCGTTGTTACAGCCGTTGATGTTCTTTGCCTCAGCCCGAATTGTCCACCTGACCGGAACCCCTGCCGCCACGATGAGTTTTCGGTACGAGCGCGGCGCCAGATCGAACACGACTTCCTGATAACCGTTCTTTGTCACCGCAACGGCAGTCCCCGGGGTAGATGGTCTTGCCAAGGTGGGCTGAGCCAGCGGCGTACTCGACTGGCCCAGACCTGATGAGGCGGGCGCTACTCCTGATGGGGACAGACCTCCCTGGTTCTGAGCTACCTTTGTTGGGGCCAGTCCAGCCGTAGCGTCCTTCCCTGTAAGGTCTGACCCCGCGAGCGTGATTGATGCCCCGAAGGCAGGGATTCCGAGCCCTGCCAGAGCCCAGGCCCGCCCGAGCGCGCTTATGCCGAGGAACAACACGAGTATTCCGCCCGCGCGCGCGGCCATCGATCTGAAGCGCAGTGACAACAGTGAGCCTCCCGCTCCGAAGGCCAACATCAGCGGCACGGTGCCCACCGAGAACGCGAACATGGACACCGCGCCTGCCAAAGCTGAACCGGAGGCAAGCGCGAAGGCCTGTGCCGCCTGCAATGGGCCACAGGGCATCAGTGCGTTGGCCAAGCCTACCGCGAAGGGTCCAAGGCTAGCCGCTTTGGAGCCTAGGCCATTCTGGAGCCGG
>CAZNCK010000004.1:5307-9652 GCA_964571545.1 uncultured Treponemataceae bacterium | reverse complement strand
TGGAACTTTCGCGCCGGCGCGCCGCGGGTATTAGCCCCGCGAGCCGTAACCCCATAAGCGCCATAAAGATTGCCGCGGCAAACATCACTGCCGCGCGGCCCTTGGGGCCGAAGTCAAGCGCTGCCCCCAGCGCTCCGACGACCGCGCCGATAGCGGTATACCCGGCGATGCGTCCCAGGTTATATGAAATAGAAGATTTGAGCGAATCCCATCGCGAAACTGTCACCGATCCCGTGCGCAGGGCTTGTGAAAGTGCGATGCCGCCGCACATCGAGATGCAGTGGAACGAGGTCAGTAGCCCGCTTGTCGCCAATGCCGCTACTGTCGCGCCTTGCCTTGGCGCGAAGGACACGAGACCGGAATGGTCCAGCGCGAAGAAGACCGCCGCTAATCCCGTTCCGATGCCGACGGCCAAGGCGGTATCACGTTTGGGGTCAGACCTTCTCGGAGAATCGCTTTCTGAGCCGCTCCTGCCTGCTATGGTAGCCTGATAGCCGGCAGCGTTCACTGCCTCGGCGACCCGTGAAGCTAAATCTGTTGCATCCAACCCCTTCGCCAGCTCGAGCGAAATGCTTTTTTTTGAAGCGTCCGCCTTCGCGGAGCTGACGCCCGCAATGGTGGCGGCGGCGGACTCCACGCGCTTCTCGCAGGAGGCGCAGGTCATACCTTCCACTTTGATGACGATATTGGTCATGTCTATATACCCCTAGGGGGTATAATATCAACTTGCCGAGAAAACGTCCATATCGTATTCTCGACAAGGAGGATGAACATGACCCTGAACAAAACCCGCACCGCCCTGGGTGCTCTCCTGTTTCTTTTCAGCACGGCGCTCCTAGGCGCGCAGGATGTAGATCCGACGGCCTCGCTACCCGATGGCCTCTATGCGACCGTAGTAACTGCCAAGGGCACCATTGTGCTCGAGCTGTACGCGGACAAGGCCCCGCTTGCGGTGGCCAGCTTCGTTGGCCTGACTGAAGGTTCGTTCGCCCCCAGCGGCAAGCCTTACTTTGACGGTATCGTGTTCCACCGCGTGGAACCAGGCTTCGTCATCCAGGGCGGAGACCCCACAGGCACCGGCACCGGCGGCCCTGGCTACAAGTTTCCCAACGAGATCGTTCCGGGGCTGAGCTTCAACGCGGCGGGCGTCCTGGGCATGGCCAACGCCGGCCCCGATACCAATGGTAGCCAATTCTACATAACGCTTGCGCCTGCTACCTTCCTCGACGGCTCGTACACGGTATTCGGCCGCGTCGCCTCGGGTATGCAGGCCGTACAGGCCATACGCAAGGGCGACGCCATGATCAGCGTTCGCATCGTCCGCAAGGGCGCCAAGGCCAACGCGTTCAAGGTAGACAAGGCAAAATTCGACGCGGACATCAAATCCTATGCCGCAGGCGCGAGCGTGCGGGCCAAGTCCGCCCTGGATCCGCAGTATTCCGCTATCAAGTCCCGTGTTGCGGGCTTGACTGCCGGAAATGACGGATTACTGTACAAGATAGCCAAGACCGGTAGCGGCATCAGGCCGATGGCTGGGACGCAGGTGCGCATCCTGTATACGCTGACGCTTTCCGACGGCAAGAAGCTTGACTCCACCGCAGATCGCAACAACGAGCCGTTTACCTTCAAGCTCCGCTCTGGTCAGGTGATCCCCGGTTTCGATGCCGCGGTTATGGCCATGACCTACGGCGAGCGCCGCATCGTCGTCATACCCCCGGAACTCGGCTACGGCGCCGCAGGCGCAGGCGGCGTGGTGCCGCCCAACGCGGTCCTCGTTTTTGATATCGAACTGCTACCTCGTTAGGAAACCTCGCCCCCCGCGCGGCAGGCTGCTGGCCGGTCACTTGTCGCGCGAACCGCCGCAGCCCTGCCAGTCAGGACGGCGCGGTCATGCTTCGACCCCGCCGCGAACAGTAGCGCCCCTCCGGCCACCGACAGCCCCGCGGCGCCTAAGAATACGGGCACGCCCCCGGCCGCGGCCATCAGGAATCCGGCGGCAGGCGCGACGAAGGCCCGACCCAGTTCGCTGACAACGCTCAGGCCAAGGTACCGGCCCATCAGTCTCGGATTTACGTGCTCCGGTACGAAGCGCACCTGCACCGCGGAACCCCAGACCTCGCCAAGTGATAGTACCAGCATGGATGCAACTATGGCGGCCGGCGAGCGGAACACCGCAAAGCCAAGAAAACCCACCGCAAAGGCCAGTTTCGACGCACCGGCCGATAGGCCTATGCGTGCCACTCGCAGGAGACGACTCGCCGGCAACTGCGCGAATACGCAGACAAGCGCGTTCGTCGTCAGCGCAGAACCGTAGACCCAAAGCGGCACGCCTATGGCGTTGAAATGTAGCGGCAAGAAACTCTGTATCAGGTCGTAGGCTCCCCATACCAGCGTCATGCCTGCCGTCCAGAGCCAGAACACGCCGTCGCGGCTGATCTCGCGCCAGGCGGATAACGGCAGAGGGACAGACCCCGCTGGCATGGGGACAGACCTCGAAGCCGCCGATGTCTCCTCGAGTCGCTTCCTGCCGGCCGACGATTCGGGTACTGCCAGGGCTATGAAGATTCCGACGAGCAGGTTGAGCGTTCCTGCCACGATGAAGCCGGCTTTCGGGGAGGTCGCGAATATCGCGACGCCTAGTAGCGGCCCCCAGGCGAACGCGGCATTCAGGGCGATTCGGTTGAGCGCGTAGGCCTCCGAGCGCCGCTCAGGAGGGCATAGGTCAGCAAGTGCCGCGTTGGTGGCCGGCCGGTAAAAAGTCCTGGTCATGCCGTTCATGAAATTGAGCAGAGCAAGCACAAAGACGTTGGTTCCAGCAAACGCGAAACCGAGGAGCGCAAGCCCGCTCGTCGCCACGCCCAGGATCTGTACTGGTTTGCGACCCCAGCGGTCCGCGAGGTGTCCGCCCCAAGCTCCGAAGATGACGCTGGCCACCGGAGCCGCGCCGAGTACCAGCCCGAGCGCCCCCAGGCTCACGCCGGCCTTATTCATGTACAGCGACAGGTATGGTACCACCATGAAGCGACCCGTGGATTCCACGAGTGTAGCTATCACGAGTAGCCAGACCGGTTGCGGGAAACTTTTAACGTATCCAACAGCTCTTGCGGCCGCAGACTTGAAGGCGAGGCCAGATCGGCCCAATATCTGTTTTCTCATGGCGTCGCCAGTATAGCGGGGGACAGACCCGAAGCCAACGACCCGCATTGCGTTTGGCGCATCAATCCGCGATATATTTATAGTATAAAATTGGGAGGACGTTGAAATGTACCATCGACCAAGCGGTCTTTCTCGCACAAGACTCACTGTAATTGTTCTTATCCTTTCGACCGCAGGCATCCACGCCCAGTCTGTCGGAGCGGCCGATCCCTTTTCCCTGTGGGACTACGCAGAAAACCCTGCCGCGTGGAGCCTGTTTCCCGATGCCATGGCATCGGGAGTTCGCGGGGCAGCCAAGGTCAGCGACCTGGCCGCTTACGTAGGCGGCGGCCTCCCCGGTTCTCTCGATTTTGCGTACGGTGTTCCAGGACTGCTGTACCGATACCGCGCTGACGGCGTTAATGCCTCCCATGAACTGACGAGCGCCTTCGGTTACGGCAATTCCATTGGACTGGGACTACGCTTCCGTTGGGATGACGTTTCGACCGCCGTGTCGGCCTTGGGCTACCAGGATTTCGGTCTCATGCTTCGTCCCTTCAAGTATGCTTCACTCTCCATGAGACTCGACGATGTGTTCGATCTCGACGGGGATGGCTACAGCGGTGCGACACTGGGCCTGTCCGTCAGGCCGCTCGCGTTTAATCCGCGGCTGGAATCGATGCTGAGCCTGAGCGTCGATGCTAGCGTCGCTTCCGACGCCTTCTCGCTTGACGGCCTCGGAGCCCGGTTCATTCTCGACGACTGGCTGAGCGTCCACGGCCGCTATGATTTTACCGCGTCATCGATAGGTATAGGAATATCGGTGGCCTTGTCCGGCTTTGAGTCGAGCGCTGGATTCACCGTTCCTGGTATTTCGCTCGATCCAGCCGAAGGTACCGCGAGCTTCGGCCAGTCGCTACGTCTCGGCAGGGCCATAAAACCGGCCGCAAGGATATTCGGGTCCTCCACGCTGGTCATCGACGAGCCGGGCTTCTATGCCGCGACTCCGCCAAGCATCGATTTTGACCCGGGTTTTGGCGATGACGTTGCGCTCTGGTTGGATCTCGCCATCGAGGCCCTGGATAGAGCCGCTATCGACCCCGCGATCGGCTACCTTGCAATGATCGGGCCGCCGCTCTTCGAGTCCGATGCCCGTGCGCAGGAATTCGGCCGCGCCATAGAACGATTCCGCGCCGTGGGCAAACCCGTC
>CAZNCK010000004.1:0-5297 GCA_964571545.1 uncultured Treponemataceae bacterium | reverse complement strand
CGCGCGGACCATGGATCGCCTGTCGTACATCTATGCTGCCGCGGGCGCGGAACTCGTCGCCCTAGACCCCAACGGTATGCTCCCCGTAACCGACGTGGCTGCCTTCTCGCTGTACCTGAAGGGCCTCTTCGAGAAGCTCGGCCTCGAGACCTACAACCTCCAGTCGCACGACACCAAGACCGCCTATAATATGTTCACCGAGTCCAGCATGACGCCACCCGAGCGCGCGATGATGGAACGCTATGTCAGCGGCCTCGCCGCCCAGTCGCACGTTGCCCTCGAAACTGCGCGCGGTCCACGGTTGCCGGGTGGCGCGCGGTCCGCGATAAGTTCGGGGCCCTACCTCGATCCGAGCAAGGCCGTCGAGGCCGGCCTCATCGATGCGCTTATGTATCGGGACGAATTCGACGATGCGGTCAAGGAGAAAACCGACGCGGCTCCGCTGGTGGACATCAGGAGCTATGCCCGAGAACGCGGTTTTTCGTGGGGAACCCCGATCGCCAAACGAGTCGCTGTCGTGTACCTATCCGGCAATATCATAGAAGGTGAGGGCGTCGCTGGCCAATCAATAGGCGACTCGGCCGCTGAACTCCTGGTTGCCCTCCGCGAAGACCAGACCATATCCGGCGTCATACTCCGCGTAGATTCCGGAGGCGGTTCAGCCCTGACAAGCGACCATATTGCCCGCGAGGTCAATAAGCTCAAGGAGAAAGGCAAGCCGGTCGTAGTTTCGATGGCAAGCTACGCCGCCTCCGGCGGCTACTACATCTCGGCGTACGCGGATACAATAATCGCCGAGGCTGGAACCATCACCGGTTCCATAGGCGTAACCGGGCTGGGTTTCAATGCTGTCAGTCTGCTCGAAAAGCTGGGCATAGGTACGGGCAGCGTCAGCTCCGGCGCTTCAGGCGAGTTCGGCAACATCTTTCTGCCGCGTCGTGAAGCCGATGTCGCGACGCAGCGCTCGGCCATAGACTACATCTACGGTCGCTTCGTCGACGTGGTTGCCGCAGGCCGCAAGCTAAGCAAAACCAGGGTCGACGAATTGGGTAAGGGCCAGATATGGCTCGGGAGCGAAGCACTGGAGAACGGGCTCGTGGATGAGCTCGGCGGCCTAGAGGACGCCAAAACCGCTATAGCGACACTGCTAGGTTCCCGTGTCCGGTACCAGGTCTACTTGCCTGGCGACAGCCCAAGCTCCCCGCTCTTTGCCTTGTTCGGTATGAACGCCTCTCCTGCGGGAACGGTCTCCGCCGCCTTTACCAAGGCTGTTCGCTTCGCGGACGAACTGACGGCGTTCGGCGATGGGCTACTATACCTGGCGCCGGAGTACCTGTACCGCTCTCGGTAGCGTTAGGGCTGAGTCGAGCCGTGGAGAGCCATAGCACATGGGAAGCAAGATCAACGCCAGGCAGGCTATCCGCATGCCGGCCGTTCAGCCCAGAGCCGGGATCAGCACGGCAAGCGCCTGTTCTCCGGAGAGGCCCGACTTGATGATGGTCAGGATGCAAAAGTGGGCAAAGTAGAGCGCAGGCCGCCGGTACTTTCTGGAGTACAGGGTTTACGGCGCCTTGGGGCCGGAGCCGTCATTCTCCGTCCAGCCTGATGATCTCGTCCTTTACGGGCGTTGTTTTTATTTGTACACCGCTTCGCGGCGGCTCGGTACAAGAGCAAGGCTTTTCGTGATAACTCGCCGGTGACTCGGGCGCCGGTTCCAGTCTATGCTTGGCCCATGAACCAGCCTGTCGATATTCTGGGCCTGTCCTTCTCCGCATTTATGGATCAGAGCGGTTTGGGAGCAGGCAAGGCCGCCAACCTCCGGGCCGTCTATGCCGCGGCCCTGCGCGAAGGTCGCTGGGAACCCGCTCCTTTTCTTTCCCGGATCGATGCCGAAGGTCTGACCCCATGCTTCCAGGCTGGACTCCCCGAGGTCGTCCGTGTGGTATCGGAGGATGGCGATTTCGGGCCGACCAGTAAGGCCGTTCTGGCATTCGCGGACGGCAACACGGTGGAATGCGTGCTCATTCCGTCGCCAGGCGGCAAGGCCAGCCTCTGCGTGTCCTGTCAGGTGGGCTGTCGCATGGGCTGCGCGTTCTGCGAGACCGGGCGCGCTGGTCTGACCCGCAGCCTGGCGGCAGCCGAGATAATCGCGCAGGTTGTCACCGCCCGCGTTACGCTGGGCTGGAATTTCAAAAATATAGTATTCATGGGTATGGGTGAGCCGCTGGACAACTTCGACGGCGTCGCGGGGGCGCTGGCGGTGCTGTTCGACCAGGCCGGCCTTGGCCTGGCTCAGGAGCGGGTAACAATCTGCACGGTGGGCCTACCGGAGGGCATAGCCCGGCTCCGAGATCTAGGGTACCGCAGGCTCGGTCTGTCCATCAGCCTGAACGCGCCTGACGACCAGATCCGCTCCGCCCTGATGCCCGTCAACCGCGCATTCGGTACCGATGCGCTCGCGGCCGTGCTGTCGGAGTTTCCCACCCGGCGCAATTTTGCGCTCGGCGTGAACTACTGCCTGATACCGGGCGCCAACGACGGCCCGGGCGCGGCTGAAGGCGTCGCGGCCTTCGTGGCCCGTGTCGGTCGCGCCCTCGTAAACGTCATACCCTACAATCCCGGCTCCGAGCCCATAAGCCGCGCTCCTACTGAATCCGAGATTGGCGCCTTCGTCTTGTCGTTGCGCGCGCTCGGCCTTGACGCGCGGGTTCGCGCGCCGCGTGGCCGGGCCCTGATGGCCGCGTGCGGCCAGCTTGGCGGCCGTCTGCCTGCGACTGATCCCTTATTCCACCACGCGCTGGATATAGGCGCTGTAGTCCTTGACGATGGGGTCGTAGGCGCGGTCAAAGAGCGGGCTTGAAATCATGAAGTCGGCGGTTGCGCGGTTGCAGGCCATAGGAATATTGTAGACGACGGCGATGCGCAGAAGCGCCTTCACGTCCACATCGTGCGGCTGCGGCGACATCGGGTCCCAGAAGAATATGACGAGGTCGATAGCGCCCTCGGCGATCGAAGCGCCTAGTTGCTGGTCTCCGCCCAAGGGGCCCGACTTCAGAAGCTTGATATTAGATATAGGCGCATCGGCGCCTCCCTCGGTGGTGCGCTTGCGCTCTATCGTTTCGGCTACCAGTTTGCCCGTCGTCCCTGTGCAGACCAGGTCGTGCTTGAGGAGCGAACGCCAATTGTACTCCACCCAGCCCCCGAGATCCATTTTCCTATTATCGTGCGCCACCAAGGCTATACGTTTTTTAGCCAGCATGCTGTTCTCCTTATATAGTGTACTGTCGAGGAGTGGATCATCCGAGCGCAAGGCCATCCAGGGGCCGATCCCGCTCGTCTGTTGGCACGAGGTCGACCAGCTGAACCCGATAGCCGTAAGCCACGGCGCTGAAGTCTCCCGCAGCGCGCCCCAGCCGTTCGCGGGCCGCCGCGACGCCTGACAGGAAGCGATCGTAGTACCCCTTACCGCGGCCAAGCCTCCCGCCGGCACGGTCAAACGCCAGTCCAGGCACCAGGGCCAGTGTCGGTACCGTTGCGATATCGTCAAACGGCAACGGCGCGAGCGGTTCGGGCGGCGCTGGAATGTCCCATCGGTCACGGGGCCAGTCCCGCCAGCCGAGCGGTAGCTCCACAAACGCGATTTCCCCGCCTCCAATGCGCGGCACCGCCACTCGCTTGCCGCTAGTCAGCGCGGCCTCGATCACAGGGCTGGTATCGATTTCGGTGGACATCGAGAGGAACGCCAGCACCAGCGAAGCGCCGCCCCAGCCCGCCGCCGCCTGGGCCTCCGTTGCGGCCCGAACGCTGGCTTCCGCCCGCTCCGTCTTGCTCATTGCCGCCAGGAGCGCCTTTGCCGAGGCACGGAGTCTGGCCTTTTCAGCGGATATTTCATTTTGAGGACCGGCTTGTGGACTAGGGGCTGTCACTGGCGGCATCCCTGTCATGCTCGTCAATATCCTTGGCATCCCAGGGATAGCAGACCCATTTGTCCTCGATGTCGCGCCCGGACAAATAGAGTCTAACCTCTGCAGGCATAGCTCCGCGCTTTTCCTTGAGCTTGTTGTGCAGCACCGCGACAGCTACCGACGCGGGGTTGTGCGACATGAGTTCCCGCACACAGTATTCCAGCGTGACGCGGGAGTCGTCGACCTCGTCTACAAGCAGGATGCGCTTGCCCTTGAGCTGGCGCTCCGCCTCTTCGATCCACTGAACCTTCCTCGGATTATCCGTAGGTTGATTGTTCTGGTCGTAGTAGGCTATGCCGACAGCGAGGATTGGCCTGTTGATGAAGGTACGCAGCATGCGAGCAGGGATGAATCCTCCCGACCCGATGGCCACGATGACGTCAGTCTCGTATCCTGCCTGAACGACGCGATCGGCGAGATCGCGAACCGTTCGGTGGATGTCCTGGTAGGTGAATCGGTACTTGTCCATGGCCGATGATACGCCTGAGCCCTGGTATGCACAAGCGCTATGCTGCTTTTTCTGACTGAAGAAACCAGCGCATAAGGGTTGTTTGGCGTCTGTGTTTCTATAGATGGCATCGGAATATTCTTGACAAGTATCCTTGTGAAGCAGAAACTGTTACGGCGCGGACCCTGTCTGTCGCAATCTTTCGATTTTTAAAGGGAGGCCTAACGTGAGGTCCAAGAATCTTATCATCGTTTCGGTGATGCTCGTCGTGTTGGCGATGTCCGCTTTCGCTACCGGCACCAAAGAAGGCGGCGCCGATATGATCAAGGTCGGTTGGTTCGGTGCATTGACCGGCGACCAGGCTGTCTGGGGAAACAACGAATACAATACGGTCAAGATGCTCTTTGAAGAGATCAACGCCGCCGGCGGCGTCAAGGTAGGCGACAAGACCTACGGACTCCAGGTCATCGGTTATGACAACAAGGGCGATGCGCAGGAAGCCGTCAACGTGGTGCGCCGTCTGACCAGCCAGGACAAAGTCGTCGCCATCCTCGGCCCGAACGCGTCCGGCAACGCCATCCCGATTGCGCCCATCCTCGAAGGCGCCAAAGTCCCGGATATCGCCACCGTAGCCACCAACCCCAAAGTCACGGTGCTCGACGGCAAGGTCAAGCCGTACAACTTCCGTGTCTGCTTCATCGACCCCTACCAGGGCGCCGTTGCCGCCGGCTTCGCGTATGATGTGCTCAAGGCCAGGAAAGCCGCGATCCTCTACGACGTGTCCGATGACTATTCACAGGGTCTTCGCCAGTTCTTCGTTGAAAACTTCAAGAAGTACGGTGGAACGATCGTAGCCGATGAATCCTTCAAGTCCGGCGACGTCG
>CAZNCK010000003.1:11454-58106 GCA_964571545.1 uncultured Treponemataceae bacterium | reverse complement strand
CAGGACCGATCGCAAGCCGGTGAATCCTGCCGACGTCATCGCGCTCGACGATGACAACTTTGGAAAGTTCTAGGAAGGGGGCATCAACCTCCGCGGCAAGGTGATACCGATGGTGGACCTGCGCCTGCGTTTCGGCCTGCCCGAGTGAGTCTACGACGACCGCACCTGTATCGTGGTAGCCGACGTATCGCGCACCACGCTGGGGTTTATCGTCGACACGGTCGAGGAAGTCATAGAGATAGCGGAGAACAATGTCGAGGAAGCGCCCAAGTTCCGCACCCAGTCGGGCAAGGATAGGTATATCTCCGGCATGGGCAAGGTCGACGAAGATGTAAAAATACTGCTGGATGTGGAGACCCTGGTACGCGATGAAGACGTCCAGGCTATTGCCAAGACTGAGGCAGTAGACTAGGTAATGAAACACCCACGCTTGAAGCAGAAGCGTGGGTGTTTCGACTCGACCTGAACAACCCTGGCGAGTGCATACAGGTTTCATTGAATATTCAACCACAACACAGAAATATAACTCTTAATGTATATATATAAATTATATATATAAAAAATTCCATTGCATTTATGAAAAAATGTGTTAATCTATTTTGACATTACTTGGAATTATGTTTCAAGCAATGTCGGCTTTTAAGCAGTTGTAAGCGAGAAATTTTTTGCACTTATTCGCTGTTTATTAATTTCCATAAGGGAATGAAATGAAATTTTTATCTCGGGTAGCCCGTTATATTCTATCCATGGGTATCGCCTCGAAACTTTTTCTCCTTATCGGCATATCCATATCCATGGTTATCGTGGACAATCTGACTGAGATTGAGACTCTTGCAAAGCATTGCAGGTTCGACAAGGAAGTACAGTTAGAACAGCTCGTTGAAGCGACCTACTCCCTGCTTGTCTATTATCATCAACAATCTGTTGATGATAATAGCAGTACTGAAACCGCCCAGCGTGACGCAATAGAAGCCATCAGGAATTTAAGCTTTGATGGCAACGAATATTTCTGGATTCACAATCAGGATAGCCCGGTTCCCCGTATGATAATGCATCCCATATCACCAGAACTTGAAGGCACCCAACTGGTCGACATGCAGGAAAGCATGCCATTGGCAATACGTTCGGGATTCGACGGTAAATATACAAGCATCAACGGGCGGAATATATTTGTCGCAATGAATGAACTCACCGCTCGCTCAGAAGCCGGATTCATAGAGTACGACTGGCCCAAGCCGCTATCCGACGGCACGGCTACAGAGACTGCTTTTCCCAAACTGTCATACATAAGGGTATTCAAACCATGGGGCTGGGTGATTGGTACCGGTATCTATATAGACGAACTGGATACTCTGATCCGTGAAGACCTGAAGAGTAAAGTTATAGAGGCCTGCGTTTGGCTTTTATTACTTGGTGTATTTGTATGGATGGTGATAAGCGGAATCATTCAACCCCTTAAACTATTCCGGAATTCTATCGAGGCCTTACGTACAGATAATGACGCTGATGTCAGGTTCCCTGTCATCCAGCCTGAGGAACTGGCCCGTCTGGCTGAATCATTCAAGGCGCTGTTTGGAGAATTGAAAGAATCAAGAAAGGGTCTGCATAAAACAATAGAAGATCTACGTGTTCTTCACAGGGCGCTGGAAAACATGTCAGAAGGTGTATTTATTACTGATCCAAAGGGTTGCATTGTTTGGGTCAATTCTACGTTTGAAAAATCATGCGGCTATACCCGTGAAAAGATCATTGGCAAGAAGCCTGGCATGCTTTATTTCGGGAAAGATGATCAGGAGTTATACAGACAGATATGGCGGATTTTAAATCATACAGATTCCTGGACCGGTGAAGTGACTACCGTGAATCATAATGCTCAGCTATGCATTCAACATGTATCAATTGCAGCGGTAAAAGACGAGCATGATACATTGAGCAACTATGTCGGTGTGGTTTTGGATATTACCGAACGGAAGCGCATAGAAGAAAAACTCAAGCAAAACCTTGAGGTAAACAGGAATTTGCTGAGGGAGCTTCATCACCGGGTCAAAAACAATCTAACCATCATATCGAGCATGCTCGCCTTGCAATCATTTGAAATCCAAACACCAGCTCAAGCCTTCGATGGGTTCAGGAAGAGTACGGACCGCATTTCTGCTATGGCTATGGTGCATGAGGACCTGTACATGTCTAATGAGTTTTCGTATGTGGAGATGAGTGACTACTTGTTCCGGCTTTCTAAAAAATTGCTTGTTGCATACGGTACGTCGAGTGGAGATGTCGAAATCCTTACGCAGGCTGAATCTGTATTATTGAATGTCAGTGCGTCAATACCTTGCGGAATTATACTTAATGAACTTATTACCAATGCATTCAAGCATGCCTTTCCCGACGGACGAAAGGGGAAAATAAAAGTAGATTTCAGAAAAGAAAAGGATGATTATTTTATACTTTCAATAGCAGACGATGGTATCGGAAGTGCAGTCAATTCCGGCAATGTAGTTCCCAAGACGCTTGGATTAACTCTGGTGCAGGTGCTGGTGGACCAACTCAAGGGAACCTGTGAAATTGACGGCAGTCGCGGCACTTGTTATAGAATCCGATTTCCTCAAACGCAGGAGCCCTTTTTGGAAGGCTGCTGAGTTCAATGCGTTACTATATGCGCAACCTACTGCGAGTCAAGCATCTGCCTATATCGAGCATTGCTTTCGTGTAGTTCTCCCAGAATCCTTTCCCGTTCTGTAATGTCTTCCTTGACGGCGATGTAGGCTATCTGTTTTCCGTTCTCGTCGGTAACGGGGGCGATCAACGCTTCTTCTATGTACAGAGAACCGTCCTTCCGCTTGTTCCTGAATATCCCCTTCCATATTCCGCCATCCTTGATCGTGTTCCAGAGTTCGGGATAGATGCTCGGAGGGGTGGTGTCGCTTTTAAGGATCCTGGGATTCTTCCCCATGACCTCGTCTCTGGAGTAACCAGTAAGTTCCAGAAATTTGGGATTTACATACTCGATGCTGCCGTTGATATCAGTAATCAAGATCGTTGTAGGGCTCTGCTCGATTGCCAGGATCAGTTTACGCAGGTGGGTTTCTTGACGTTTTTTTTCTGAAACATCCGTGGCGACGCCCAGCACGCCGATGACATGCTTGCATGAATCAAACAAGGGTATCTTGGAGGTATCGTACCAATGGATTATTCCATCGGACTGGTGCTGCGTCTCTTCAATGTGCAGTTTTGATAATTGGGTACTGATCACCTGGCTATCATCGGCCCGGTACGCAGCAGCTTCTTTTGACTTCCAAGGTAGATCGAAATCAGTTTTTCCCACGATGTCAGCGGCGCACCCAAGGCCGGCCGCCAGAGCGAAACCGGTATTGCATCCCTGATATATCGATGCGGTATCCTTCCAAAATACCGAGCCGGGGAAATGCTCAAGGATGTTTTCAAGGAGCTGCGTACGTTCGTATAACTCATCGGAACGTTTCTGAACTTGTTTGCGGGCATCGAACAGCTTGAAGGCCATCTTGATGGAGGCATCGAGCACGGTAATCGACGAGCTTTTCAGGACATACCCATACGACGTGATTTTTTCAGTCTTTTCGACAACCTCACGCTCGCTGTGGCTCGATACAAAGACAATAGGAATATCATGGCTTTCCAGTATCGTCTCAGCGGCCTGTGTCCCGTCAATGCCTGTTCCGAGGTCGATATCCATGAGGATCAGTTCGATTTCAGGGTTTGTTTCGACTATCTCAAGCGCCTTTTCTCCGGTAGTTACATGGAGTACGGAATATCCGTACCTCTCGAGGGCGAATTTTTCAGTTATGGCGATGACCGCTTCATCTTCTACGAGGAGTAGAGTCTTCCTTGTTGCTGGCATGCGCTACCTCAATGGTATTCTATTAGTTTCTAATATCATTCTGTCAACTATATTATGGAGATATTTAAGAAAAGTACAACACGTCTTGCCCGCTATGTTCAAAGAGGCTTCGTCATCCATGACGTTACGGAACGCTTCGCGTTCCATGCGTATGAACGGTGGATCGTGGAGCTCTGCTCCATGACGTCATGGATGACGAGCGGTCCGGACGTGCTGTTTGGGCATTGTCGGGGCCGTAGGATGAGTCAGCTGTAAATCAGATGATGCACACGCTCTTCCCTATGCCCGGATTCGATCGCACCGCCAGCCAGCTTGACCAGATAGCCTTGCATATCGCCCGAGTCAGGCCGGGGTGTGACTTAAAGGCCATCTCCTGCAAGGTTGCGTTGGGCGCCGCGGCACAACACCTGCCGCGCGCGTTAGCACGGTGGGTGTTGTGCCCAGGCGGGCCCCAACGCAAAATTCATGTCATGGCTTTACAAAATTAAAAACCGTTCCTCCGGCCTGACTCGGGCGTGATACCAGGCCGTTGTTCCAACCTGTGCTTGCGCTATACAATCGATGACATGTTTCAGGGACACTCTCGCCGCTCTGGTATTCCGGGGCGGCTTCGATTCATACTGCGGCGGGTAGCCAGGACGGTACCCGCGTTCATGATAGCTATGTTCTGCCTATCAGCCCTGGTCAACGCGACCCTTGAAGTGACGGTGAAGGGCCAGATCGCCGAGGCCGCGCAGAGTGCCGTCATGGCAAACAAATCCCTCAAGACATCTGACGAGATACAGAAGTTCAAACAGGACGTGATCGCGGGCATGGAGGAGTCTTATGGGCTCCACCTGCCGCGGCTGCGGCGCATCATAGGCCAGACCTTCCGCATCATCACGCTGGACCTGGGCCTTTCGCAAACGGACAGGACGGAGTATCCGGAGCGGTCCCGCGAGGTGCGGAAGATACTGCTGCAACGCCTGCCGCACACGCTCATACTGTTTGGCTCTAGCACCCTCATCAGCATAGTCCTTGGCATAGCACTGGGAACGGCGATGGCGCGCAAGCCAGGAGGGCTTCTGGACCGGGGTTCGAGCCTCGCGGCTATGGCGCTCTACGGCACGCCGACCTGGTGGGTGGCCACGTTCATGATCCTTTTCTTCGTCTTCTGGATACCGTTGTTCAGGGTAGGGGCGCTACGCTCTCCGGTTGCCCCAACGGGAGCCTTCCTGCAGGCGCTCGACTATCTGTCGTATCTGGCGCTACCCTTGTTGACGCTTGTGCTGGTCAAGGTCTGGAGTTTCGCGTACCTGACGCGGGCCATGATCACCGTGCCGTTGCAGGAGGATTATGTGATGGCGGCTCAGGCCTTCGCGCAGTCCATCATGGGCGACATGCTCGTAGAGAAGGCCATGTCCAGGCCGGGGCTGGGCCGCACGCTCTTTTCAGCCATAAGCTCCAACGACGTCGCGCTGTACACCGGTATCCTGGCCCTTGTCACGGCGGTCTACTGCCTGTCATTCATGTTGCTCGACATAGCCTACGCCTGGCTGGACCCCCGCATCGGGTACGGCAGGGAATAGCCGCGGCTGACCGATTCGCATTGACAGTTCAAATCGGTATGAGGCATGGTCAATGCATGGCATTGCGTATACGTATCAGCGTTTTGATAATCCTCTTGAGTTCTGTCCCATTGGCTCTGGCACAGAATCTGTCCGTCACGGCCGAATACTACGGAGAAATAGGCTGCGCGCACTGCGATACCTTCGCGGCAAAGGATCTGCCCGCGGCTGAACAGGCGAGCGGCGTGACAGTGGAGCTTGTGCTTGTCGACATACTCTCCGCGGAAGGCTATAGGCAATGCGAAGAACGGCTGGCAGGGCTCGGGTATTCGTTCAGGGTCTTCCCTGTGCTCGTCATAGGCGAGTCCGTCTACCAGGGCAATTCAGCTATCGAAGTCAACCTCGTCCCCGAGCTGCAATACTACGCCGAGCATGGGGCCTTTCGCCCGCGACAAGAGGCTGTGCCGGTATCCGCTTCACAGGCTCCTGCCGCGGCGATGCGGTGGGCCGCCTTGCCCATTTTCATGGCCGGGCTCGTTGACGGCATCAACCCCTGCGCGTTCACAACGCTGCTATTCTTCATGTCATACTTGGCCCTGCGCGGCGGGTCTAAGAAGCGCGTCGCAGCGGCCGGCCTGTCCTTCGCGGCCGGGGTATTCCTGTCGTACTTACTGATAGGTTTTGGCCTGTTCAACGCGTTCAGGCTGGGCGGCAGGCTGCGGTCGCTCAGGCTGGCTCTGCGCGTCGTCGTAAGCGTCATCACGGCCGCATTCTGCGCGCTCACCGTGCGCGACATCGTCATGCTGCGGCAGGGCAGGCAAGCCGATTTGACGCTTCAGTTGCCTGATAAACTGCGACTGAGGATACATGCGTCCATACGTTCTGGGCTCGGCTCCAGGGCCTTCATAGCGGGCGTGTTCGGTACAGGCATACTCGTGTCGGTTTTAGAACTGGCGTGCACGGGGCAGGTGTACTTTCCGGCTATCTCCTTCATGGTGCAGAGCTACGCGTCGGTTCTAGGCATAGGCAGCCTGCTCCTTTACAATCTGGCCTTCATCACGCCGCTCTTGGCGGTGCTGGCGCTCGCGTTGGCAGGCATCAGTCAGGAGGCCGTCAGGTCGTACTTCCAGAAGCGCCTCGTACCGGCAAAGGCCGCTCAGGCCGCTATTTTCGCGGTGCTGGCCGTACTCGTGTGGCTGTATTAGAATCATCTGGAATCAGGAAAGGAATCAACCATGTACATAGTGATCGTCGATGTGGTCATAAAGAAGGAATTCGCCGAACAGTACAGGATAGCCATACTGGCCCAGGCGGAGGCGTCAATGCTCAACGAGGAGGACTGCCAGCGTTTCGAGGTGCTGCAGGCTCCCGGCGATCCCTGCCGCTTTACGCTGGTAGAAGCGTATACCGACGAGGCGGCCTTCAGTGAGGCGCACCGCAACACCGCGTACTTCAAACGCTACACCGAGACCACCACACCCTGGGTGGAAAGCAAGTCTCCCCGCAAGTTCGAGAGAATATGGCCGGAGTAAGCATTCGACACTGAACGTTCCTGTCTTCCTTTCCGCAGGACAGCCGTTTTGACGTCGGTATCTGGCTAGATACCGACTGTATCTAGCTGGATATTATTCGTATCTGGCTTGATACACTCCGTTGTACGCTTGTCTTCATAGTGATTCCAACAAAGGTCGATACTGTAATCAGTGTGGTTGCGGATACGGAACCAGTCGGGTTTCGGAGACGCAAGCGCGCTGGAAGGCGGGTCGGCATGGCCCTGACCGTAGGCATACGCAAGAACACGCTCGCGGGTACAAAGAAGGCCTGGCGCTTTCACACCAGCCACGATGAGATAATCGAGTTCGACGAATTGCTGCGCATCATGGCGGAATCTCATATCAGGCTGTCCGGGCCGGACCTCAGCGCGGCATTAATGCTTATGACCGGGACCGTCGAGCGGCTCGTGGCTGATGGCAAATTCGTCAAGACGCCACTGGGTGACTATTGCGTAACGGCAACGGGTTCCGCGGACAGCAGGCAGGACCACGTCGAGCCGCACCGTACAGCCAGCGGGCATGGACTGCGGTTGCGGTTCAGGCCGGCCCGTGACGCCGAGGCGCGCATCATGTCGCCTGTGTCGGTAAAACGCGACGACCAGAGCTTCCAGCTGCTGCCCTGTCCGGCGGTTCTGGTTTCAGTCGATGAGGAAGCCGGGTTCAAACCAGGGGCGTTTGCCAGACTCTCGGGCTACAGGCTTGGCTTCCAGCAGGCCGACGGAAGCGTTGGCATTTTCTTCGAGCCGTATCCGCGGCCAGGAGCCCGACCCGGCATGCCGCCGCTCCGCGCTTCCATATATGCCAGCGTCAAACCGCGCCTCGTCATATTCCAGCTACCACCCGAGCTGGAGCCAGGCGACTACCGGCTGTTCGTCCGCTCCGCTACAAAAGCAGGCACGCTGCGTGAAGGCAGCCTGGCGGCGTCCATCAGGATAGGATAGGGTTGCGCGGAACCTGACCGCGTCCTGACCTTGGACAGGTATGGTTATGTGGAATACGCTCGCTAACATTATTTGACGCTACAAAGTATTTCCATGTATACTCGCGACTACCTCACGAAGCATAAAAAATGGCAGGGCCGCAATGACACCACTGGAAAGTCAGATCGAGCATGACCTCATCGAAAAGCTCAGGGAACTCAAGTACAGCTACCGGTCTGACATTCGTGATCGCGCCGGCCTAGAGACAAACTTTTTTCAAAACTTCGAGGAACTCAACAGGGTCAGGCTTACCCCGAATGAGAAGACCCGGCTCCTGGATGACATCATCAGCCCTGACGTATATTCCTCGGCGAGGCTCTTGCGGGAACGGCAGACCTTTGAGCGGGAAGATGGTACCGCCCTCCATTACACCCTGGTCAACATCAAGGACTGGTGCAAGAACAACTTTGAAGTAATCAACCAACTCAGAATCAACACAGATAACAGTAGCCATCGCTATGATGTCATGCTGCTCTTAAACGGCGTGCCCGTTGTTCAAATTGAACTGAAGGGTCTCAAGATCACGCCTCGGACGGCCCTGAAGCAGATCGTGGAATACAAGAACGATCCAGGAAACGGGTACACCAAGACTCTCTTGTGTTTTATCCAGCTGTTCATCGTCTCCAACCGCACCGACACCTGGTATTTTGCCAATAATAATGCCAGGCATTTTAGCTTTGACGCCGATGAACGCTTTCTGCCGCTCTACCAATTTGCTAATACGAACAACAATAAAATTACACAGCTGGACGCGTTTGCGAGCGCCTTCCTCGCGAAGTGTACGCTCGGGGAAATGATCAGCCGCTACACGGTACTGGTAGCCAGCGAACAAAAACTCCTCATGATGCGGCCGTATCAGATGTACGCGGTACAAGCCATCGTCGAGTGCATCCACCAGAACCGGGGCAACGGGTATATCTGGCACACTACCGGTAGCGGCAAGACCCTTACGTCGTTCAAGACATCCACCCTGCTCAAGGATAACCCCGACATAGACAAGTGCCTCTTCGTGGTGGACCGCAAGGATCTGGACCGGCAGACCCGCGAGGAGTTTAACAAGTTTCAGGCGGGGTGCGTCGAGGAAAACACCAATACCGAGACCCTGGTAAAACGGCTTTTGTCCGACGACTATGCCAACAAGGTCATAGTCACGACTATTCAAAAGCTGGGACTGGCCCTGGATGATACCAGCACGCGGGGCTACAAGGAGCGCCTCGGACCCTTACGCGATAAGCGCATTGCCTTCATCTTCGATGAGTGCCATCGTTCCCAATTTGGCGATAACCATAAGGCCATCAAGGAATTCTTCCCCAATGCCCAGCTGTTCGGCTTTACCGGCACACCTATTTTTGTCGACAACGCCAGCTACAAGCAGATCACCGGAGAAGAAAAGACCCTCATAACCACAGACGACATTTTTCAGAAGCAACTCCACGCCTATACCATTACTCACGCCATAGAGGACCGCAACGTCCTGCGTTTCCATATCGACTACTATAAAGCCGAAGGTTCCGCCCAACCCAAGCCAGGAGAGTTCTTCACGCAAAAAGCCGTGGTCGAGGCGATTGTCGCCAAACACAACGGCGCCACCAATGACCGCAAGTTCAACGCGGTGCTGGCTTGCCAGTCCATTAACCACGCAATCGAATACTACCGCCTGTTCAAGGAAGTGCAGGACAAGCGGCGGGCAACGGACTCCGGGTTCTGGCCACTGAACATCGCCTGCGTCTTTTCTCCCCCCGCCGAGGGTGACAAGGATGTCCAGCAGATTCAGGAAGACCTGCCCCAGGAAAAGCAGGACAACCAGCAGGCCCCCGAAGAGAAGAAGGCCGCCCTCAAGGCCATCATCGCCGACTACAATACCCAGTACGGAACAAACCACGGCATCGGAGAATTTGACCTGTATTACCAGGACGTGCAGAAGCGTATCAAGGACCAACAGTACAGCAACCAGGACCTGTCCCACGGCAAGAAAATAGACGTCGTCATTGTGGTTGACATGCTCCTGACCGGCTTCGATTCCAAGTACCTCAACACCCTGTACGTAGACAAGAACCTGAAATTCCACGGCCTGATCCAGGCCTTTTCCCGCACCAACCGTGTCCTCAACGATACCAAGCCCTATGGAAACATCCTTGACTTCAGGGGGCAAAACGAAGCGGTCGATACCGCCATAGCGTTATTCTCGGGGCAAGACACCCAATCCGCCAAGGAAATCTGGCTGGTCGATCCCGCTCCGGCGGTGATAGGCAAGCTACAGGAGGCTATGACCAACCTGGGCAGCTTCATGAGTTCCCAGGGGCTCCAGTCCCGGCCGGAAGATGTGCCCCAGCTCAAAGGCGATACGGCCCGAGGCCAGTTCATTACACTGTTCAAGGAAGTCCAGCGCCTCAAGACCCAACTGGATCAGTACACCGACCTTACGCCCGAGGACAGGATCCAGATAGAAGCGGTACTGCCCGCGGAAGACCATTGGGCCTACAGGGGCGTATACCTGGAAACCGCCCAGCGGCTCAAATTCAATGAACCAGGATTCGGCGACCAACCCATGGATACGCCTCAGCTGGACTTCGAGTTCGTACTGTTCGCCTCGGCTCTCATAGACTATGACTACATCATGGGGCTCATCGCCGGGTATACCAACGCCCCGCCTGAAAAGCAGAAGATGACCCGAGACCAACTGGTGAGCCTCATCTCCTGTCCGACGCCAAATTCCTGGACGAGCGCGAAGATATAATCGCCTATATCGATACCCTGGACACAAAAAAAGGTTTGAGCGAAACCAGCATCCGCCAAGGCTACGATGCCTTCAAGAACGCCAAGCATCGAATGGAACTCACCAAGCTGGCCGCGGAACAAGGACTCGACCCCGAGGCCCTGCAAGATTTTTTAGACGGCATCCTGGAACGCATGGTCTTTGATGGTGAGGATCTGACCCGCCTCCTGGCCCCCTGGACCTGGGCTGGAAGGCCCGAACCCAGAAGGAACTGGCTTTAATGGAACGTCTCGTGCCAATACTGCACACCCTGGCCCAGGGACGGGAAATATCGGGATTGACGGCGTATGAGTCATGATATCGAGGAAATAAAACCGAATATTGCTACATTTATACAAATATGTGCTATATTACCCTTGAAACCGGGGGATATGGATGCTTGTTCAATTCAGCTTTGATAATTACAGGTCAATCAAGGACCGCGTTGAATTCAGCATGGTCTCCGGTTCGGGTGCTACGGGCAACTGTTTTGCGGCAAAGGGGCTGACCCTCCTGACCTCCGCGGTTGTGTATGGTGCCAATGCCAGCGGAAAAAGCAATATCTTACGGGCTTTTGACTACATGAAGTCGATGGTGCTCAACCAGCCCAAGATCATACAGTCCACCGACACGATTCCGCATGATCCCCATCGACTGGCTACCGATACCATGGACGCATCCAGTTCATTCGAGATGGTGTTCATCGTTGAAGGAATAAAGTACCGCTATGGGTTCGAGGTCGATGCAACGACCGTGTATGCCGAATGGCTGTTCGCCGACGAGAAAGGCAAAGAAGCCAGGCTTTTCTTTCGCGACACAGAAGAGGCTGAACTGTACTGGAACCCGGAACGGTTCAGGGAAGGCAAGGGGGTCAAGGCGCTACCCAACAGCCTCTTCTTGTGGCGTTGCGACCAGGAAGGCGGTCCCGTTTCCCGCACGATCCTGGGCTGGTTCCAGAACCTCAATGTCATAAACGGCATGCAGGCATCGGCCTACCTGGGCTATTCAATCCAGCAACTGAAGCAGCACCGTTTTAGGGACCAGATCATGAAGCTCATCCAGGCGGCCGATCTGGGCATCCGCGATCTGTCGGTAGAAGAACAGGATCTGGGCCGTACAGAAATCGACACCATGCCCTTGCCGGCGGAACTGCGCGAGCAATTGCGGCAGGCGGAGTCTCCCCTCAGGAAGCTCGGCCTGCGAGCCAGTCACCAACGCTTTGACGCTGACAGGAAGGCCATCGGCACTACCGAGTTTGATTTTGCCCGCGACGAATCGGAAGGCACCAAAAAGTATTTCTGTCTTTCCGCGCCTATTATCGATACCCTGCTGCATGGCCGAATCCTTATAATAGACGAACTCGACGCCAGCCTGCACCCCATGCTGACCAGGGCCCTGGTCAAGCTCTTCAATGACCCTGAGAGCAATCCCGGGCACGCCCAGTTGATCTTTGCCACCCACGACACCAACCTGCTCGATCAGAGCCTGTTCCATAAATCCCAGATATGGTTTGCCGAAAAAGACGCGCAAGGCGCATCCCATGTGCATTCCCTGGCGGAATATAAAAACGTCCGCCCCACAGACAATATCGAAAAGCACTATATCCAGGGCAAGTTCGGAGCCATTCCCTACTTAGGCGCGTTTGCCCTAAGGGCTGACTGATGGCTCGACGCCAGAACGAGTCCAATCGTCAAGTCCGCAAACGATTTCAAAGCCATACTCAACGACAGGAAAACCGGCTTGATCAGCGCTTGTTGTTTATCATCGCCTGCGAGGGGGAGAAGACAGAGCGCTTTTATTTTGAATCGTGGTTTGTCTGCCTGCGCGATTCACGACAGGTATCCGCACGGTCTTGCATAATCGCTCCCCACACCCATACCAACCCGACAGGCGTATTGGCCGATCTTCAGTCGTATCAGGATGACGGGATCACGTTCAAAGACTTTGACCAGCGATGGATTGTCATCGACCGTGACGCGGAACGCACGAACGGCGGCGGACACACCCTGGAAGATTTCAACACCGCGCTGCAGCAATCGGCCAGCAGTAAGCCTCCCGTAAAGGTTGCCTGGTCTAATCCTTGTTTTGAGCTGTGGTATCTCCTGCACTTTCGCTATCAGAACAGCGGCACGGATCGGGACTTGATCATAACGCAATTGTCCACGGAGCTTGGCTTCAGGTATGATAAGCGCGCCTCCAGCATGTTCGACTTGACCAGAGCAAAGCTTGGCGATGCAATGAGAAACGCCAAACGCCTATATTCCAGCTTCCAATCCCAGGGTATTTCTCCAGATCAATCCAACCCCTGTACCACGGTTTACCAGTTGGTGGAAGAACTACAAAACTTGGGTGGCGGGAAATGATTGATGCACACCAGGAAGTCCCCCGTATGCACTACTTTGTCGACGAATCCGGCGATCCTGATTTTCTTGGAAAAAAGAAAAAGGATCTCATAAAAGCAGGTTTGACTTCACCGTGTTTGATGAAACATATTTTAACTAAACAAACCCCATCACCAAGGAGCGCTTCGATGGGGAAAAATAAAAAAGTCCTATCGGCAGCTAGGCGATGCAATGCACCGCACGAGGCTCGTGGCCTACTTTCACTGACCCAGGACTTGCCGTTACCGTATACCCCTCATCGGGTTTCGTCAAGTTTGACCGCCGTCAGCACCTTCGTGCAGGTAGGCGACTATTTCCTCGTGGCCCACGCCAGTGGTTCAATGCATGGCGCAAAGGAGACCTGCTATGGAAAATGAAGTCATCACTGCCCTTACCGCAACATTTGAAGGTCATGCCCAAACAACCGAGGATGGTATCGAGTACTGGTTGGCCCGCGATCTGCAATTCCTGCTAGGCTATGCCAAATGGGACAACTTCCTCAATGTAGTCATCAAAGCTAAGACTGCATGCGAAATTTCCTCCCATGAGGTAAGGGACCATTTTGCCGACGTCGGGAAAATGGTCGAGCTTGGATCGGGAAGTAAGAGGGAAGTCCCAGACATCATGCTCCCCCGGATTACAATCCACAATGCCCGTGAGCACAGCATGAATAAGGAGTCAGAAATCTCGTTGGAACACTTCACCAACAACAGGGCGGTGCGCGACACTCTGCTTAGTCGTGGAATAAGGCCCGAAAGCCTCTCCCCGTCTGAGGATATCAAGAAAGTGGAACGTCGGATTGGTTCCGAAGACAAAAAGGCATTGGGCAAACCTGATAGCCTGGCTGGAGACGATGAACAACCATGAGCATGCCGAAGTTGCGATTCCCGGAGTTAATAAGCTCGTGGACAAATTTGAATCACAGAAATCTAGAAAACAAAGGTTGCAAAATCAATCATATAGTAGCGGAGAGCGATGAATGGAGAGAACATTATGTTGCTCTATAAATACAAGTCGTTATCAAATATCCAACATATTGCCGAATTGATCTGTGAGCAAAAAATTCATTGTTCTACTTTGCACGACCTTAACGATCTATGGGAAGGTAAATTTGTCTACAGCGGTGTTACAACGAAATACAGAAACGGCATGAGTGTTGATAGTAGTAATACCGAGGTTAGATCGGTTTATGACTTTCCTCATCTTGATACAATAAAAATCTGTTCTTTGAGCTCTTGCAAGGAAAATTATTTATTATGGGCCTATTATGCCGATGCGTTTAAAGGTATTTGTGTTGAAATTGAATTTGACAATTCTTTGATAGCGTCTGAACAAGTACGGGAGATGGATAAACTTAACAAGGTGTCTTACAAAGGATTTTATATCCATAAGGCAGCAAGTTTTGATGATGAGTTCAATATGATAAATTCTGATCCTCAAATGGCAAGCTTATTGGATATCGTCACAAATAAATCAAAGCACTGGGCACATGAAGAAGAATATCGCCTATTAACAAATTTGGAAAAATATACAATCCAAGGTCAAATACGAAATATTTATATAGGAGACAGATCAGACCCCTTGTCACGCAAGGTCGTTCAAAAAATAGCTGGTTCAATTCCCGTCTATTGGTTTAGGTTAAGAACTGATTGGAATAAACCTGAAAAATCGATGTTTTATGCGGAAAATCTATGAGCGTGCCGAAACTGAGATTTCCGGAGTTCAAGGACGCGGGGGAGTGGGAAGTAATTCCTCTAGGGATGATTAGTGACAGAATAATTGATAAGGTCGGAACTGAAGTTCTCCCTTCTGTAAGTATTTCCGCTGGATTTGGATTTGTATCTCAGTTTGAAAAGTTCGGACGTGACATTTCAGGAGAGCAATATAAAAACTATATTGTACTCAGTGAAGGCGAATTTGCATACAACAAAGGCAATTCAAAACGATATCCACAAGGTAGTATTTATAAGCTTGTCGAGTTCAAGCGAGTAGCATCTCCTAATGCTTTCATTTGTTTTCGTCTCAAGTTAGGTTATATTGCTGATTTTCTCAAGCAATACTTTGAGTTCAATGCTCACGGTAGTCAATTAAAGAAATTCATCACAAGTGGGGCAAGAAGTGATGGATTACTGAATATTAAACCCGATGATTTCTTCTCGATTTCTTTTGCCATTCCAAAGAAAAATGAGCAACAAAAAATCGCCGATTGCCTCTCCTCCCTGGACGACCTGATCGCTGCCCACAACCAGAAGCTCTTCGCCCTCAAAACCCACAAGAAGGGCCTCATGCAGCAACTCTTCCCCGCAGAAGGCGAGAGCGTACCACGGCTGCGGTTTAAGGAGTTCAGGGATAAGGGGGAGTGGGAAGAAACTACTCTTGAAAAAGTGGTTGGTTTTGAAAATGGCAAAGCACACGAAAATAATGTCGTCGATCTCGGCCCATATATTCTTGTGAATTCAAAATTCATCTCTACTGATGGCGAAATCAGGAAATATTCTGATAAATGTTTTTGTCCTACGAATATCAATGATTTACTAATGGTCATGAGTGATGTCCCAAATGGCAGAGCAATTGCTAAGTGTTTCCTAGTGGATTCTGACGACCGGTACACAGTCAACCAACGAATCTGCAAACTGACGCCGAATGGAGTTGTTCCTAAATTGTTATTCTTTATTCTTGATCGTAATAGTTTCTATTTGTCTTTTGATGATGGCGTAAAGCAAACAAACTTGCGTAAGGAAGATGTATTAAACTGTCCACTCTTGATACCTGTAGAAGCGCAAGAACAACAAAAGATCTCCGACTTTCTGTCTTTCCTTGACAACCTTATTTCCGCCCAAGCCCAGAAGATAGAAGCCCTCAAATTACACAAGAAGGGCCTCATGCAGCAGCTCTTTCCGCAGACTGAAGAGGCGAAGCGATGAAGCATTATGTAAAGGAGAATCCGCAATGACAGATCAGACTCCCCGTTGGAGGTATCGCTTTGATAATTATCGCCGGGCTTTTAGCTTGCTGCGTGAAGCGCTTGACCAGGAAAAGCCCTTGACTCAGCTGGAGAAGGAAGGCGTTATCCAGCGTTTTGAATGCACCATGGAACTGGCCTGGAAATCCATGAAGGATTATCTTGAAAGCGAGAATGTCGTGCTTGACCAGCTGACTCCCCGCACGGTTATTCGTCGGGCCTTCGAGGCGGGCATCATCAAGCAAGGCGCCGTCTGGCAAGAGGCACTGGATGCCCGCAACCGCATGTCGCATACCTACAATTTTGAAGATTTTGAACAGGTCATCGCTGATCTACGCGCAAGGTATGTGTCGGCCTTTGATGCATGGTATGAATTCCTGCTTGAGCGGTGTTTGCCTTGAACTATTCCATGCAGCCCCTCTTTGGCTTGCGTACAGAAGAGCTGGACATAATCCGCGGTATTCTTGAAACGGCAGGCCCGGAGCTTGAAAGGGTAGCCGTTTTTGGTTCCCGGGCACAGGGTAATTATCGGCCCAATTCAGACCTTGATCTGGTACTCTATGGCCCGCTCGATGAAAAATCAGCTGACCGCCTGTGGACGCTGTTCCAGGAAAGCCCCTTGCCGTTTTCAGTGGATGTTAAAAGATATTCCGCTATTGTATATTTGCCCTTGCGGCAGCACATCGACCAGGTTGCCAAACCCTTGTTTGTGCACAGTGCCGAGGGGTGGGTAGCCGAGCATGATCCAGACGCTGCCGGAGCTTACCATGACTGACGTCGACCAGAAAGAACTGGGCAACACCCTGTGGGGCATAGCCGACCAACTGCGCGGGGCCATGAACGCCGACGACTTCCGCGACTACATGCTGTCCTTCCTCTTCCTGCGCTACCTGTCTGACAATTACGAACTGGCCGCTAAAAAAGAGTTAGGAAACGATTATCCGCGCCAGAGCGAGACCGACGGCTATTCGCCGCTTTCGGCGTGGTACAAGGCCAATAAGGCCGATACCGCGCAATTTGAAGACCAGATGCGCCGCAAGGTACACTATGTGATAAAGCCTGAATTCCTGTGGTCAAACATAGCGGAGATGGCGCGGACCCAGGATGCCGAACTCCTCCACCGTCTGGAGGCCGGGTTCAAGCATATAGAGAACGACTCCTTCGAGAGTACCTTCCAGGGCCTGTTCTCTGAAATCAATCTGAGTTCTGAGAAGCTTGGCAAGAACTACACCGACCGCAATGCCAAGCTCTGCACCATCATCCAGAAGATAGCCGAGGGCATCGCCAGGTTTTCAACCCGGAGCGATATCTTGGGCGACGCCTACGAGTACCTGATTGGCCAATTCGCAGCTGGCTCAGGCAAGAAGGCAGGCGAGTTCTACACACCACAACAAATCTCCAGCATACTCTCGGGCATAGTCACCCTGGACAGTCAGGAACCGGCTACGGGCAAGAAGAAGCACCTTGAAAAAGTCCTGGACTTTGCCTGCGGTTCAGGATCCTTGCTCTTGAATGTCAGAAAGTCCCTGGGCGCCCACAGCATAGGCAAGATCTACGGCCAGGAAAAGAATATTACCACCTACAACTTGTCCCGGATGAATATGCTGCTCCACGGCGTCAAGGATTCACAGTTCGAGATTTTCCATGGCGATTCCCTGTTGAACGAATGGGACTACCTGCGGGAGCTCAACCCCGCCAGGGAGCCACGCTTCGACGCCGTGGTGGCCAATCCTCCCTTCAGCTACCGATGGGAACCCAACTATGCCCTGGCAGAGGATTTCCGTTTCAAGAACTATGGTCTTGCCCCCAAGTCCGCCGCCGATTTTGCCTTCCTGCTTCACGGCTTTCACTTCCTGGCCAAGGAAGGCACCATGGCCATCATCCTGCCTCATGGCGTCCTCTTCCGTGGCGGAGCCGAAGAGCGCATCAGAACCAAACTCCTTGAGGATGGCAACATCGACACGGTGATAGGCCTGCCCGCCAATCTCTTCTTCTCTACCGGCATCCCTGTGTGCATACTGGTCTTGAAGAAATGCAAGAAGTACGACGATGTGCTCTTCATCAACGCCGCCGAATATTTCGAGAAAGGCAAGCGCCAGAACCGCCTGACCGAAGAACACATCGCCAAGATCGTCGATACTTACCAGTTCCGCAAGGTTGAGGAGCGCTACTCCCGCCGTGTCTCCATGGACGAAATTAAGGGCAATGCCTACAACCTGAATATTTCTCGTTACATCAGCACCGCCGTGGCTGAAGAGGGGATTGACCTGAATAGAGTCAATCAAGATCTGGCGATTATCGAAGAGAAAATAAAAGACGCAACCAAGAAGCACAATAAGTACCTGAAAGAGCTTGGGTTGCCCTTGTTGAAATGAGCCGAAGCAAGATTGCCAAGAGAACAGTCCGAGGAGCCAAAGCCGAACACCCGCGGTTGAAGCTCAGTTCGGTCTGGAATCGGGCGACTTGGCGCTATTTCCTGTGGGAGGATCCGCCTGCTTTGATGTCTCCGCGTCCTTCTCCTCGGTAGCCGCTATCTTCTCGTTGAGGCTCGTCTTCTCCTTCTCCAGCCGGTGCAGGCGGCGCTTGAGGCCGGAGGATTGGACGGAGCGCTTGAATACCGAAGGCGCCATTATCAGCACGCCGATGAGTATGCCCAGGGTGAGCGTTAGGATGAGCACGAGCGACAGCGACCCGGAGCTGCTCCACGCAAAGAACGTTATGGCTACCGTCGCGCTGTTCTGGGCCGCGAACATAACGGCGAGTATGGCTACGAGCAGGACTATGACCAGGTAGAGTATCTTCACGGCACGCTCCTTAAGGTTGATGATCGCAGTGCATCATGGACTATCGTATGCTCGCGGCGTGCGAGCGTCAACGGCCGCGCAGGGCCGGTGAACCTTCAGAAACGCAGTGACAGGCATGAAAGCCCGCCGTCTATTTTGCGGTATTCGCTCATATCCAACTCTATGGTCTTCATGCCTTGAGCCTTGATCGCGGCGAGAGCCTTTGGGCAGCCCGCGGGGACGATGACGTAATCGTTGACGCGCAGGCAGTTGGCCGCGTAGGTTTCTTCAGGCATGATGTCGATGTGCCTGAACGCTTTGAATTCGGAATAACCGGCAAACGCCGCATCGACGAGCAGTACATTTTCTTCCATATAAGAACAGCCGGTTTTCAGGTGTAGCGTAGGGGGCATCTTGACGCCCGTGCCGGTAAAACCGTTGCGTTCCAGCGCCTTGATGAACTGGGCGCAACCTTCAGCGTTGGTGCGCGATGACAGGCCGATGTAGAACTGGTCGCCTACCATCATAACGTCACCGCCTTCAAGCGTACCGGGCGCCTTGATTTCCTCTATAACTCGGTAGTGCGTGGCCAGGAGTTCAGGTATACCCGCAATCTCCCCTGCGCGCGAGGCCGCGCCGGGGAGAGTTATGAGCGCGAAGCGTTTTGTGCAGACGGCTACGTCTTCGACGAAACAGGAGTCAGGGAACGCTTCAAGCGCCGGCAATACCTGTACCGCTAGTCCGCAACGCTCCAGTGCCTTGACGTAGGCCTCGTGCTGGCGCAGGGCCAGTTCATAGTCGGGCATGCCGAATTCGGGGTGTGTTGTTATGCCGTGTACCAGTGATCTGGCAGGCTTGCGTGTTATGGCTTTGGTGAACATAAGACTAGTCATTGATGGGCTCCTGGGCATTGAATTGCGCCTATGGTAAGGCAATGCCATGCCGGCGTCAATTGCGGGCTAATAAACCAAACAGATGTACGGATCGATAACTCCAAAAATGTCCACATCTAGATCGAAATCGAATCAAAATGGATGAAATTTCCTATGGAATTTGCGCTAGACTGATTGTATACTGAGTTTTGTAAAAAAGTAGGTATAAAAAAGTGTACAGGAACGTCGAGATGCATTGATGTGTTTGGCGGATCAAATAGAAAGCATTTTATAGTTAAATAAAAATGATGTAGGTATGATTCTTGTAACACAGTCGGCGCAGAATAGAAGGAGGAACGATGCCTAGACCAGTTGATAAATCAGAGTTGCTGTCGCTTGGCGATGAAAACTTAAAGAAATTATTTGGGTTTATTGAAACATTGCCCAAAGAATATCAAGAAATTATTTATAGCAATAATGAGCTTAATGATAGAGATAAAACAATAGCTGATGTGATTTGCCATCTACATGAATGGCATGTAATGATGAAGAATTGGTATGAAATTGGAATGAGTGGAAAGAAGCCCGCTATACCGGCAGAGGATGTGACATGGGCAACGTTACCAGTGTTGAATCATAGAATCTATGAAAAGTATAAGGGTACAGAATTGAATGCGGCATTGCACTTATTAAATAAAAGCCATAAGGAAATAACTGATATAATTAAAAGCCATACCGATGACGATCTATTCACAAAGAAAAAATATGTATGGACTGGAACGACATCATTAGGAGCGTATCTTGTTTCAGCAACATCCAGTCATTATGACTGGGCGTTAAAAACAATAAAGCCAATAAAGAAATTGATTAGGTAGAATAATTTAATGTTTAAACGCGTAAAATAGATTTTTAGTTATGCTAATTGCTCAGAACAATACAATGCGATTTTGGAGAAAGGGAACGTATGGTCTCGTCAGTACGCAAGGCAACGCTATCGGATATTCCTGGCCTGCTTGAATTGATGAAAGCATTCTACTCTGAATCCGGCTATACGGTTAATATAGAGAAAGCAACCAAAGCATTCACTGTATTTATATCAAATGAGCTAGTAGGTAATGTATTTTGCGCAAAAAGTGAGAATCTAATTATTGGATACGTGGTCGTTAAATATTATTATGCAATGGGCAATTATGGCTTTGTTTGTTCAATAGATGATCTCTTCGTCGATAAAAAATATCGGAGCAATAAAATTGGATCAATGTTAATCGAGAAGGTTCTGCGGGTCGCAAAAGAAAAGACTATAAGCGCTTTTAATGTAGAAGTAGGGGCTGATAATACGCTAGCTAAAAAACTATACAAAAAATATGGATTTGAGGTAAGAAATAGCGGAATAGAACTAATGGAAAAATAAGATATTGGCGACTGTTCCAGCTAAGGAATATCGTGTGGCACAGACTCTGTCCAAGCGTTACTACTCAAGGATGCGGCATACATACCGTGTTCAGATATACCCGAACAATGGCGGAAATGCCAGCACGACTATAGCCGCCCATGCGGCATAGACCGGCAGGTACCGTGTCTGCCAGCGTTCGAGGCGCGTGAACGATCCGCGACCTCGGATGAATCCGAGGTAGAGCGCGGCGGACCCTGTCAGGTTCACGAGTAGCATAATGTTGACGCCCAGGGCCGCGACGCGGTTGGGGCTAACGCCTAAGTCAGATATGCGTGTCGCTATGGCCCAGAGCGCGACAGCGTCGGCGATGAGAGCGCTGAGCACCAATACAATCTGGGCAATGTCAAAGATGCCGGGGCGTGCGTGGGGATCACGGGCGGAGATGGAATATAAGAGCAGCGCCAGGACCACCACCAGCAGCAGGTCAAAGGCGATGAGCACGTTACGATCTATATCGAACCCGCGTCCGGTCCAGATCATTACTGATAGAAATATCACCAGCATGAGGGCGAACAGCGGTGTAAAGAGGCGCGTTAGTACAGGAGCCATGTTTTCTATGACGTTCTGTTTTGCTTCCACCAGCCATGAGGCTATGACCACCGCTCCCATGGCGCCGCAGGGCAGTAGCCATGACTCGAAGAGGGGCTCGATATCGATGCCTATGGCATTGAATATCATAGACATGAACCCGAAGAGCACGCCGCCGCCGAGCGCTATCAGCACGTAGTAAATGAACAGCTCGCCTGAGAACCGGATGAAGTCCATGCGACCGGCCGACTGGTCCCACCGGGTTCCCGCATACGCTATGCCCACGACAAGCCAAAGCGAAATGGGCAGATGCAGTGCCATGAGTGCCTCAGTGCTGCCGCCCGGTGTTACCGGAGTGATGTTGGCGACGATGGCCGCTACGATGAATGTTCCCGCAAGGTACATGATAGTTCGTGGGGCAGTTTTTCTCTTCCAGACGAAATAGACTGACAGGAGGGGGAGTATAAACAGACTCAAGTTACGCATATAGAATCCGGCAACTCCGTCGTCGATAGGCATACCAAAGAGCGCCGGCGCCTTTATGGCCAGGGCCGCGGCCGCGGCGATGCAGAAGGCTACAATCATTTCTTTTTGGCCCCCGGATCTCCGCGTTTCCGCATCTGTTGAAACAAGGACAAGCTGCTTCCAGAGGCGGTCTGAGTGTTCGCGCGCAAACTCCCGCGAGAGGGCGTCCAGATTACCCATGCGCTTGACCGCTACCAGGAACGCTTCATCCGCGGCTAGTCCTGCCTCCACCAGGCCTGAGACCTGTTCGCGTAGATGGTCTTCAAGCTCCGCTATGTCCACGGTGTGGATGGCCTGGCGCTTTCGCAGGTAACCGCGCCACTGGTCGATTTGCTCTTCGAGCGCCACTGTATATGTATGCATCATTGTTCAGACTCCCTGTAAGCGTGATGGATCGAGGATGAGCAGTTGCCAGATACCCCGCAGCGTGGCGTCTACCGCTTGCCACTGTTCCCGTTCCGTTGCGAGCTGAGCCCGACCCTGAGGTGTTAGCCCGTAATACTTGCGTCGACGGCCGCTCTCGGCGACTTCCCAGCGTGCCGCTACGTAGCCAAGCCTCTCGAGTCTATGGAGCACGGGATAGAGCATGCCGTCTGTCCACTCCAGATGCCCTCCGGATATTTCTTGGACTCGCTGTAGTATGGCGTAGCCGTAACTGTCCGCTTCAGCCAGGATGGCCAGTACGAGAGGGGTGGAAGAAGCAGCTATGAGATCCTTATTGATGTCCATGAAGCCTTGCCTCGCTGATAGCTAGAGCTACTATACATAGCAGATCATGGTATGTCAAGAAATCAGGCGCTGGATTCCTCGCCCGAAATCGTGTTGTTCTAGACTTCACCACTTCAGGAGGTCTTGTCGCGATTTTTTGAGGGGTTTCTTGCCAATGCGGCGCCGAATATCGCTATATTTAGAGGACGCATATCAGGAGGTCAGCATGCAGAAAATCGTTCCCCATCTCTGGTACGACAAGGAAGCGGGCGAGGCCGCGGAGCTGTACACCTCGCTGTTTCCCGGCTCTTCCATACTCAGCCGTTCTACTATAGGCGACACGCCTTCGGGGACTGTGGAGTTGCTCACCATAGAGCTGGCCGGTCAGCGCTTCATGCTGATGTCTGGCGGGCCATTTTTCACGTTCACTCCAGCCATTTCGTTTCTGGTAGCCTGCGACACGAACGAGGAAGTGGATCGTCTGTACGCCGGTCTGCGTGGAGGCGCCGAGCTGATGCCGCTCGGAACCTATCCCTTCAGCGAGCGCTACGCATGGATAGAAGACCGTTTCGGTCTTTCGTGGCAGATCATGCGGATGGGCGATATTCCGTATGAGCAAAAAATAACCCCGACGCTGATGTTTGTAGGCGAGCACTGCGGGCGCGCGGAAGACGCTATGAAGCTGTACACGGGGCTGGTGGCAGGCTCCAAGCTGGGGCCGACTATGAGATACGGAAGCGATGAGGCGCCTGATGCGGCCGGCACCGTTAAGCACGGAGCGTTCAGCTTGGCCGGGCAGTCATTTGCCGCGATGGACAGCGCCTATGAACACGCCTTTACCTTCAACGAGGCTATCTCCCTCATGCTGTACTGCGATACCCAGGCGGAGCTGGACCGGTACTGGAATGCGCTCTCCGCTCAGCCCGAGGCGGAACAATGCGGCTGGCTCAAGGATCGCTACGGCGTGTCATGGCAGATCGTGCCGACCGCCATGGACACTATGATGACCTCTGGCGACGGCGACGCAATGGCCAGGGTTACCCAGGCCTTCCTTAAGATGAAGAAATTCGATATTGCCGAGCTGACGCGCGCCTTTGAAGGCGCGTGATGTATTTCTGCCTAACAAGGAGTCTGTATGCTGGATTTTAGCGTGGCCATTGCGCCTCTGGTCGTATTGTCCCTCGTCAACTTCGTACTGAGCTGGGTATGGTACTCGCCCTTGTTGTTCGCCACGCCCTGGATGAAGGCGCTCGGCATGGACGGAAAGCACGAGATGAGCGAGGCTGAAAAGAAGGCTATGCCCTGGCTCTTCGTAAACGGCTTCGTTGCGTCGCTCCTTGTCGTCTATGGCATGATGGTACTGGTGAACAGCATAGGCGCCGCCAGCTTCGCGCAGGGCTCCCTCGTCGGCCTCGTGGTCTGGGCCGGTTTCGCCTTGACCCATAGCCTTAATACCCTGTGGGAAGGCCGGAAGTCGATAGTGCTCGTCATTAACAACGGGCTGTTCCTGCTCAGCTACGTACTGTACGGCGGAATACTGGCGGTGTGGAAATAATAATGCGGCAGGGGCCGTGTTGAAATTTCTTCGCTGACCCCTCCATAAGATTGGTATTAAGAGTATAATTAGGCCTGTTACGATTAGTACCAATCTATAAGGAGTTTGCCAATGGATCAGTACCACCCCAAAAGAAAAAGAAATGAGATTATCAGTGAAGGCGAAAAGACGGCGTTGCTTAAGGCAGGCAATCACGTAACCATAGCACTCTGCGATAATAATATCCCATATATTGTCACCATGAGCTATGGGCTGGACGCTGAATGTAATGTGCTGTACTTCCATTGTGCAAACAAGGGCGACAAGCTGGACTTCATCAGGAAGAATGCCAATGCCTGCGCAACCCTCATCAAAGATAATGGATATCTTGAAACCAGATGCGATCATGATTACGAATCGCTCGTCATACGCGGTGCTATGTGTATCGTTGATGAGCTCGCAGAGAAAAAGCACGGCCTGCAGATAATCCTGAATCATCTGGAAAAGGACCCGCAACCGATTTTTGACAGGAACATCAAGGATGACCATTCGTATGATGGCGTCACGATCATTAAAATGAGCATCGACTCAAGTATCGGCAAGAAATACATGGGGTGAGGCGCGCATAAAGAGCTTCAAACTGTCCAATCACGGAGCCCTGCCTCTGAGTCAAGATAAGGGACTTTATGATTTTACCAAGAATAAGAGATTCAAGATTTATAACGATCAGGCGCGGAGGAACCCTGACAGATACGGATCACCATGTGTTGGCGCTATGGGCGGCAAGGTGTTCAGAACATGTTCTTCATTATTTTGAAAATGAACGTACAGGCGATAATAGACCTCGTAAAGCCATAGAATCAACACGGGCGTGGGCCAGTGGGGAAATAACAGTGACCGAGGCAAAAAAAGCGGCGTTCGACGCTAATGCCGCCGCTCGTGACGTAGTTGGAGCCGCAAGGCTGTCAGCCGCTAGGCTGGCAGCGCTGTCGGCTGGCCAGGCCGCCGCCGTAGCACACGTAGCGGCGCATGAATTGGGAGCGGCGGCATACGCGATTAGGGCGGTACTGGCCGCTAGCGAGGGCGGAAATAAAACTGAAAATGGCCGGAAAGAATGCGCATGGCAACATGACCAATTGCCGGTAGAAATAAAGGAACTGGTATTAGACGATCAGAAAAATAGAAATGACATATGCTGGAATGTTTTTTTAGTAGAATGAGCGCGGTGAGTTGGTGAGACTATGCATTTTTAGCCAAGGAGACATATCTATGACAGTGCGTGCAGAAGACGGAGCAAGAGAGCCGGCGTTTCTATGGCTATTTCGGAGGCGCGCATGAGGGTGAGCGTTAATCATGTTTCTATTTTGGTTTCTGATATAAAAAAAATATCAGAAAAATTTAAAACAGTAGGCTGTTTAGTCGGTGAAATCGAGAGGTTTGAATCAGAAGGAACTGAGGAAACCTATATCGGGCCTTCAGAATCTTGTTCCAGACTGCTTCTTCAGGCCCCCCTTAAGACTGGCCCCTACCTGGCGGCGTTCAAAAAAAGAGGAGCCGGATTACACCATATCGCTTTGGACGTGGATGATCTGCTGGAATTTTCATCATTCATGGGACGTATCGGCTGGCTCCTGCATACTATAAGCCTCAAGAACTATTCAGAACATAAAGCTGTTTATTTTGCCCGGCCCGGCGTTGATGTTCTCCTTGAGGTCGAGGAAAGAAACGCGAAGTGTACTAATGATTTTATCAGCAGGATAAACGTGCCGGTTGACTATGGCAAGGAAGGCTATATCCAAAAGCTTGGCGTTCCAGGATTATACCCGGCGGAAAATCGATTGTTTTCTATTATTATACATGATACTGAATGGAGCATGAAAGATTTTATGTAGCTGACCATATAGTGGCTAATATCGCATGTTTGATCGAGGAGGTCGTAATGGGCGCCTTGCACTATGCAATTTTGACTTCATTGGACGGTTATATTGCCGATGCGGCGGGTAATTTCGACTGGGCCGAGCCTCAGGAAGATGTGCATAGATTCATAAACAAGCTGGAAAAAGAGAATAGCGTTTTTCTGTTAGGAAAAAATATGTACCAAATACTAAGAGTCTGGGAGAATTTACCGGATAGAGAAGCGTTGCCGGATTATATACAAGAGTATGAGGGTGTCTGGAAAAAGGCGAGGAAAATTGTCTACAGTGCTTCACTGACTTCTGTTGATACCTCGCAAACGAGTCTAAGGCGGTCCTTTGATAAGAATGAAATAGCGGATTTAAAGCGTAAGGAAAAAAATACCATAGGTATTGGAGGCGCTGCCCTGGCCTCACAGGCGTTATTCTTTGAATTGATTGACGAGATATATCTTTTTACCTTTCCTGTCTTGATTGGATCAGGAAAAAAATGGATTACCACCGAGAAGGCGTTGCGATTAAAACTATTGGATGCTGTAGAATTTGCCAGCGGTATATATATGACGCACTATAAGGTGCTCTATGCGAATAAAGAAAGCAGAGCCTGAAACGTGCTTGGCGCAAGAAAAAACGACTAATTCATTATTGTATATTTTTCGAGGAGTATTCAGTGGAACAATCAAGATCAAAGCAGGTTTTTTCCTTTCTTCTGACAGTTATGATATTTCATGTCGTTACCTATTTTATTTTTGGTTTCCTCGCATCGTCAATCTTGAAGTACCAGGTTCTTTTCGAGATGCCAATCATAAAAGAGTACTACAAGCCATTTGGGTCCGTCTCCACCGTGTTTGGGCCAATGATCCAGATACTTCGTGGGCTACTTATTGGTTTGGTTTTATTGCCGTTCAAGAAACTGTTGGAAGACTCAAAAAATGGCTGGGTCTATATCTGGATGATTTTTGTTGGAGTGGGCATCCTTGGAACGCCCGCCGCCGCGCCTTCATCTATAGAAGGAATTGTCTACTCAAGAATTCCGCTATGGTTTCATGCGATAGGCTTTCCGGAAATACTCTTGCAGACATTGGTTTTTAGTATGTTGGTGCATAATAAGATAAGCCCACATAAACTGATCGCATCTGAAAAGTCAAAGGCTGTTCTGCGAGCTGTTAGTACCGCCTGCATCTCCTTTATCGGCTATACGGTTGTCTCAATTGCATTTGCGCTACTGGCAAAAGCAAAAATAAGCGAGAGCAGCGCTGATTTACGAGTGTTGGGACAATTTGCATTGCCGCTGTTGGCTTCTTTTATTGTGGCGTTAATTCCTTCTGGTAGAATTTTCTGGTTAAAGCATCTCTTTCTTTATGCGGTTTCTGCCTCCGCACTAATGCTTTATCAGTCTTTAATGCTGGGTGAAGGAAACTGGATATATTCGATTGCGGCTCCCGTTATACCGGTCGCCATCTCGGCGATTTTATTAAAACCGAAACCGTAATATGCGTCAATGTATTGAAAAATTTCAGGTAGCAATATTTTTTACTCTGACAACGATATTGGGATACGGTCCATGGTTGATTAGCGGAAAACCGCAGTGGTTTATCTATGGCATGCCTATTTCTGGAATACTCTTGACGCTTTATTTAAAAGGACCTTCTGGATTAATAAATCAAATAAAAGCGGCTGTTGCTATCAAGGCGCCTATTGTTGAATATTTTAAAATACTACTCCTTTTAGTGCTTGCAAATATTTTAACGCTAGTAGTAGCAGCTCTGCTGTTTGGAGACATGCCATCGTTCAAGATGGTAAAAACAGAGCCTTTGCAAATACCGCTTTTATTGATCATAATTTTACTCGGAGGACCAATCGTTGAAGAGGTGTTTGGTTTACGCGGGTATGTATTGCCAGAGTTGCTAAAAAAATGGTCTCCCCTAGTTAGTTCCTGTTTTGTCGGTTTTTATTTTGGCGCGTGGCATTTGGTTGAGTTTTTAAGACCCGGATCAACGCAATATGCTATTGGCTTAAAATACTATCCGCTTTTTATTCTTTCTGAAATTGCCGTATCAATCCTGATGACAGATGTTTATATACGCAATAATAGAAATTTGTTCCTTGCGGGCATCTTTTTTCATTGGATGATGAATAATGCAGTAATACTGTTTCAAACAAATTTGACTTTAACAAACATGGCGTATTCTCCTAAAATGAATGGACACTATTTTGTTCTATATTCAATAATAATATGCGGCATTTCTATATATGTTGTATTTAAGAACAGGTTGTTTCTTATAGCCAGTAAAAAAGCGGCTGGGTAGATTCAGCCCAGTATATTGGCTGGACCCCGCGGGTACGCCTAAGGAGTTTTTCTATGCTGTCAAATTTTATACCTCGTCACACCTACGCAATTGTCTCAGGCTATGAAAACGAGGAAATAGTTTCAATTGTCGCGGGCGCTTTTTTGTTTGAACCGTATAAAATTGTCTTGTATTATCCCAAGGTTAATCCATTTAAAGAGAATCAAAAAATTACATTGCACTTGGACAACAGAACGGGGATGGAAACCTATGATAGAGATTTAAAAGTCTATCGCGCATCGGTCAAGGCGACGATAGAAGAGAATTCTTTAGAAAAATCAATTATTAAACTTGAAGAATACGAGTTGGTGTATATTCAAATGAGGTTGTAGAAAAATATAGGTCAAATTCCTTTCATTTTATTGAAGATACTAGGCCTGAAAGGAATTCGGTCAACTCGGTTCTAGGCGATAATATTACGTTTGAGGATAAAGAATTTGATAATAAGCTTGGCGTCTTGATTACAAGAGGGTTTGAGCAACCTCATACGACTGTAATGGCGTTTTTATCTAGCGACAAAGATGATATTTTTATCATATCGCATAGCGGGACTTTAAAATCAAAAAATCTTTCAAGAGACGCGCGCTGTGGTTTTGCTATAGATCACAGAGCTAATTATCATTTTGAAAAGGCCTATGATTGGAATTATACCATAGTAAAAGGTGAAGCTACCCAAATACCCAGGAATAGTAAAACGTTTGATATTGTGCAACATCAATTCGTACTAAAAAATCCTTGGGAATATGCGTTTTTCTCAGATCCAAAAGTTATCATGTATCATATAAGACCTATAGAAATCATGTGTCCGGAAAAACTTGTAAAGTAAGGACCTTGCATTATTGATTGTACGTGTAGTAATCGATATATTTTGGAACGACGCTTGCTGATTAGCGTTGCAATCGATAAAGACGGGACTGTAAGGAGTCAAGAACATGGATGCAAAACAACGCGAAGAACTAGTGGGTGCATTAAAGACACGTTTTGGCAAAAACATGAACCGTCATAAGGACCTTGAATGGTCCGCCGTACAAGCAAAGTTGGAGGCCAATTCAGATAAACTTAGGTCGCTCAACGAAATGGAGATAACCGGCGGCGAACCCGATGTTGTCGGGTTTGGCGCAAAGGCAGGCGAATATATATTTATTGATTGCTCAGCTGAAAGCCCCAAGGGTCGTAGAAGTATCTGTTACGACAGGGAAGGGCAGGAATCAAGAAAGGAATTCAAGCCTGAAGCCAATGCCGTCGATATGGCGGCTACCATGGGCATTGAACTCCTAACTGAAGAACAATATCGCGATCTTCAGAAGCTTGGAGAGTTTGACACGAAAACATCGAGCTGGGTGAAGACTCCTTCCTCCATTAGAAAACTAGGCGGCGCCCTCTTTGCCGATCGTCGCTACGATACTGTCTTCGTGTATCACAACGGCGCGCAATCGTATTATAACGTCAGGGCGTTCCGTGGCTTGCTAAGGGTTTAACGTATATTCTGTTTATCCTTACAAAAGCCGCGGCATTGCTTTTTACCCTGAAAAGACGATAAGATAGCGTATCGATGTCTATCATACAGTTCATGAATCGAATTGACGCCAACGTGGTCTCTCTCGCGATGCTCTGCATTGTTTTGGTCATGGTCGCCATAGGCGATGACCGCTCGATGCTCCGCTTCAGGCTTTTTCTAGGCCTGCTCATACTGACTATCGCCGAACTGGTGCTGGATATGCTGACCTGGGGGCTTGACGGCCAACCGGGCTCGGGTATTTCGCTGAACCTTGTACATATACTCTATTTCTTTATTCAGCCGTTTGTCACGTTTCTCTGGGCGCTGTATGCCGATTATCAGACCTTTTTTGACGGCAAACGCTTGAAGCGGCTGGCTCTTGTACTGTCGCCGCCTGTTATCGCGCATTCGCTACTGGTCTTGGCTTCGCCCGAGACAGGCTGGATATTCAGACTCGATTCGGAGAACGTGTATTCCAGGGGTAGCCTGTTCATCGTCGCGGCGGCAATTCCGTATTTATACCTGGGCTACGGCCTGCTTGCGGCCGCTTTGCACTGGTCGCATATTCCGCAGCGAAGCCGCCTCCCGTTGCTTTTCTTCGCTGTGCCACCCATGCTGGGCGGTATCATTCAGAGTATGTTCTTTGGGGTAACATTGCTCTGGCCCGGTGTAGCGCTTTCGCTGCTCATGGTGTACCTGAGCATCGAGAGCGATCTGCTGATTACCGACCACCTGACGGGGCTCCACAACAGGAGGAGCCTGAACCGCTATTTAGCTCGAAAGTTGCGGTTTGCTTCCGCGGACAAGTTGTTTACCGTTATCATGCTCGATCTTGACGGTTTCAAGCACATCAACGACAGATTTGGGCATGCCCAGGGCGACGAGGCCCTGGCGGAGACGGCCGGCGTGCTTAAACGCTGTCTGCATGCCAATGACTTCATAGCGCGTTACGCTGGGGACGAGTTCGTCGTCATCGCGGATATACGCAAGAGCGAGGAAGCCGATATCCTGCGCGCGGATAGGGGAATCGTTTGCGGCGTTTAATCGCGGTTCCGGCAAGAGTTGGCAGCTTGCCGCGAGCATGGGCGCCGCGATACGCGAGCCGGGAGACGGCAAGACCTACGAGGCTCTGCTCGCGGAAGCTGATGCGCTGATGTACAAGGACAAGCTCTAGCCGCACGGCGCCATCCATACAATCAAGGACACTTCGTGATAAACCTCGCAAAAGTAACGATGGGATACGGTGACCGTATTCTGTTCAAGGATGCTGATTTCCTCGTTCGCCCTGGCGACAAGATAGGCTTGGTTGGTCCGAACGGGGCGGGCAAGACGACGGTGTTTAAACTCATAGCGGCTCTGGAGCACCCGGACTCCGGCGAGGTGCTGGTCGATCCTGGCATCGTTGTGGGTTACTTCTCTCAGGATGTGGGAGAGATGTCAGGCAGGACCGCGCTGGAAGAAGTGCTCTCCGGGGCCGGCACGGTGTTTGGCATCGGGTTGGAGCTGCAAGCGCTGGAACACCGCATGTCTGACCCGGCCGGGGCGCCGCTCAGCGATGCGGAAATGGACAGGTACGGCCACCTGCAGATGGAGTTTCAGCACCTGGACGGGTATGATCTGGAGAACCGCGCCCAGACAATTCTGTCTGGCCTGGGCATAGGCAGGGAGCGTTGGGGCGAACGGGTGGAGAACTTCTCCGGCGGCTGGAAGATGCGCATAGAACTAGCCAAGATACTGCTCCTCAATCCGCACGGGTTGCTGATAGACGAACCTACCAACCACCTGGATATCGAGACTATTCTGTGGCTTGAAAACTGGCTCAAGGAATTCAAAGGCGCGCTCGTTATGACGAGCCACGACCGCGAGTTTATGACGAGAATTTGTTCGCGTACGGTGGAAGTGGCGGACGGGACGATTACCTCGTATACGGGCGACTACGACTTCTATCTGCGTGAGCGCGAGATACGGCGTGAACAATTGATAGCGTCGCACAAGCGTCAACAGGCGGCATTCGAGAAGGATGAGGAATTCATCGCGCGCTTCGCGGCCCGTGCCTCGCACGCGGCTCAGGTGCAGTCCAGGATAAAGATGCTTGAGAAGATAGAGCGCATCGTAATTCCGCGCGAGGTCAAGACAATCAAGTTTGAGTTTGGCGCCGTCAAGCGTAGCGGCGACGTGGTCGTCGAGTTAAAGGATCTAGCAAAGTCCTGGTTAAAGACCGACGGCAATGCGCACCCGGTGTTCGCAAATATTTCCGGCATCGTGGCGCGCGGCAACAAGATAGCCGTGACAGGCATCAACGGGGCCGGAAAGTCCACGCTGCTCAAGGTGATTACCGGGCAGACGGACGCTACCTCCGGCTCCTGCCTGTTGGGGGCGAGTGTCAACGTCGGTTACTTCAGTCAGTATTCCGGTGACACGCTGAATGCGTCCATGACCATTTTTGAGGAACTGCAGAGCAGGCTCCCCCGTGAGTCGGTGGGCACGATAAAGAACCTGCTGGGCTCGTTCCAGTTCTCGGGCGACGATACCGACAAGCGCATCTCGGTGCTCTCGGGCGGAGAGAAGACGCGCGTGATGCTTGCGTGTCTGTTGTCTTCGCCGGTCAATTTCCTGGTCCTTGACGAGCCTACCAACCATCTGGATATAGCGAGCCGGGAAGTGCTATTGGGAGCGCTCAAGGACTTCGATGGTACCATCATGATAGTCAGCCATGACAGGTATTTCCTCAAGCACCTGGCCAACCGGGTCTTCGAGGTGAACCGCGGCGCCCTCAAGGTGTACGAGGGGGACTATCAGTATTATAGCGAGAAGACCGGACAGCTAGGTTCAGCGTAGATAATCCTGAGCGTTTTACATTTAATTACTCCAATATATGTGATATTATTGCTGTTGCGAGGTAATTGTATGCAAAATAGATTCAAAATTGCGACTATTGTCCTCCTTATGGCTGTTGTTTTTGCCGCGGAACCGGCGGCTCAACAGACTTCCACCATATCCTCTACGGCTCCTGCCTTGTTTCTGGGCAACGAGACGCTCCCACCCATTGTCTACCTTGACGGCGGACAGCCAGCGGGTATCGCTGTTGATTTGATGAAGGCTATCTCCAAGCATATGAAACGCCCCGTTGAAATCCGCGCCATGAACTGGACCGAGGCGCAGCGCCTCGTACGGGAGGGGCGGGCAGACGCCTTGCTGCAGATTAACCAGACTCCGGAACGGCTGGAGACGCTTAGCTTCTCAGGACCCTTGCTGGTGTCCGAGTTCTCGATTTTCCTAAAAGCCGACCGGCACGGCGTCGTAACCCTGCACGATCTGAACGGGATGAAAGTCGGCGTAGAGAAAAGCGGATTGCCCGTCCAGTTACTCAAGGAAGAGCCGTTGATAAACGTGGAGATCATTCCTGATTTTGAACGGGGATTCGAGTTGCTGCTTGCGGGGCAGATCGACGCCGTGCTGGCGGATCGCTGGGTTGGCTCCTATGTGCTGGCGAAAAGTGAGATCAGAGGTGTCCGTATTGTCGAAGAACCCGTAAGCAGGAGTTCATCCGCCATAGCGGTGAGCAAGGATAATGTCCAGCTGCTGGCCGAGATCAACAATGCCCTGGCTGAAATTAAGGATGAGGGTATCTACGATACGATCCTGGATTCTTGGCGCTCCAAAGAGGTCGTATTTCTGACCTCCGAGCAATGGATACGGATGGAACGGAATACAGTCGTAGCCATCATCATCGCGTTTATGGTGGCTCTTGCCGGTATCGTTGGACAGTATGTCGCTATTTCAAGGCTTCGGCGTTCCAAGCGAGAATTATCTGAAAGAAAGGAAATCATAAAGAAATCAGAACTTCGCATGCGTACGGTGCTGGAGACCATACCCCAGGGCATCATCGCGGTAGATTCCGGGAACGGCAGGATTCTGTTCGTGAACGAGGCTGTCCGTCAGATGCTCGGTTACACGAATGAAGAACTGTATGAGCTTCATCCGCTGTCTCTCCATCCGGAAGCCGAGTTTCAGAGAATTCAGGAATATTACAAACGCTTGGCTGGGGGTGAATTCGTTACCGTGAATGATATCAGGATGCTGAGAAAGGACGGCGGCATCTTCCTTGCGATAATCAATACGTGCCCCGTTGAAATGGATGGGAAGAAGTGCGTGCTTGGTGTTTTTACCGATATCACTGAACGCAAGGCTGCCGAAGATAAAATAACAGGACTGCTGAAGGAAAAGGATATACTGCTCAGGGAGACGCATCATCGCCTGAAGAACAACATGAGCAGCATACACGGTCTTTTATCGTTGCAGGCACAGATGCAGAATGACGACAAGTGCACTGAGATACTTATGAACGCCGCCGCGCGATTGAAGCGCATGAGCAGCCTCTATGACAGACTCTATCAATTCAAGAATCTCCAGGAAGTCGATGTACAGGTTTTTCTTCCTCCCTTGGTCGATGAAATCATGGGTGTTTTCTCTGCCGTCCCGGCGGTCAAAGCCATCGTCGAAACCAGCGGTTTTATATTAAAGGAAGAAATCCTTTCTCCGCTGGCAATAATCATCAATGAACTGATATCCAATTCAATGAAATACGCCTTCACTGGAATCTCGGAACGAACTATAACCATTACAGCGACTAAAACCGGATCTACGATCACGATCATATATGCGGACAATGGCCCCGGCCTGCCTGATTCCATTTCCTTGGAGTCGTCTACCGGCTTTGGCATGGAACTTATAGGTATGCTGGTACAGCAGATGGGCGGCACCATCAGCATAGACCGCGCTCACGGTTCGAGGTTTATCATGGAGCTGGCTTCGTAAGGCTGTTTTTACTGGATTTATGCCGCTTTTTCATGCTTATATGCAGTTCCACACCAGGACTATCGAAATGTCTACGTTTGCGGTGGATGCCTCTCATATCCTGTGCACGGGGCAATTCAGGGATGTGCGGCACGCTCCGAGCGTGGGCTTCAACGGCTACCGGTTCGAGGCCGGGGACCTGCACAATCTTGAAATCCATGTCCTTTTAAAATTACCCGAGCTGACTATCGAGGATATAGAGGTCGCTATCAATACCGTGCCCATGGATGATTGTAATTTTCTGGCGCATTCTTTGGATGCCGTGCTGGGTATTTCCATAGGGCGGGGGTTCACGGGAGTGATCAAGAATCTAGCCGGGGGCAAGGTTGGGTGTACGCACCTGGTCCACTTGCTGACGACCATGGCGCCCGCCATCCTGCAGGGGTACTGGGCATTGCTCGATATTGAAAGCCGCGAGTCCGGCGCCGCGGCAAGCGGGCGTGCCGCCTCCGGCGCCCTGTTCCTGAAGGATTCCTGCCATGCCTGGAGGGAAGACGGGCCCGCGTTCCAGGCCTTGCGGGAAACAGCTCGCCGAGAGTCGCAGTGACCAGTTCTGGTCTACGCAGGTTCCTGATCGCTTTAATTTCGGCTCTTTTCTGTGTACCTGCTTGGACCGCGCCCGCCATCCGTCAGAGTTCGACAATATTGTTCTCTGGATATACCTGGCAGGTGATACAGTCCGCCACGCCTCGCGGGCCGGGACCCAACCTGTTCAGCCGCGGAAATGTGCGGTTAGATAACGAGGGTAGGCTCATTATGGAAACCAGCCTTGCCGCTGGTAACTGGACGAGCGCGCACCTGTTCTTGACGAAAAGCCTGGGTTACGGCCGCTACGAGCTGGTGCTTGCTCCGTTGGAGAAGCCGCTGGATGATATGACTGTGTTTGGATTCTTTACTTGGGACGATGATCCTGCCTACGCCAACCGCGAAATAGATATTGAACTGGCCCGATGGGCGATACCAGCGGCTCCTAACCTCAACTGTACCGTGCAACCGTCAGCTGACCGCCCCGAGCGCTCGGGCCTTGCCGAATTCGATTTCTCTATGCCTACAACCCTGGTCTTTATATGGGAACCGGGGCTTGTGCGTTTCAGCGTAGAGTCTGTTACAGGCTCATTTTCGTGGGGCTATCCGCCATCCGGAGTTTCCGAGCCTGAACCCTTTGGCGCTCCGCCCAAGGGTAGGGAGCGCGTCGGGCTCAACCTTTGGTTGTTCCAGGGACGGGCGCCCGAGTCAGCAGACCGGATTTGTATAGATCGCTTCAGTTTTACCCCGCTTCAACGACCCTGACTATAGATCCGGATGATTTTGCGCTGATGCAAAATGGAGAGTATACTAGGGACGCAGGTATGTACCTGTATCGTTTCAAGGCTTTTATCGATGAGGAACCTCTATGGATTATGAAATGGCCGAATCCGGCGGCGTCACCGTGCTCAAGCCCGGCATGCGCACCGTCGATCAGAACAACGCGCCGGCGTTCTTCGAACCGCTTCGCCCCGCGGTCGATACTGGCGGCAAAATCGTGCTGGACCTGTCAAAGGTGCAGTTCATCAACAGCGCCGGGCTTGGGGCCATAGTCGGTCTGATACGGGATGTTGAGCTTAAAGGTGGCCAGATTCGCCTGTGTTCGTCGTTGCCCACAGTCAAGGCTCTTTTCAACATGGTGCACATGAGCAGCATCGTTGCCATAGACGATGACGTGGCGGCTTCACTCTCGGCAATGGCCCGGAATAATGAATGACCAGAAGCTACTGAAGCGACCCGACAGCTACGGTGTAGAAGAATCCTCGTTCTCGATTGTCGCTGAAGGAGCATTTCTGGTATGCGACGACTCGGGGCAAGCTGTCTTTTCGGGTGCTAAAAATCTCGCCGTCCTGTCTGGATTGCCCGCCGGTTCAACTGTCGTGCGGGGCACGCTTGCGGAAGCGTTGGGCGTGTTGGACGCCGAGGCGTGGTCAATGCTGTTCAGCGGCACCGGTCCGGAGAAAGCAGGACTTCGCGGGGACAGCGTATCCTGTCTATTCCCCGGTAGGGGTAAACGGCTGATCAGGGTCAGGCATACGCCGGTTCCGGGAACACCTGGGCGGAGGCTCATATTCCTGAAGGATGAAACGGAGTTGTCCGAAAGCCGCGAGCGGCTGGCGCGCGCTCAGTCCATAGACGCTGACGCTAGCGCGAGGCTACAGGCGGCCGTACTCGTGAACGGCACCCATGTCGATTCCTCCTATTTGGAATATGCCTGCTCCGCGATGCCGAGCAAGCTGGTGGACGGCGATTTTCTCGATGTGATCAGACTGGCGCCGGATATCGTCGATTCGAGCGCGTCGTGGTATTTGTTGACCTGCTGGCGGATATCGTCGATGTGCTGCTCGGTGATGTGATGGGCAAGGGTATGGATGCCGCGATCATGGGCGCCGTGATAAAGGTGGGGCTGTTCAGGTCTCTCGCGATGATGACACGGGCTGAGGGTAGCGCTCCCTCTGTGAGAGAGATCTGCGCCGCCACCGAGCGGGTCATCACGCCGCATCTGCTGGACCGGCGGAGCATAGCCACGTTCTCGTATATGCGCCTGCATGAACTTACCGCGTTCGCCGAGTTCGTTGATTTCGGGCACACCTCCATCGTGCACTACCGTAAGGCGACCGATTCCTGCAGGCTCATCAAGGGCGCTGACATGCCGCTTGGTTTTGTAGAGAAGCAGGCATTCAGATCATTCCTATTGCCGTACCGCGAGGGCGACCTCTTCATCGTGTTTTCAGACGGGCTCTCAGAATGCCCCGGCCACGACGGCGCATTTTTTAGCGAGGATCGTATCATGCGCGTGGCCCGTTCCCGCGCCGGATTTACCGCCAGGGAGATAGCCGATACGCTTGTACGGCTTGGATTCGAGTTTTCAGAAGCGGGCTTTGTTGACGATGTGAGCATAGTCTGCGTCAAGGCGTTGAAGCCGGAAACTGCCATAGACGAGCTGACCGGCTCTCTGAACCTGCTTCTCAGGCAGGCTTCGGACAAAGCCAGCGAAACGCTTCGCCTGACGCTGGCGCGGGCGCTGGATGCGGCCGGCAGCGTCGATCCGGTGGAAAACGGCGGCCTCGTGCTGGCCTGCGTCGAAGCGCTTTCCAACGTTGCCGAACACGGCCTAGGCGGGCGTTCGGGGCATTGCTTGGTCGAGTGGCGCATTCGGCAAGGCCTGTTTTCAGTAGAGTTTAGCTACAAGGGGCCGGATTACAACTGGCTCGCTACGCCCGTGTCGCCCATAGGGAACTATGCCAGACGTGGTTATGGCCTCGAGATAATGCATGCCGCGATGGACAGCGTATTGCTCTGCAGGGGTTTTGGAGACGAGAAGACTCTGGTGCTGTGCGGGAGATTACTATGTCAGAAGAAATAAGCGTCGAGGCAATTGCCGACGGCGTCTGGCGGCTGGCCAGCTTAGCCAGGGGCGGTGTGCTCAGCGTCAATTGTTATCTCCTCAAGGAAGGCGAATCGTTCATCGCGGTGGATGCCGGTCCCGCGAACCAGGTCGATGCCCTGTTGGCCGCGGTGTCGTCTATAACCCCGCTACGAAACATCGAGCGCATCGTCGTTCTTGACGACACTCCTTTTGCGGCTTCGGGTCTAGCGGCCTGGCGGATCGGCGGCTTTTCTGGTCAGATCGTGGCCGATTGGAGGTCCGCCCTGGGCATAGCCGCCGCTGGTGTGACCGGACCCTACCGGTACGTCCATCAGGAGCGCGACGCCATCTCCTGCGAGGGGCCTTCTGTCTTGGAGTTCCGCATCTTTTCCGGATATCCGGGCTACCTTTTTGCCTACCATTGCCGAACGGGTTGCCTGTTCACCGGAACCATAGGGTCCTCCATGGGCCGCGACTTGCCTATCGTAGCGGAGGCTCCGGGGCGATCCAACAGCTCCTTCATACAGGCGTTTGGTCGGCCGGGACCACTCCTCGACGAGGTCATGGCGGGGTTTGACAAGGCGGCTGTCCTTATATGCCCGAGATCGGGTTCGTGCATGAGGGTGGATTCTATAGTCGGCTCGAGCGTCTGGACACCCGGAGCAGCCGCTGGCGCAAACAGCGCGGAATCATCCGGCGATGTCGTTTCGCTACTCGATGAAATCGACAAACTCCGATCGGACAATATCGATCTACGTTCTTCAATGGTGGTTGCCAGCGACGCTGCCCTTCGCGACGGGATCAGCGGGCTGTATGGCCGCTCGTACGCGGATGAATTCCTCCGCTCGCTTATGAAGCAGGGTAGCCGCTTCTGCGGCGTGTTCATCATGGTGGACAGGCTCAAGGAGCTCAACCGCGAAGCTGGATTTGCCAGCGGAGACCGCATGGTCGCCGATGTCGCGGGGTTCCTTCTGGAGCATTCTTTTGGCGGCTTCCTGTTCCGTTGGTCGGGGCCGGTTTTTTTGCTTGTGCTGGAGAGCGGCCGGGAAGAATCCTTCGCGCTTACCGAAGGCATACGCACGGCGCTTGAGGCTGAACGCCGATTTTCGAGACCAGTGACCGTTTCTATAGCGATTGTAGGTAGTGACGAGCTACATGGCGAGGATTCCGAACAGCGCATGGCTAGCCTGCAGTCTTTTTCAAGGGCTAGGCTCAAGCTGCTGGAGCGGCGGGGTGGCAACGAGGTGCTGGATCAGAGCGGCGCCGACCTGCGCGATGCTGACCTTCGCGAAACGACCATGGCCCTGGTGATGGACGGCGATGCCATCAGCACCGATTACATAGTCGAATTCCTCAATCGCAGGGAATTCTCCGCCATCGGGACTGCCCGGGGAGGCGAGGCCCTCGAGTTGATGGAACAGTACAAGCCTGAAGTCGTCATAGCCGACGTCTACCTGCCGCAGTTCGACGCGTTCCAGATTCGGGCCCGCATGTTGGCCTCAGCGGACCTGAACCGCGTTCCGTTCGTGCTCATTGTCGAGTCAAAAACCGATGAGTTGGTGGAGCGGGCGCATACGCTAAAAATATTCCATATATTTGAAAAGCCGGTTCCTCTTGTCGAGTTGCTCGGCGTCATCCGTTACCTGGTAGGGCATGGCGTCGATGTCGACTAGTCTGTTGCTGTTGATCCGCTCACTGGCGGCGCTTCTGGCTCTGGATGCGCTGGTGGTCTTGGGCGTCATGCTCGTGAAGCATGGGCGGCGCAAAGCCTTTGTTCAGAGGACAGCGAGGAATAAAGCGCTCAGGCAAGCCTTGATGAGCAGGGATGGCGAGGCCCTGAAGGCGCTGGCCAGACGGCATCCCGCTGATTTTGCGGTGTCTGCCCGGCTGGCCCTGGAGGCTTGCTCCGACGGCGGCTCGTCGCTGATGCTCGTCAGGGAAGCGTTCGAGGCGGGCGGCGTGTTCGCGATGGCCAAGAAGGATTGCCGCTCGCTGTTCAGGTACCGGAGGCTGAGGGCTTACCTGATCCTGGGGATGGGCTCCTACGAGGACGATTCCCGGGCCTTGCTGGACAATCTTGCGTTTGAACGCGACTATTTCGGGCGCTTGGTGTTGATAAGGCAACTGGCTCTTATCAGCGCGGGCTTCGATATCGGTGAACTGGCAAACAAGCTATGCCAGCTAGATCCTCCGCTCGATGAGCGTGGGTATTCCACCCTGACCCCGCTCGCTTCTCGTTTTGCCTCTTACAATGAAAGCAGCGGGCACGCTCATGGCGATGCGGGGCTGCGCTTATTTCTCATGGGCCTCAAGGCGCGCCCGACACAGGACGGCTGGGACAAGGCTGCGCTGATAGCCGAAACGCGCGATGATGAGCTGGGTGCATTGGCAGCCGAGGCTTCGGCCTTTCCGCCTTCCTGGTTCCTGGGGGCCTTCAAGGCGCGGCGGGAGCGGCGTTTCATGCTGCCGACTGCCAGACTCCTCGGCGGCCAGCTAGCGCCGGAGGACGTCGGTCGACTAGATCCATGGTTTGAGGATCCGTCTCTTCTCGATGCCGGTGTCGCGGCAGTACGCGAAATTGACCGCCGCAACCCAGAAGGCGCGGCTTCGCTGATGAACGCCATCGAAACCGGTTCGGCTGAGCGGGCCGCGGGCATCAGTCTGGCACTTGAATACCGCATGCACTTCATAGCCTATCACGCGGGTACGCCTCTGCGCGCTGGATTCAAGCGTATGATCTCCTGCCTGCTGGCGCTCGACCGGAGCGGCTCCATCCTGTCTACGCTTGAGTCTCCTTTGCCTGAAGAGGTACGCGACGAAATGTCGCGGCGGCTAGCGGAGGAACTGCCTGTCCAGACGAGGCAGCGCGACTTCTTCTCAAGGAACGCTGGTCCCGAACTGCGCGCAAAGCTGGATTTGCCGCCTCCGCCACCCGAAGAGGATCGTCCCCGGATTCCGGTCAAGCGCATGGACAAGGTGTTCATAGGATTCCTGGTCATCCTGGCACTTGCGGTTTTTCCCGCCGTATTCGTGCTACGCTGGGGACAAGCCCTGACCTTCATGACAGGTTCAGAATTATTATACCGCTTCATATTCGAGTTCCATTTCCTTTTCGCCTGGTACACCCTTGCGGTCAACGCGTTCTACCTGGCCCTGCTTGTACTGTCCGCCATCAAGCTTCAGGCGCAGTCAGTACTGTGGGAGACTGGCTTTAAGCACTTTCTGTTTTCCAGTGGCCTATTGCCTCCCATCACCGTCATAGCGCCGGCGTATAACGAAGAGAGCACCATAGTCGATTCGGTAGAGAGCCTGCTCGCGCTCGCGTATCCTCACTATCAGATGGTCGTGGTCAACGATGGTTCAAAGGACGATACGATAGGGCAACTAATTGCGGGCTTTAATCTGGTTCCTGCTTCGCCTGGCATCGAAGGCACCCTGCCGTGCATGCCGGTAAAAACCGTCTATCGCTCCACGACGATCTCCAACCTTATCGTGGTGGACAAGACGAACGGCGGCAAAGCGGACGCGCTGAACGCAGGCTCCAATTTCGCCACGGGCGAGTACCTGTGCAGCATCGATGCCGATTCACTGCTCGACCCGCAATCGATGCTCAGGGCGATGCTGCAGACAATTGCGAGCAGGCGTGCCGTCATAGCCATAGGCGGAAACATCTTTCCAGTCAACGGCAGCGAGGTGGAGCATGGGCACCTGCAGCGCATCGGCCTGCCAGGCGAACCGCTGGCGGCCTTCCAGACCATGGAGTACCTGCGCTCGTTCGTGTCGGGCCGCCTGGGTTGGGTGCTGCTCGACGGACTCCTCATCATCTCCGGCGCCTTTGGCATGTTCCGCAAGGACCGTTTCCTGGAAGTTGGCGGCTACATGACCGGCAGGGGCGTCTACCGCAAGGATACCGTAGGCGAGGACATGGAACTGGTAGTCAGGTTGGTGCGGCATGAACGCGAGAGCGGCAGGGACGGCATGGTCGATTACTGCTACAACGCCAACTGTTGGACCGAGGTGCCCGAAGAAGGCAAGACCCTGATGCGCCAGCGGGATCGCTGGCACCGTGGCCTCATCGAGGTATTGCTTCACCACAGGAAGATGGCCTTTCGCCCCCGGTACGGCATGAGCGGCATGCTCTCCATTCCGTATTTCTACATGTTCGAGCTTATTGGCCCATGGCTGGAGCTGTCCGGTTACCTGGTACTCGCGGCATCACTCTTCTTTGCCTTGATAGATCCATTAGTCAGCCTCGTCGTCTTCGGGATAGCGGTGGCCTTCGGCATCATGATTTCACTGTGCTCGATACTCCTCGCAGAACGGCAGGTGCTGTACTTCAAACCCAAAGATTTCTTCGGCCTCCTCCTGCTTGCCTTCGTGGAGAATTTCGGCTTTAGGCAGATTATGAGCATGTCCAGGGTCTGGGCCTTCGCGCAGTTTTTCTACCGGTCCAAGGGCTGGCAGAAGTTCGCCCGCAAGGGCTTCGCGAGGAAGGGAGGCGCGGCATGAAGAAGTACCTGAAATACTTTGTCATGTTGTTTCTCGCACTCGCCATCGGCATCGCGCAGTTCGTCGCTGTCCTAGTACGCGGCGAACTGCCTGGTCTCAGGGTCGAAGCCTATGCGCCTGCGCTGGATGCGAGATTCCTGTCGATGCTCGCCCGCAAGGCCGGTGTTGCTTCATATAGCGAGGGCGACAAAAACAGTACTGACCTGTTGGTTATAGACAAACCGCTTGTTGCGAGCTATGCCGGCACCTTGGCCAGCGGCCAGGCGCCTGCCGGTCCCTTCGATCCGGCTCTGGACGAGCTGCGCGACAGGGCTATCAGTGGCCTGTCCGTCCTTGTCGGATTCCGATCTCTGAGCGGTACTGAAAATAGGCGCTTGCTTGACGAGCTGGCCGTCTGGACTGGCCTTGCGCCTGCCGCCTGGGTTGGTGCTTATATAGAAGATTTGTCGAGTGCCGACGTGTCTGCGGATATAAGGTCCGTCTGGGAATCCCAGGAACGTCGCGCTTGGGATCTGGCAGGACCGGGCGTACTCCTGCGGTCTACTTTTGACCGTAGCGTGATAGTGTTGCGGCGCGGCATTGAACTTGAAGATAGGTTCTTGACCGTCCGGGGCGAGCTTGCCGGAATACCGGTTCGCTCTCTGGTGGGTTCGCGGTTCCTCATAAGTCCGGGCACCGCGGCGGTTCCAGGAAATGCCGGCGCCGCAACTCTGTTGACCGGACAGTTCGGGCTGAAAGCGACTGGACGCTTGCTCCTGGAGCGCCATAGCATTCCCGAAACCTTTCCGTTGTTGACGGAAAGGCGTTACGGAGCGGGCAGGGTCTGGGCTCTGGCTCTTGACGCGTTTGAACCATCGTCGGGGCGTTCCGGCGCGACCCTGTATCCGACGCCGCGTCTGAACGCGCTACGAACGCTGGACGAACCGAGCGACGCTCATGCAAGGTTAGCCAGGGTAATCGTGCCTGTCTGGCGCGTGCTCAATCTGACGGTGCTGGCCGACAGAGCAGCCAAGCCCGAGAGCGCAGTATCAGCGTTTCGCTCCGCGGACAGCTACCTTGAGAAGCGAGATCCTGACGGCGCCTGGCGTCCCTGGTTCGTCAAGGGCGTCAACCTGGGCCCTGCCACGCCGGGCCACTGGTTCGGCGAACCGCCTACTGACGAAGGCACGTACCTGGCCTGGTTCGACGGAATGTCCGCCGCCGGATTTGATTCGTTACGGGTCTATACACTATTGCCCCCGGCCTTCTATCGGGCTTTCGCATCCTGGAACGCGGTCTCAAAACAGCCGCTGTACCTGATCCAGGAAATCTGGCCAGAGGAGGAAGTTCCCGGCGGCGACATCGGCGGTACGGAATATCTGTCCGCCTATTTCAATGAATCCGACCTGACGATAGACGCGCTGTACGGCCGAGCCGACATAACCGAGCGCCCTTACCGTGCTTGGGGCCGGTATAGGGCAGACGTGAGCCCGTGGCTTGCCGCGGTGCTGGTAGGGCGCGAATTGTTGCCGGAAGAGGCGATCGCCACGGCGGCGGCGCGCCCGTTAGAACAACTCAAGGGAGACTGGTTTACCACGGAGCCTGGGCATCCGGTCGAGAGCGTGCTTGCCAGCATGGCCGAGCGCGCCACCGGACGAATAGCCGACATAGGCGGCGATCAGGTGCCCGTCGGCTTTGTCTCCTGGCCTACACTTGATCCTTTGTACCATTCTGCCGAATGGAAGGCCGAGGGCGAAACCGAGGGCGAAGCCGAGGCTCCTTACCATGACAGCGCGTCCGTTGATTTTTCCGCCATCAAGAAGACTGCTCGTAACGAGGCCGGATTCTTCGCGGCCTTCCATATCTATCCCAACTATCCTGACTTCATGTTCAGAACCGCAGAATACGAGGCGCCAGGCGCCGCCGCCGCTAGTCTCTCCGTGGATGAACGCGGTTACCTGCGGTATGCGGCCTATGTCAAAGCGTTGACTGAGGCGCTCGACGGCGTGCCTCTCGTGGTGGCCGAGTTCGGTCTGGCTACCGGTTTTGGTACCGCGCACAAGCATCCTGAGGGCTTGGACCACGGCGGACTCAGCGAGGGGGCACAGGCGGCGGGCATCGTCGGCCTGTACAAAGCCATGGCCTCAAGCGGAGCCTCGGGCGGCGTGGTGTTCCAGTGGGCCGACGAATGGGCAAAGAAGACCTGGACAACCGAAACCTATATGATACCCTTCGATCGTAACCCGCTATGGCACAACGCCATAGACCCCGAGCAGAACTACGGCATCATGACATGGCAGACCACGGCGGTCTCTTCGGCTAGCGGCGATGAAGGGCTCGAGGCTTGGGGAGACCCGTCGTTCCTATACCTGCGGGTTGACTTACCTGAGCGGGTGCCGGTTGCAGGCAGTACGACGCTTAGAATAGGGCTCGATCTTGTGCCTGGTCGCACCGGGGAATATAGGCTTTCGGCAGGCGGCCCGCTTGCGCCACAGGGTTCCGAGTTCCTGATAAAGGCTGAATTATCTGAAGGCGCGTTGGTCGAGGCTACGCTCCTGGTTCAGGCAGACTACAACCGCGGCGGGGGCAGACTCTTTCCCCGATACTCTGAAGCCGGCGGCTTTACCCGCATCCTGAATCTGGTCAACGCCCGGTCGGTCACCGCGGACGGGCGCAGCTTTTCGTCGGCATGGGAGGACGGCAGCGTGTTGCCTGTGGGGCCTGGAGGCCTGGCCGAGTCACTGTCTGACGGTTCAATAGTGTTTCGCCTGCCCTGGTCCCGGATCAACGTCTCCGATCCTTCGGAGCGGCGCATATTACTGGATCCTATCCGCGACTCGCGAACCGTACTGGAACACGATGCGCTCAAAACGGCCGTGATAGACGATATCGGTATCTGGGCATACACCGTGTCGCCCGCAGGCGCGCCTACCGCCTTTCTGCCGACTCCGGAGCGTTCGTTCCACATAGCGCTGTCAGGCTGGGAAGACCTGAGGGCCGAACAAAGGCCCAAGGCTGCTCACGGTGCGCTTAGGGAATTCCTCCGCGCGTGGAGTCCTCCGTTAGGGCGGTAAGCGCATGTACGCGGCGTCGGCTGTGAATCGACGCTACGCGCATGTCGGCTAAGGATCTATTGTAGGCGCTTTACCCGGTTTATCATCAGCGGCTGAGAACCGTCCGGCATTGATTGTTGCCAGGTCGCGATGTAGGCGTCGACCGTCGTGAGCACGTCTACATAGCGCAGGCAGCCGGTGCCGTCGGGGCTGATAAATTCAGGGAATAATTCTGAAATCCGGTTGAAGCGGGTAGGGGCTTCATCGAAATAGTAACCGAGTCCGCCCAGTTCCTCGCAGGAATAGCCGCGGGGGCGTTTCGTGGCCCTGGCATGTTCGTCTAGGTTGCGTAGGCATTCGCCGCCGTCGTAGAACACCAGCCCCGTTCCCGCCGGCGCCAGAGCTTCCGGAAGCGGGAGTATGCAGGTGCCCCGCGTTATCGCGACATCCCAGGCCGGCCCCCGCGGGTAGCAGTCGAACACCGGTTTGCCCAGGGGTTTTCCGTCAGCGCCTATTTCGATGTAACCCGTATTGCTGGACGACCAGTTGAACGAGTGGTGGCAGAAGAACAGGTACAGAGAGCCATCGGCTTTCTCGGCTAGGAAGGGATCCTTGACCTGGAGCGTCGCCGGATCAGCGCTAG
>CAZNCK010000003.1:909-11444 GCA_964571545.1 uncultured Treponemataceae bacterium | reverse complement strand
CGCCGCGGAGCGCTTCGACGCTCGACGCGACAAGCCTCTCTATGGTCCATACGCCGGTACCCGGTTTCTCGTAGGCCTCCACCGGCTCAGGATACGGCACGCGCTTTTCAGACGACACGTACAATTCGACACCGGTCTTCGTGAAGCGTATAGCCGAACCCTCGATGGACAACGCTTCGCGGCCATCTGGAGATATGGCCGCCTTGTCTAATGCAAGCACCTTGGTCCAGGTTTCGCCGTTGTCTGAGGAGCCAAACACGGCCAGTTCGCGGCCGCGGTCGCCAAGGTCGAGACCGGTCCTGGAGTCGCCTGAACTGCGGTACCTGCCGGTCAGGTAGAGCCGTCCGTCTGGTCCCTGAGCCATGTTGCCGCCTCCGAACCAGTAGCCCTTCCCCTGTTTGTCAGTAGGAATGGCCACGCGCGCGGCGGCGGGATTGACCAGCTCGTGAGCGAACGAGCGCAGGCGCTGTAGTGTCCCGTCTTCAAGGCGTCTCATGTGGTTTCCTTTGGCCGGCGACAATGGTCTCGGTGACTTTCAGGGCGGCCGCCCATGTTACGGCGCGGGCAGGCTCCCCTTCCTTCAGCGGACCTTCCGTCCCCTTGATGAAGAAGCCCTCGGCCGAGGCTATGACACGCGCGCCTTTTTTACGCAACTGTTTCTCGATGCAAGGCGCCGCGTAACCGAAAATCCTTACCATGATATCGAGTAGCTTGGACTTGAGGTCAGCGAGATCGGCGCGGGTATCGAACGCTGCTGCTTGCACTCCGGTCAGCGTCTGAGCGTGAAGCGAGCCGAGGAAACGGGAGAGGGGCTTCGTCGGTCTGAACGCCCTGGTCGGAGAACCGACAATAAACAGCTCGATGCCTTGTAGGTCGTCTGTTGAAATTTCCGTGACGCTTCGCACCGGCGCTCCTAGCGCTTTACCAATGGCTTCAGCTATTGTTCTGGTATTGCCAAATACCGAATCGTAGAGAATAAGGGATTTCATACAGGAGCCTCCTATCAGGAAAGAACATAATGGGTATCGGGCTATCCTGCAAGCTGGAATTTTCAGCGCGTGGAATCCTGGGCTGCACGCCTAGCCGCTTCATGCTGACGGTTCCCCGCGGTTCATCTCGATGAGCAGGTTCCAATAGTGTTTGGGCATTTTTGACGACTGCAGTTTTGGATTGTGCCTGGACTCGATGGCTATTGTATCAAAATATAACTGCCACAGTCGCCTGATATCACGCTCAGTACCTGATAGCAATTCGTCGGCCGTGCCGCTTTCTGTACCAAGCCCGAAATCGTCGGCGAGGCTCCAGCCCTTGCCCGGTTCATGGAGCACGGCCGAACCGCGACCGAGGTCATGGATGGCGAAACGCATGGTGGAGAATCGCGCAGCGAAATGGTCGGCTATCAGCACGAGCACATCGCAAGCCGGCTTTACGGGCGCATACCACGAGCCATCTGACAGTTCTGAAAACCTGACAAACCCGCAATACAGATGGGCTTCCATGCTTGCGCGGCGCGCCGCTTTCTCAAGATCCAGCATCACGGAATCAGACAGGTCACGCAGGGAGGAGGGGCCTTCCATCCATACGCGCCGCATGGCCCTAGCGGCTACCGAATCAGCTTCAGCTATATCAGAAAGGAAGGCTTCCAGGAGGCTCCTCATTGCCTCGGGGCCGGCCCGCTTCGTCAATCGCGTCCATAAGGCCGCCGCCCTGTCGTCGTCCCTCTTGACCGCGCAGCGTTCCTCAAAAAGAGACTCTAGTACCGTGGATTTGACGACACGCGGTACCGGCTCCGGCGCGTTGAGCGCCTCGGCGCAGGCGCACAGGAAACCGGGGAAACTACCGTCGTAGGCTACCGTACTATCTGTGTCTCTGTGCTGAAAATTCATACCAGGCATCATGCAAAGTCGAGGTCGGGCTGGGTGGGTGCCAACAGGCGGCGGGCGCTGTCCTGCAATGCGGCGCGGGCGTAGGAGGCGTCGGGAGCGGGAGTACGTATTGAACCTGGCAGGGTGGGGGCCGTGCCGGAGCAGGTGACGAAGAAGGCGGCGCGCTTCATGACTATGCCGAGGGCCTTCAGGGTCTCGGGCGTGAGCCTGGAACGGAGCCGCGCCTTCATGATCCTTGTTGCGGACAGAGGGCCGATGCCGGGCACCCGGAGCAGTTCAAGGTATTCGGCCTTGTTGACGTCCACGGGAAAGCGGTCGAGGTTGCGGAGAGCCCAAGCGCATTTTGGATCGAGGTCAGCGTCAAGGTTGGGACGATCGGCACTGAGAATTTCGTCGGCGCGGAATCCATAGAAACGGAACAACCAATCGGCTTGGTAGAGGCGGTGCTCGCGGAGGAGCGGCGGGCCGGGCAGGGCTGGGACGCGGGGATCTGATCCGGCCGGCACGAAGGCCGAGTAGTAGACTCGCCTCACGTCGTACGCTAGGTACAGGTTTTCAGCCAGGCCGAGTATCGCGGCGTCCGATTCCGGGCTGGCGCCGACGACCAGCTGGGTGGTCTGGCCCGCGGGCAACACGGCTGATTCAGGATTACGGTAACGTCCCTTGCGGGCCTCATGCACTGACTGCCGGTCAAGCGCCGACATGGCCGTTTTGTAGTCGGGCGCGGGTTCTGCCGCCATGGATGATGTCGCCGGCAATCCGGGCCATGCGGCGCCTGAAGCGTTTGCTGATGCTGATATGGAACCGCGGGTGAGGGCGGCGCCAGTGGGCTTGACGGCGGCTGGGGAGCCGGACGGGGCGTCGTCAGCGGTAACAGCGGCGCCGCCGCTTGCCGGAGCGGCGGCTGGAACCGGAACTGAGGAGCCGCTGATCTGAGGCACGGAGCGCCGCGGGGGCTGTACTGTATTGGTTTGGGCCGGGAGCAGGCGCCGGGGTTCAAATCCGCTCGCGCGGGAGAGGGTGCGCATGACGCTGAATATGGCGGCGGGGCTCTTGTCGGGGGCAACGCGCGCGAGGCTCGCGGCGCTGGGTAACTCGATGTTGACTGAGACGCGGTCTGCCCAGCGGGCCGCCTCGGTGACGAGTTCAGCCGAAGCGCCGGGTATGGCCTTGAGGTGTAAGTAGCCGTTCCAGCGTTCGCGCGTACGCAGGATTTTTGCGACGCCTATCATGCGTTCCATCGTTGTGTCCGGGCAACCAGTAACGCCGGACGAGAGGAACAAGCCTTCTATATAGTTGCGTTTGTAGAAGTCTATGACGAGGCGTACGAGTTCCTCGGGTTCGAAGCCTGCGCGCGGAATGTCGTTGGAGCGGCGGTTAACGCAGTAGGCGCAGTCATAGGCGCAGGCGTTGGAGAGCAGTACCTTGAGGAGAGCTACGCAACGCCCGTCGGCTGCCCAGGTGTGACAAATGCCGCCGGCAGCTCCGTTGCCCAGCCCTCCCGGCGCCGCGGGGCGCGCGCTGCCTGAAGAGGAGCAGGAAGCATCGTATTTGGCCGCGTCGGATAGTATTTCAAGTTTGCGTATCGTCTCCACATCGTCCTCTGCCCTCATATTACTACACATACGTTAAGTGATCAACAAATCAGTTGAAAATTTAAGCCCTGCGTCTGGGTCCGCGCGTGCTTGACGCGTTGTCGCGATTCCGTTACGGTATGAAGCAACAAATTCAACGGAGGACGTACCATGCAAAAGGTACCGATCGATTCTTCGCCGCAAGGCGCGTGTTGTAGTCTCGATACACTCTCAAACTCGCGCTTCTCCACTTATCTGCCCGCTGTCTCTACCCGCCTCCGTCTACGCCTTCGTCGTCGCTGATCCACCGACACCCCCCCGCATCAAATAATTAGTACTCTTCGCGTCGGGCCATAGGCCTGGATTCGTTTGGTATTTTATATGTACATAAGGAGATACCTATGAAGAAGATAGCGCTTGCCTATTCAGGCGGTCTCGATACCACCGTCATCGTGCCCTGGCTCAAGGAAAACTACGATTGCGAGGTTATCGCCGTTTGCGGAGATGTGGGGCAGGCCTGTGACTGGGCCGGCTTGGAGAAAAAAGCCCTGGCTTCCGGGGCGTCAACATTGATAGTCAACGACCTCAAGAAGGAATTCGTCGAACAGACTCTATGGGCTCTGGTCAAGGCCGGCGCGTTGTATGAGAACCGCTACCTGCTGGGCACGGCCGCCGCGCGGCCCCTGATCGCCAAGGCCCTGACGGAGACGGCCATAGCCGAAGGTTGCACCGCCATCGCTCACGGTTGCACGGGCAAGGGCAACGACCAGGTGCGCTTCGAGATGGGCATCAAGGCCTTTGGGCCTGAAATGGAGATCATCGCGCCTTGGCGCATCTGGGATATAGGCAGTCGGGAAGAGGAAGTGGCCTACTTGAACGCGAGGGGCATTCCGGTTCCGTTCAAGAATGGGGATTCATACAGCCGTGACGACAACCTCTGGCATGTGAGTCACGAGGGGCTCGACTTGGAGGATCCGGAAAACGAGCCGGTGCTTGAAGGCATGCTCAAACTCTGCGTGCCGCCTGAGCTGGCCCCCGATGCTCCCGAGTACGTTGAACTGAAGTTCGAGCACGGCGTGCCCGTAGCCGTCAACGGGAAGAATCTGGACGGTGTGTCGCTCGTCGCTCTGCTGAACACGATGGGCGGCAGGCATGGCATAGGGATTCTTGATATGGTTGAGAACCGAGTGGTAGGCATGAAGAGCAGGGGAGTCTACGAGACGCCGGCCGGAACTATCATTATGGAGGCGCACGCTAAGTTGGAGCAGCTCTGTCTTGACCGCAAGGCCATGTCGTTCAAGGCGACGGTAGCTCAGCGTTTCGCTGAATTGATGTACGAAGGGGAGTGGTACTCGCCGCTGATGGACGCGGTCAACGCGTTCGTCGATTCGACGCAGCATGTGGTGTCTGGTACCGTCAGGCTCAAGCTCTGGAAGGGCAGCCTGGTCTGCTCGGGCGTCAGTTCGCCGTACTCGCTGTACGATAATTCGTTGGCCAGCTTTACCACGGGGCCGCTGTTCGATCACCGCGACGCGACGGGTTTCATAAATCTGTATTCCCTTCCGGTCAAGGCCCGGGGTATCATGATGGCCAGACAGCTTGCCGTGTCGAAATTAGCAAACGCGTCCACTTCCGGCGCATCCGCTTCCGGCGCATCCGCCTCTGGCGCGTCTGTCGCGGGCACGGCGAAAACCGAGGAGTCCGCTCATGCCCATGGTTCCGGAGGTTCCTGCCTCTCGTCAACAAAAACCGCGGCGGCCTACTGAGATGCCCGGTGTATTGAAGCTTTGGGAGACGTCTCCCACCGGGCTCGACCCTCGCGTCGACCTGTTCCTTTCATCATTGGCCGTTGATTCCCGGCTATTCGAAGTTGACCTGGAAGGCTCGGCAGCCCATGCGGCTATGCTCGGCGTCAGTGGCATCATTCCCGAATCCAGCGCCAGGGCCCTGACGGATGCGCTGGCAGCCATGCTCGTAGAGGCCCGTTCGGGGGCGCTCAAACCCGACGCGAGCGCGGAAGATGTGCATTCATTTATTGAGCTGGAACTGACGCGGCGGCTCGGCGATACGGGTAAAATGGTGCATGCCGGTCGCAGCCGAAACGATCAGGTGGCCTTGGATATGCGCTTGTATCTGCGACAGTGTTTCAATGAAGCCAAGGTGGGGGTGCTGGACGTCATCGGGGCGCTGTGCGACCTGGCGTCGGCCAACCTTGAAACGTACATGCCGGCGTATACGCACATGAGGCGCGCCCAGCCGTCGACGCTGGCCTTCCACCTGCTGGCCTGGTGCGCCGCCCTTGAACGCGACTGGGGGCGCTTCGACGATGCGGCGAAGCGTGCTGACGAGTGTCCTCTCGGGTCGGCCGCGGTGGCCGGTTCCGGGCTGCCTCTGGATCGCGAATTCGTGGCCAGGGCGCTTGGTTTTGCGCGGCCCAGCCGCAACGCCATGGACGCGACCGCCGACCGGGACGCCTGCGTTGAATATGCCGCGGCGGCCGCGACCCTGCTCATGCACCTGTCGCGCTACTGCGAGGAGATAATCCTGTGGTCGAGCGCGGAGGTCGGCTTCATGGACATAGCCAACGAGTGCTCCACCGGTTCGAGCATCATGCCTCAGAAGCGCAATCCTGACGTCGCGGAACTGGTACGCGGCAAGGCCGGCCGGGTGTTCGGTTCGCTCGTGTCGTTGCTGACGCTACAGAAGGGCTTGCCCTTGGGCTACGACCGCGACCTGCAGGAGGACAAGGCTGCCGTGTTTGACCTGAGGGACACGCTCGCAGGCGTTCTGCCGGCCTTCGCCGCGCTGATAGAGGCGCTGAAGCCCAAACCGGTTGCGATGGCTGCCGCGCTTGATACCGGTTTTGCCGAGGCTACCGACCTGGCGGAATTGCTCGTGTCCAAGGGCGTGCCGTTCCGGGACGCTTATGCGGCGACGAAGGCCGTCATAGCCGCGGCGACCGCCAAGGGGGTCGGGCTGGCCTCCTTGAGCGACTCTGAGCTTGCCGCCGCTACCGGCGCATTGGCGCAAACCGGCGCATGGGCGCAGACCGGCATCAAGGCCGCGGACCTCTCCAGGTACCTGAACCCGAGCGCCTGCGTCGCGAGGCGCAGCCTCACGGGAGGACCTGCGCCTGTGAGGACCGCGGAGGAAATTGCGCGTCTCAGGCGCTTTGTGGCAGTTTCAGCGCAACGCTAAAAACAACCGGGGCTCGCCATTGCGGCGGGTCCCGGTTGTTTTTGTTTTCATTGAGCGGGGAGCTTATCGTCGCTTGTCCGTCAACGCCCCAACAGGTTCGGGGCCGTCATCCCTTGAGTTGACGAGCGGCATCCCGTATGAGTTCCCAGACTGTGGGGTGGGGCAGGATGAGTTCTCCGAGTTCCGACGCGAGCGTCTGCTTTTCTATGAGAACGGCGCCGCCCCAGATGGCTTCAGATGCGTAGGAGCCCACGCCGTGGAGCCCCAGGATGCGCCCGGTCGCCTTGTCCGTGACCAGCTTGACCGCTCCATGCGCCTGGAAGCCGTTTTCCGCTACGAAACGCCCCGAGGCCCGTAACGGAATCTTGACGCAGGCCGGCTCGAAGCCTCGGGCCCTGGCATCTTTTTCGGTCATGCCTACGCCGGCCGCTTCTGGTATGGAGTAGACGGCCCACGGAATCGCGTCCCAGCGCATTATTTCAGGTCCCCCTGACTCGCCGGACAATACCGCGTCGATGTCCGCCGCCGCTACTTCCGCCATGCGGTAGGCAGAGTGCGCCAGGAGGCTTCTGCCCGTCAGGTCTCCGGCAGCCCAGATGCCAGGCGCGCTGGTGCGCATCCTGTCGTCAACGGCGACGCCTCTGGGCGAGCGGTCAATATTCACGGTTTCGGCGCCCCAGCCGTCCACATTGGCCTTGCGGCCTATGGCGGCTAGCACCAGGTCCGCTTCCACGGTCTCCGCGGCGCCTTCCTTGGTCGTGTAGTTCACGGTGGAGTCTTCGACGGAGGTGACCTTGCAGCCGAGTTTCCAGGCAACCTTGTTCATGGCTCGGCGCAGCACCGGCGCCTGGTCGGCGTCCATGAACGGCACGATTTCGTCGAGCATTTCCACTATGGAGACCTCGCAACCCAGACTCGAAAAGAGGCTGGCGAACTCCACGCCTATGACGCCGCCGCCTATGACGCAGAGTCGCTTGGGAACCTCTGTTATCTCGAGGATGCCTGTGGAGTCAAGCACCCTGGGGTTGTCGCGCAATCCGGGGATGGGGGGGATTACCGGCGACGAACCGGTGCATACCAGGATGGCCCCGCCTTCCTCGGTACGGCAGGCGCCGCTGGTCTCGGTGACCGCTACCTTGCCCGGGCCTACTATGCGGGCCTCGCCGGCTAGCACCGTCACCTTGGCTCGCTTCATCGAACCCTCTATGCCGGCTCTCGTCTTTTCTATGACTTCCTGTTTCCAGGCCATCATCTTTTCCAGGTCGAAGCTGACGTTCTCTGCCTTGACGCCGAATTTCTCGCCTTCGATCGCATGCACGTAGTGTTTTGCCGAGTTGAGCAGGGTCTTTGTAGGTACGCAACCGACGTTTAGGCAGGTGCCGCCGATGAAGCCCTTCTCTATGAGGAGGACCGATCGGCCGTTTGCTCCCAGGTGTTCGGCAGCCCTGTAGCCCGCTGGTCCACCGCCTATGATTATCACATCATACATTGCATGCTCCTGTTGATCGGTTGTCGCGCGGTAATCCAGGTTGCCACGGCATGTTATATTATATTCAAGGGTGATGATAAATCGATTGGCGGGGCACGTCAAGAGCGTGCCCCGCGGGCTAGACCGAGGGCGCGTCGGTCTCCGGATACAGGTAGCGCTTTATCTTCAGCGTGGCTGTCTTCTGGAACGGCTGCTCCTGGAGTACTATTTTAGCGATGCGCGAGAACGACGCGAGCCTGGCGTTGGTCGCGGAGCGCAAGCCCGTCAGCAGGCGTTCGCTTTCTTGAGCAGCCGCATGGGCGGCCGCGTGCGAGGCATCGCGCACCGCGTCGGAGGCATCCCTGACCGCACCCACGACGGCATTCTTGGCGTCGTCGACCGCGTGTCTAGCTCCATCGACGGCATGTTTCGCCTCGCCCAGCAACGCCTTGGCCCGCTCGTTGAGCACGACCATGGCTACAAGCGTGCCGTCTTTTGCCGCGTAAACCAGCGCTTCTTCCACGAGGCCGCTGGATGCCAGCGTCGATTCTATCTCTTCAGGATAGATGTTCTCGCCCGACGGCCCCAGTATCATGGCCTTGAGCCGGCCCTTGACGTGTACCAGACCCTGCGCGTCGTAGGAACCCAAATCGCCGGTGCGGAACCATCCATCGGCCGTGAAGACCTCCGCTGTCCGCGCCGGGTCTTTGTAGTAACCCGTCATGACGTTTGGGCCGAATACCTGTATCTCGCCTTCCACATCGCCGCTCATGACCGCGAGGGTACCGGTCTGCTCGGCGTCGGCCGGTGGCACGATGCGCACGCGCATGCCGTCCAGTACGCGGCCAGTGGAACCGAGCCTCGTCTTGTACGGCACAGCCGCGCACACGAGCGGCGCTGTTTCCGTGAGGCCGTAACCGATGGCGTACGGGAACCCGGCGGTAAGGAGGAATTGCTCCACATCACGGGCCAGAGCGGCGCCTCCTATACCCAGGAAGCGTATGCAGCCGCCGAAAGCGGCTTCAAGTTTCTTGCCGGCCGCCTTGATGGCCAATTTTTTGGTAGGACCGAATTTATAGAGCGGATGGTCGCGCAGTTTTGGCTCCACCTTGGCCCGGTACAGCTTCTCTATGATAAGCGGCACTATCACCATGACGGTAGGCTTGACGAGGATCAGCGCCGCGGCCAGCACCGGCGCGGGCGGCGGCCTGTCCAGGTAGTATATGGAACAACCCTGCAGGATAGGGGTCAGGAGTCCCATGGTGCTTTCCAGCGTGTGGGCGAGCGGCATCACCGACAGCACGCGGTCGGTTTCCCGCAGCGCGAACACGGCGCGCGTCGCAATCACGTCGGATACGATATTGCCGTGAGTCAGCATCACGCCCTTGGAGTTGCCCGTAGTGCCCGAGGTATAGATGATGCAGGCCAGGTCGTCGGCCACGAGTTCGTCGCCGGGTAGCTTACTTGTGGAATCGGCGCCGGGTACGCGGAACGCGCGGTGTCCGGGCACGCCCGCCTCGCGGGTCACTATGCCCGCGGCGTCCATGGCGTCGATCCTGAGCAGAGGCACCATCGAGTCGATCAGCGCCAGTTTGGTCAGCGTTTTCTCGGTGGCGCAGATGGCGCGTATTTCCGCATGCGTGGCAACGTTCGCAATCTGTTCAGGCAAAAAATCAACGAGCACCGGTACCGCGACGGCGCCAGCCATGCCTATGCCGAAGTAGGCCACGGCCCACTCGGGTCGGTTTTCACCGAGCAGCATCACGCGGTCGCCGGCGACTATGCCCAGGTCAACGAGCAGCGCGGCAAACCGGCCGGCAGCGGCTGTCAGCGCGTCATAGGCGTACGCGGGCTGTACTGTTCCGTCGGCGACGCGGTTGAGAGCTGGCCTGGGGCCGTAGGCGGCTCCGGCGGCTTTCAGCATGGCGGGCAGGGTCTGTCGTTCCAGGTTGACCATGGGATACTCCTCGCGGGCCGGGGGCTATCCGTCCGCGAGTTCAGCGTAGCATTCTTGCTGGATAATTGCTAGACACTAATGTCAATAATGTCAAATACAAATATATTTAGATCGACTATATGACGTGGTCATCCCGCTCCGCGCCGTCGACGGCAGCCGGGGCAGAGCTACCGTCGACGGCTATGCAGGGTTTCAGATGCCTGGGCTGCGCGCCCACCGTACCGGCGTAGACGCCCCGGTACTGTTCCGGCATCATCGCGGCGATTGATTGCATTATCTCGTCGGCTACTTCCTGGCGCACAGTCTTTGTCATTGAACCGACCGGTTCTATTAGATACGGCGCGCCTACCCGCAGGTGGAAGGGGCTACGCTTGAATGATTTGAGGTTGCGCCAGAAATCCTCCGCGCCCCAGTGTGCCATAGGGTAGACCGGCACGCCGGCCTTCTGGGCC
>CAZNCK010000003.1:0-899 GCA_964571545.1 uncultured Treponemataceae bacterium | reverse complement strand
GAGGCAGACCCAGGAGTCCCTTGTCCCCCACCCACGCCAGGCAGCGGTTAAACGACTCGGTATCAACTCCGGTCCGGTCTATCGGTATGGCGTGCCAGATGGACGTGAAGTACCGGTACGCGGGGCTGGCCAGGTTTTCCTTCTTGCTCAGTGCGGCCAGCTTGGTGTGGGCCAGGAACGTAGCGAAGAACGGCGCTTCCAGAAAATTGATGTGGTTCATTACGAGCAGGGCGGGGCCCTCCACCGGAATCTTGCCTATGTCCTCGATGTCGAGCTTGCACAGTATCCTGAAGAGCCCGCGTATTGCGGCATTCGTGATGGCGATGTCGATCCTCATGGTGGCTCCTTGGGCGCACTGCCATCATAACCGCAATTAGTAGGGAAATGAAGAGTTAGTACATCGAACCTTGTATCTACTCCGCAAGCGCCGGTGCGCATACCGGTGTAGTCATAGTGGAGGTACATCATGGTTCCAAAATTTTGTCCCAATCCACACTGCGATCACCATTTCGACGAAGCTGATGCCTATGACGGCCACTGGAAACATGCAGGGTCGTATTGGACCAAGGTCGTCGTCAGTGTCCCACGGTTCAGGTGCCTGGCCTGCGGCAAGGGCTTTTCAGAACGCACATTTTCAATTGAGTACTACACCAAACGGCTGTTCGACATGCGGGAAATACACCGCGCGGGCAGTCAGGGCGAGAGCGTGAGTTCCATTGCAAGGCATCTGACCGGCTCTATCGCGAGCATCGAGAACCGCATGGAGCGGCTCTCGCGGAACTCGATAGCCATGCACGAGCACCTGCTGACGGAGCTACGGCTCTCGGAGAATCTCGTCGCGGACGGCTTTGAAAGCTTCGACCGGTCGCAGTATTTTCCGAACAACATCAACCTGCTCG
>CAZNCK010000002.1:65422-66596 GCA_964571545.1 uncultured Treponemataceae bacterium | reverse complement strand
CCCGCCGAGCCGCTCGGAGAACTGGGTGAGGTTGGTGATGAGATCGGCGCGGGTGGTGTTGCCCTTCTCCGCCACGCCGACGAAGCCGCCCGTGTTGACGCCGAAGAGGACACCCGACAGGTACGGTACGAGCCAGACCAGCCAGACGGCTATGCTGTAGCGGCGGAAGCCCTTGATGGCCTTCTCGTCCTTACGGACCAGCACGATGGTCGCCCAGAGGGCATGGGCGGCCATGAGAATTATGGCCAGCATCCCAGTGATGCCATGGAAGTTAAGCTGAAACGGGCCGCCGGCTATGCTTCCCATCGCGGCTGTTCCCGCTGTATCGCAAACAAAGCCAATCCAGAAGAATACGAGCCAGAGCGGCGAGAGCTTACCCTTTATCTTCTCGCCCCATACTCCTATGGAATAGAAAACCAGGGCCCCTGAAATCATCAGAATCGCTGCAAGCAACATGTGTTCTCCTTCTTGCGGGTCAAAAACCCAGGAATTTGTATGTTCTATCGTCCGTTTCCGAGCGCTTTTGCCGCCGTCTCCAGGGCTCGTTCGAGCAGGTCCAGGTCGCTCTTCGGTATGTCGGAGAACGCGGAGGCCATAGCCGCGTCAACCGTTTCCCGTAGGCCCCTCAGCCGCTCCTCGCTGCCCGGCGCGAATTCTACCCTGACCTCGCGCCGGTCATCCTCGTTATCCCGTTTCCGCTCCACAAGCTTGTGCCGTTCCAGCCTGTCTACGATGCCTACCGCGGTCGGCGTGCTGACGGAGAGCTCCCGTGCTATTTCACTGATCGTAATCGGTCCATTGTGCGCCAGCACCTTGATGAGCAATAGCTGGGGCAGCGTCAGACCGGTCGGGGTCAGGCTTTCGCTAATGCGGGAGTTGATCGCCGCATTCAGTTCCCTGACGCGGGCCGCCACGCGGTAAATCGAATTCTCGTGTCGGCCTATTGTTTGTTCGCTAATAATTAGCATGCTAATGATATAGCGAAAAATACCGACCTCGTCAAGCGGCTCGGCCTTAATCAAGGAATTGTTGTCTCAAACGCGATGCTCGCGGCGCTTAGGCCGACGGAGGCCTTGTCAGGATCCATGTCAGCTCGTGCTTGTTGTGCCAGAGGTGCAGAACCTTAGATCCGGGTATCGCGGCGAAGCGCTCCACACTGGGTCTGTCCCAGTCT
>CAZNCK010000002.1:33478-65412 GCA_964571545.1 uncultured Treponemataceae bacterium | reverse complement strand
GAGGTGTTGAGGGGAAGATTAAAGCTATTGAATATGCCAGGGTAAACAAAGTCCCATATTTAGGGCTTTGTTATGGGATGCAGCTGGCAGTAGTGGAGTATGCACGGAACGTCCTGCATCTTGATGGTGCAAATGAAGTTGCGGGCCAGGCCGGATTCCATCCAGAGCATCACCCAGTCGTACAGGGCCGGCGGGTAGCAGATGACGTCGGAACAGAACCAGTCCACGGGGCCGATATCTTCGGGCTTGATGGTAAAGGCGTTGTGCTTCATGAAGGTGACGCCGGGCATGGCGGCCACCCGTTCGTCGATAGGCGCGCGGTCTATGGCTATCACCTCGGCTCCGAGGCCCGCGAGCGCCCAGGTCCAGCCGCCGGGACAGGCTCCGGCATCGACGCAGCGTTGTCCGGGGCCTGGCATCGCGTCTGCCATCACGAGGGCTTCCCAGAGTTTGCGGTAGGCGCGGCTGGGCGGGCCTTCCTTATCCTCGATGAACTCGAACTCGCCGTTGGGCCATGGGGACGAGCATTCAGCCGAGGCCATCAAGGTATGTTCGTCCAGCAGGGTAAACGCCCCCATCGGCGAGGCTGGTACGGAGAACGGAAAAGCCTTGGGCTTGTTGGGCAAGGATGGCAGCGCTTCGGCTATCAAGGTTGTTCGGCGGGCCAATTTTGCGGGGTAGGGCGCCCAGTTGCGCTGTATGCCGCGCAGTATTTTTGACGCCTCGGAAATGGATCCGAATTCGGCGGTAAATGGTTTTTTCCAGACGTTTCTGGTCCAGTAGGTGTGGCGTAATGGGCCCATGATCGTCAGGAGCTCGTCGTCGCGGCGGTAGGGTTCTGGCAGTTCGCCTTCAAGATGGTGCGTGAAGGAGGGCGCCGCGTGGTAGCAGGCCGCGTCGAGGTAGTTCAGTGTATCGCTCATATGAATTTATGTATCCTCGCGGCTTCGATAAGGCGTTTGTTCCAGGCGTTTTTTTCCATGTATAATGCGCGTTGCGCCCGGTCCTCGATGCGGCCGGCACGTTGCTGGAGTATCTTAAATGAGCGTGAAAGCACTGTCTGCTTATCGATGGGCGGATCCTGAAGCCGTTCCTCGAGTAGATAGCAGAAGAAGCTGTACGTGCCCATGCCGGGGTCGTTCTTTGAGCCGTGCTCGGAGCGAGTCAGCGCGTGCAGGTCTACGGCGCACTCGGGATTTCGTTCATCGAGGCCTCGAGCGAAGAGGGCCAGGGCTTTCCTGAGTTCAGCCAGCGGGGCATTGGCCGCGTCGAAGCCTATGCAGCGGCCTTCAAACTCTGAAAAAAGGCTATTCCAGTCGAATGAGTCTGAGGGATCGAATTGTCGAGCCATAGGGATGACAGGCGCTTCGAACCAGGGCCTCGCGTCCCGCGGGCGGCCTCTGAGTATCTCGAGTTCGCCCCTGAAGGTGCTGGCTTCAGCGTCATCCTGTTCAGCTTCCAGCAAGGTCGCGGCTTCGTCGAATTCGCCCGCGTACGAGAGCGCCCTCGCGCGCCAGATGCCCGCTCTTCGCGCGGCGCCCGCTACCGCGTAGGTGGTAGCGAGTTCCGCCAGCGAGGTGAAACACCTAGCGGCCTCGTCATACGAGCCGAGTTCCATATCTATCCGCCCGCGCAAGGCCACGATGGCGGCGCGGACATCCATTCTGAAGAGCCTCGAGGCGGATTCCTCGGCGCAGTTCAAGGCCTTAAGCGAACGAACGAGAGCGCCGGAAAGGAATTCGACTATGGCCTTCGTGTAGGCAGCCATCATCCGCTCGTAATCGTCACCCGCGGATTCTGAGAGTTCCTGCGCGTTTGTCAGGTAGTCCGCGGCCTCGGCCTGCCGGTCGAGGGCCAGGGCAGACAATCCCATCATGCGTTGCGACCGCGCCTCCAGCTTGGGAGGCGCTCCCTTGCCCAGCGCCAGCATCGCTTCCCGCGCGCTCTTTGACGCGCGCTCGGGGTCGCCGCAGGCATACGCGAGTTCAGCGTGGATGAGGGCCGCCACGGTCCGGGCTCTCGGGCCCGAGATCATGCTATTCGCCGACAAGGCTGCCGCTTCGCATGCGGCGCGATCTCGAAGGCTCAGCGCCGACCAGAACCGGTACACGCAGGTAGAGGAAGCGGACAGAAAGGCAGGTTCGCCGAGTTTTTGCCGGTCTGGCCTCATGACCTCTTCAAAAAGGCAGTCGTACAGAAGGCGCTCTTCGGCCGGCTGTTCGCCGACGCGCTTAAGAAACCCTATGCTCGGGCGTATCCTGCCAGCGCGATACAGCTCGATGAGGTATCGAGTGAAGCGTCTTTGAATGACTTCAGCCGCTTCCGGGCCTATCTCGAGGGCTATCGAGGCAGAGTCCACGGGTTGTATGGGAGTCCGCGATGATAGCGGTTCGACGAGGCCGGCTCGTGAAAGTATTCCGCGGAGCAGTATCTCGCCCTGGGGCCGGAGCCCCAATCTGCCTACGAATTCCGACAGCTCTGTCGCGGACAGCTCGTTCTCGATGATGGCCAGGGTAAACAGATAGAGCGAAGCCTCGTGCGGCAGGATCCGAAGCAGATCCGGAAGGCCTCTGCGAGCTTCGGCGTCGAAACCAGCGCCTGCTATCGAATTGAAGCGGGCGGCCAGCGCGTCGCGAACCCTCCCGGTCGCTGCGCCGAGCGCTTTTCCGACCGCCGCTGGTCTGTCGTCGGCATCGGCAAGACCAGCGGGAACGCGGGCTGCCCAGGCGCCTGACCAACGGTCGATGAGACCGCCATTGGATATCGATACATAGCGTTCCGATCCTCGGCCCTCGGACAATCTTCGAGTTATCAGCTCCAGGGCCTCCTCGGAGAAGCGCGCCGGGTCGTCGCAGGCGACAATGCCGCCCTGGTTTCCGAAACTGTCCAACCAACCATCCAGATACGCGGCGCAGCCCTTGGATACTGATTCAGGCGCTCCCCCAGAAAATGACGAGGCGGCCACGAAATCAAAGGCCGTGGCCTCGTTTTCTGTGGATGCCGGCCTGGCTCCGTCGGCGGTTTCGTGCGCCGCTACCACCTCCACGAGGGGAGAGAAAGGCAACGGCCTCGTCCGGGCGCCGTCAAGCACGAGAACCTGGTTTTCGGGGATGCCAACCGCTTTGGACAAGGCCTCGATGGAGCGTGCACCCGTTCCAGCTTCCAGCTGTACCAACCTGGGACCCCGTCGCTCCGACTTGGCTATTGCTCTAGCCAGCGTGGCCGCGAGTCGGGGCCGGTCAAAGAGCAAGGCCGCATCGGCGTCGCCTAGGCTGGAATTATGGAAAGGAGGAGTCCATTGATCGTCCTGCGCATCGAAATACTGGGCGAGGGTTTCGCTGGCCTGCGGGCTGAATGTATACGAGTAGGCGGCGCAATCCCTGTAACGGACGCTCGAAGCAAACGCGAGCGCATCCTCGCCTGAGGCGGCATCATGAACGGCCAGACTGCCGCCGCGTAGAAACGGCTGGTATCGAGAGAATGCGTCGACCATTCTGAGGAGAGCTTCAGAGGTCTGGATGCCATCGAACATGCCGCCGGAAGGAAATGTAATTAAGAGCGGCGCTTTCCTAGTGCTGACTGTCGCCCCGAAGGCGACCGCGACCCTTCGAAGCTCGTCGATGAAAGCACCCGCTTCGAGTACTCCGGATCGTTCCAGCTGGGAGAGGTAATCGATGGTGATACAACAATACAGCATCCGTCCGTCCGTCCTCCGCGCGTTTCAACGTGTGCCCGAGTATAGTGCATGCGGGTCCGATCGGGAAGCGGGACCCTCCGTCCGTGCGTGTTTTACTTTTTACCTTGACGTTATTTTTTTTGCCATGCTACACTTGCACATAAGCGGGTACGAGCGGTTCCGCGACCTTTCGGTCCTAGCATAACCTCAAGGGAATCCCATGATCATCAATACAATGAGTCAGGTTATCGAATCACCGCTCCTTTCCACGCTCATCATGCTCGTCTGCGCCAGCGCTCTGTTTTTTACGCTTCGCCGCAAGGATACGGAAGGACAAGCCGGGGCGTTCATTACAGTCATAGGATTCCTGTGCGCAAAGGAACTGTTTCTCGCTATAGTTCCTGACCCTGTACCGGGATTTCTTCTGGACCTCGTCTATTTCAGTTTCATCGTATTCCTCACCATGGCCCCGTTCGGAAGGGCTTTATGGAAATGGCTCGCCGCCGTCCTTGTTCTGAATGCGTTTGTAGCGGGGGTCTATGCCGCCTGGGCCTTCGCCGGCTTTGCGACCTTTCTACCCTCATGGGTCTTCGTGCCGACGCTGGGTCTGGATATCGTAGTCATCGCGCTGACCGGCGCCCTAAAGCGCGACGATAAAAACGACAGCGCCAGACATCTTGTAGCCGAAACCTGGTTTCCTCGCGTCGTCGCCCTGCTCGCTTACTTCGTGTTCATGCTGATGCTTGGCCGTGATAGCGTGGTCTTCCAGCGACTCGTGGCGCCGCTCTCGTATGCCTGGCTCATCGTTACCGGCCTCGTAGGACTTCGGATTCATGACGACGAAACGCTCGCGGCGGTGGCGTACTATGAAGAATCCATAGACTCGCTCTACAACTTGTCTTTCCGCGTCGGAACAGTGTTCAAGGGCAGCTTCTCCACGGAAGATGTGCTTGGCAGCATGAACGAGGCCATGATCGCTGAAACCGGCGCAGACGGAGGCACGATCTACCTCGTCGACGAGTTCGACGACATCATCGTCGCTAAGGCCTATGCGGGCCTCTTTCCGCCGCCGTTCGCGTTGCCCGAGAGCCTGCCCCGCAAGCCCAATAGGGTGGAATCGTACATGAAGCACGCCCAGTTCAGGCTCGGAGAGACGATTCTTGGCGAGGTCGCCAAGACAGGCAAGAATATTTTTGCTCCCGCGGTTGCCTCAGACGGCCGCTTCGTCGTCAATGGAGACGAGAGTTTTCTGCGCCTCTCGTCCTTCATGGCCGTGCCGTTAATGGTCGAGGACAAGATCATCGGCGTGGCGGCAGTGGCCAAGACTCGCCCGGGCGCTCAGTTCGACGAGTCCAATTTCGACCGGTTCAAGCTCCTTGCCAATTTCGGAACCCTGGCCGTCAGCAACTTTTTCACCTTCCTCGAAGCCAACGAACGGAGCGGCCTAGAACGGCAGGCCGGCATTGCCGCGGAGATACAGCGCACCATAATCCCCAAGAAGCTGCCGCAGTTTCCGTCGTTAGCCCTGGGCGCGTTCTCCGCGCCGGCGAGAGGCATCTCCGGTGACTACTATGACGTCATACGCACCCGTGAAGATCGCCTCGTAGGCGTTATCGGCGACGTCGCCGGCAAGGGCGTCCAGGCGGCGCTGATCATGGTCATGATACGGTCCATTTTGCACCTGATTACCAACACCAACAAGGACATCGCCACGGTGCTCGACTGGGTAAACCGCGGCATCACGGGCAAGATCGACATGGACCACTACGCGACCCTCGGAATCATCGCCATCAATATCGAGACCGGCGAACTTGAATATGCCAACGCTTCGCACCAGCCCCTCCTTATATACAGGCGGGCTACCGATGCCATAGAAATTTTCGATATCAAAAGCGTACCCATCGGCGTCGAAAAGGCGACGAAATACCAGCGCAAGGCGCTCCGGCTCTATGACGGAGACATTGCGGCACTGTACACTGACGGTGTCGTTGAAGCGATCAACGAGCAGGGCAAACAGTTTGGGCGCAAAAGCCTCGGCGAGGCAATCGCCAAGAACAGTTCGCTTTCACCCAAGGAGATAGCGGGAAAGATCAAGACCGAAGTTGAGGCTTTCATGGGAGACGCCCATCAGCACGACGATCAGACCATCCTTGTTTTCAAGATGAAACTATAGGCGAAAGGGGCGGATGCATGGAGCTTAAGATCCGGAAGAACGGCAATAATTATATAATAGATGTCAATGGCGAGATGGATCTTTATAATTCATACAAGCTCAAGGAGCTCGTCATGAAGATGCTCGAGAAGAAGGTGGAACGTTTCATCATCAACCTCGAGAACGTTGATTATATAGATTCGAGCGGCATCGGCGCGCTCATCTATATCTGCTCGACCATCAAGAAGATGAGTTTCAGGCTGATCATTACCAACATACACGGCTCGGTCAAGAAGGTCATCGAACTTACAAAGCTTATGGGCTACTTCCCGATTACCAACAGTATCGAGGAAGCTATCCTGCAAATGGAAGACTAGGAGATCGGAACCATGGCAGACCTGACCTACCTGAGCGAGATCAAACAGATCCGCGTCAACGAAAACAGCCCGCTGTTCGACAAGACCGGTATGCACTACAAGGAATTCCCCTCTGATTTCCGCCAAATCCGGTATTTTACCTTGCTGATCGTGCAGTCCGCTCCGCTCGAGATCAAGGAGATAAACCTGCTTGAGCAACAGATAAGCGAAGTCATAAAGAACGCCGTAAAGCACGGCAACCGCTGCGCCGTCGGCAAGAAGGTTCGGGTGTGGTACTCCTTCGACTCAGCCCACGCCCACTTGATCGTTCAGGACGAAGGCGACGGCTTTACTGATCTGGAGAAGTGGAACGACTTTAACCGCAAGCGGCTGGAGATACTGTCGGCCCAGGATTTCGAACGGCTGGCTGACTTCGTTTCATGGCGCACCATCAAGAGCGACGACAATGACGGCGGCAACGCGCTGTTCGCCGCCCTGGAGTATTGGGACGGCGGTTTCGTTTTCAACGATGCCAGGAACGCCGTGGCCATGCTCAAGAGCTTTCCCCAGAAAAAGCACGCTATCGGTTAACGATGCGCACGCCTTCCACCGAGTCGGAATCATCGTCGGTGAAAGGCCTGCCGTAGAGGTATTCGAACAGGAACCTGAAGTCTTCGGGCGCCATCATGTGGAACTCAATGCCGAAGTAGGCCTCGCCTGAGTCCGCGTAATGTCGGCGTATGGTGCCGCCGGCGTTGACGCCGCGTTTTTTGGCCTTGAGTCTGACGCTGACTTCGGTGCCTTCCTTGAGCGCCTGTACGAGCCTTGGATCACGGCACGCGAAGAGCAAGCCTCCGGCTGAAACGTCGACGACCTGTGTCCTGTAGTTCTCATCAAGCGTAGGCGCGTCCTTAAAATACCCGTGCAACTTCAATGACCACGAGAACACCCTGGCAAAAGCCAGAAAGGTCTCCACCGAGCCCAAGTCGAAGTGCGGATTGCCTGGTTGCTTGTTCACTATGGTCGCGTATCCTATAGCGTAGTCCTGGAACAGTATTGGCACGACGAGTTCCGAGAGGACCTTGGCCGTTCGCCTGGATCGCTCGAACCTAGCCACTTCGGCTTCGGCAAAGTCGTGATCCAGGCCGGTGTCGATGAAATGTTGCAGAAAATCGTCCCGTGTCAGGATGGTCCGCTCGGCGAAGGGATCGCTTTTCGGGATGCCCGAAGCGGAAGTCGGCAGATAGAAACAGCGTCCGGTTGCGGTTGCCAGCTTTTCCTCAAGGCTTTCGGGCTTTCTATCCTTGAACATGACGATGCCGCGATCGCTGGCTATGGACAGGGCCTTGCGTTCAAATTCAGCCATCAGTCCCCGTAAGTCCGAAGCGTTGAAGTCCGGTGACGGTTCGGGCTCCTTGGCGGGATTGTACGCGGCGCTCGGCGGAAAATCCAGGTCATAGCGTTCGCCCGCGAATGCAAAAGAGGCGGCAAGATCTCCGGGCGGCGGCATGCGGATGAAGCGGCGACTCAGGTTCTTGTAGACCTTTTCGGGTAGTGACACGCCAAAACGCTTGTCGCCCGGTTCGAGCATACTGGCCCTGAAGGCTATGCTCTGGCCCCTGGTGTTGTAGCGGAAGTCGTATGTCGTGCCTTTTCCGAGGAGGCCAAGCGGCACTTCATGAAGGAAGGTCACCATTGATCGATCTACGGCGATAATCCTGACCGTCCATTCTCCGCCGCCCGCGGCCATCGTTACAGGGGTGCGCTCGCGTAGGGCTGTAGAAAGAAGGAACTCACGCTCTATACTTTTTACCAATATCGCCATCCGGAAAGGCCTCCGCAGATAGTGTGACGCAGCCTCGGTCTCAGTTCAACGTTTTTCTGGATGTTAGTGATGGAATCGAGTTTTTTTCATTATGGTTTCTGCGGGGTACTGTATGGATCCCAGCTTTCTATCCGCTCTAGCGGAGTTTTGAGCGCTTCGACATCCAGCTCGAAGTGTTCCACTCGCCAGGCGCCGGCATCCGCCTGCGCAAGGAGGGCCAGACCTGTCGCCGTGCTCTTATCGGATGACCCGGCGCCGGACTCGCTGGCGCGACGGGCAAATACCCTGATTCCGATGCTCGCGATACCGCCGGGCTCGGTCCGGGGCGCTGAAAAGCGCGCGGCGACTATTCCCCGCAACATCGGTTCGGCGTAGATGACGCGGGTTATGGCCGCGGCTCCGTTGCTGAACAGCTCGTAGGGAAGGGTGCCCGCGATGAGTCCGCGTTCCAGCGTCTCCAGTGCGGTACGCAAGCCAGGATCGACGCTGTTCGAAGCGAGCGTGCCGAGTTCAAAATCTTCGGCGAGGATCGCGTCTAGGGGACGCAGTACGAAATGCCGGTCATGGCCGCCCAGACTCGATGCGGCGCTGGCCGTCGTCGCCGCCGCCGTTTCTGGCTTGGATATAGGGTTCATGGGTATCGGAGCCGCGACCCCGATTTTCGGTTCCTGTTTTGCGGCTGGTTCGACTGTCCTATCCGCGGCTGTCTTTTCCGCCGTCGGCTGCACCGCTGGTAGCGCCGCCGACGGCAGGCCGGGAGCTGGCGTCGGTCGGACGCAGGCCGATCCCAGGGCGGCAAGTAAAACCGCGGTTGTGGCCATGTTGGAGAATACATGTATGCGAGAACGTTTTCGCTGCATCGTGCTATAGTATCCCGCAGATGGCGCTGGTCTATCAACCTGCGGGACGGAGGCTTCATGGATGATATCTGGGTGCGATTGGGAATATCCTTCGATGAACCGGTCAGGGATCCGCTTTGGCGCAATGTCATGGTTCCATCGGAGTTTTCGGCTATTCTGTCTAGTCCCGAGTTCATAAAGCTTTCACGCATCCTACAGCTTGGGCCCGCCCATCTCGTCTATCCTGGCGCTACGCATACCAGGCGCGCCCATTCCATCGGCGTGTTCGAGCTGGCCAAGCGTTCGCTCGCGGCGCTGGCCTCAAGATCGACTCTCGGAGCCGTAGACGCTACCGAGGCGCGAAGTTTTCTGGTCGCGGCGCTGTGCCATGACCTGGGGCATTTTCCGTATGCGCATTCGCTGAAGGAATTGCCGCTACGCGACCACGAGAGCCTGACCGCCGATGTCGTCCTGGGCCCGCTTTGCCGCGCCGTTACTACAGCCGGCGCCGACCCGGAATTCGTGGCTGCCATAGTAGATCAGGACCTGCCCGCGACGGGCCAGGCGGACGCCCTACGGCTTTTCCGAAATTTGCTGTCCGGCGTGCTTGATCCAGACAAGCTGGACTACCTCAACCGCGACGCCTGGGCCTGCGGCGTGCCGTACGGCGTCCAGGATGTAGATTTTACCCTGCAGCACCTCGGGCTAGATGAATCAGGCCGCCCTGGCATCTCGGAGCGTGGCGTCATGGCCATAGAGGCGGTACTGTTTTCGAAGTACCAGATGTACCGGGCCGTTTACTGGCACAAGTCGGTGCGCGCCGCTACCGCGATGATAAAGAAAGCCGTCGTGGCGGCCCTTGGCTCGGGAGCCATAGCGCCTGAAGACCTGTACGGACTCGACGACCACGGGTTCTACGCACTGATGGGCCAGCGGGGCAGGGACGGACAGGGTCTCATAAGGTCCGTTTTCAACGGAGATCTCCTTAAGTCCCGTTTCGAGCTGCCCTTCGACCCTTCTAATCCGGCCCACCGGCGAGTTGCCGACCTGTCCTTGCGCCCGGGGATAGAGGCCGACTTGGCCAACCTCTCCGGCGTCAGCCAGGTTGTGGTCGATGTGCCCGAGCCTATATCGTTTGAGTCAGACCTGCCTGTTATCGGTTCCGGCGCGGGCTTTTCCGCGTACGCGACTGTGTTCAGGCCCGAAGTGGTGGACTCGTTTACCCGCTCGCTCCGCGTGCTCCGTGTTTTTTCCAACGGGGATCAGGGAGGCCGACTTGCAGCGGCTGCTTCGGAGCTTCTTGCGTAATGTTGTAAAATCTATACACTGATATGATAAGCCAAGTTACGGGCCGCGAGGCCGCCGGAGGAAGAGCCATGGAAATCCATAATCTGATGGAAGATCTCGTCGTCGAGACGGTCGATGAATTGTTCGACGCCGGCGCTAAGGGTTCCTCGGGAGAGTGGTGCGTCTGCAGGCAGTGCCGCATGGATGTGGCTTGCTTCGTGCTCAACCGGGTCAAACCGGAATACGTGTTGTCCAGCAGGGGAGTCGCGTACTCGGAAACGGATTACGGAGAGAAGCTTCAGCGCGGAGCCGATGTGGCCTGTCTGGTCAAGGAAGGCTGGGCGCAGATCAATGCCGCGCCCCGTCCAAACCACGCGCGACTCTCCGGCGATGAATGCCAGGACGTTCCATCAGGCCCGGTCTTCAACGTCAGGCCCATCATGGGGCGTCTGTTCAACGGCGCTACCTTCGAACCAATAGTAGACGCCAGGGTATCGTTGCTTGATGAGTCGGGCCTAGTCAAGATGATGGACTCCAACTGGACCAATCCCTATCCTCTGGCTAAGAATACAAGCGGCACATTCACGTTTTGGCCCTTTCCGATACCAAGCCGTGAGGTCGGCGAGCGCAGGCTTTTCGCCTTTACCATATCGGCCAGACCGGACGGTTTCGAGGAGTTATCCCATTATGTGGAACTCGAGGCCGTCTCCGAGGCCGCCGCGGTTTGCCAGTTTTCGCTGCAGGCGGTCCATCGCCTGCAGGATCTGTACGTGTTCGCCAAATAAGGCAAAGATGTTCTAGAACCGTAGTTCCCGTAGTTCCGCGGCGGGCACGAGTTCCAGGTATTGGAGCACGTCCAGTTCGCCTCGCTCCTCGACGCGCCTGATCTTGAAGACCCTGTACGCTATCATCCTCTCGCTGGGCGGCGGCATGGCCAAGGCAAAGCCGTTCATATCGACTATATCGTCGACGCGGAGCAGTTTCTGCGTTTCCTGGCGATCTCCGTCGGGGTAGACAATCCAGCGCGTTTCTGTGGTCATTGCCGGATTCTATCCACGGCGACCGCTTCGCGCAAGCGACGCCTGAAATATCGGCACAATTTTCCATCCGCTGAACCATCAAAATACCTCCAATCGCTAAATTCTTGTCGGTACCACTACACGACTGTGTAGCACTTTTTGCTAAAAATAATTCTGTCGAGTAGTTCTTTCATGGAGATTCCGTTGACAATAAGTACCTATACGATAAGATATAGGAGAATTGTGGGAAAAAGTGGGAAAAAAAGGGAAGCAGTGGCATGGAACTGGTAACAGGCGAGTTCAGGAACACCCTCGATGACAAAGGACGCCTCTCACTGCCTGCCAAGCTACGGGCCGGCCTTGGCGCGAATGTTCTTGTCGTTACCCAGGGTGTAGACTCCTGCCTGTGGCTCTTCACGCCTGAGCGCTGGAACGCGCTGTCCGAACAGCTTTTTGCCACCACGAGCCTCTTTCATCAGCAGGCGCGTATCATCCAGCGCCGCATCATAGCGCCGGCCCAGGAAGTAGAGATTGACAAGGCCGGGCGTATCGCGATTCCGCAGTCGTTGCGGGAATTCGCAGGCTTGACGAAGGACTGCATAGTCCTCGGCATTACCAAGCGGCTGGAGATCTGGGACGCTGACGCGTACAAGTCCTGGATCGATTCCACGGAGGCCGAATTCGCGGCAGCCTCCGAGGCGTTGGACATACAGAACCTATGAGCGACGCCAAACCGACCTTCGGGCACGTTCCCGTGATGCTCAGCGACACGCTGGACTATCTTGTGCCTCCAAGGCCCGACTGCCTGATGATAGACGGCACGCTAGGCCTTGCCGGGCATTCCAGCGCCTTCCTCTCTAGGTATCCCGGGCTGCGTCTTATAGGCGTTGACGCCGATACCGAGGTTCAGGCTATCGCCCGAGCCAGGCTCGAGCCTTACGGCGAGCGGGTCAGATTTGAAAACCGGTATTTTGACGATTTCTTCATTGAATACGCGGCTCTGGTAAAGGCTGGCGCCGCCGAGCGGCCTGGCCTCGTGCTGTTTGACTTCGGCGTCTCCATGTTCCATTTCAGGGAATCCGGTCGAGGATTCAGCCTGCAGGGCGACGAGGTTCTAGATATGAGGCTCAGCCCCAACGCGCCGCGCACCGCCGCCGATCTGGTCAACGACCTTGACGAACGCGAGTTATTCCGCATTATCTCCATCTACGGCGAGGAACCGTTTGCGTACAAGATAGCGCAGGCCATAGCCCGCGAGCGTCGCGCCGCGAGGATAGATTCCACGGCTAGGCTCGCGGACATCGTCAAGGGCACGGTTCCCGCGAAGGTACGGTACGGCCGTATCCACCCTGCCACCCGTACCTTCCAGGCCCTTCGTATCGCGGTCAACGACGAACTCGGCCGCATAGAACGCGGCCTCGCGTCCGCAGTGGAATGCCTGGCTGAAGGCGGCCTCGTGGGTTGTATAAGCTTCCACTCGCTTGAAGACAGGATAGTCAAGCTTCTGTTCCGGTCGAAGGCCGTAAAACGAGAGCGCTCGTACTTCAAAGATGAACCAGAAGCGCCGATACCTCTAGGAGAGGCGGAACGCGGTCTCGTCGTCCTGACCAAGAAGCCAGTAGAACCGGCTGACGACGAGGTTGCGGCCAATCCCGCGTCCCGAAGCGCAAAGTTCAGGGTCGCGAAGGCCGTGGGGGGAGGGCAATGATGACCCCGCTGCGACGCCATGGAAGGCTGTACGGTGAAAAAATTCTCACGAGCGCTTCTCATCCTCTCCATACCGTGCATGGTATCGCTGACTGCCGCCCAGGGAGCCAGGCACTATGCCGCGACCGTGGAACTGCGGCGACTGGAAGCCGCGCAGGCGGACTGGATAGAAGACAACAGAAGGCTCCTTGCCGACATAGCCGTTGCCAGGTCGCGGTCCAGAGTGGACGCGGCAATGGTCGGCGCGGAGGGCTATCGTATGGTAAGCCCCAAAACGACCTTGCGTATTCGGGTCGAGCCCGGGTTGGAGAAGCGTGATGGTTGATAGAAACGGGGCCTGCGGCGCCGCATGGTTTGCGAATGCCGCTGGAGGCACTATCGCGTATGGATTCGACACGCCGTTCGAGCGGGTCGAGACCGATTCGCGCAACGCCGGCCCCGGTTCTCTGTTCGTGGCGCTCGCAGGCGAGCGCAGCGACGGCCATGATTTTGCCCGGAAAGCGTCCGACTCAGGCGCGCCGGCCGTCCTTGTTTCTGCCGACTGGTGGCGCCGCTCGGGACGTGCGGCGTTCGCCGATACTAACTGTTGCGTCATCGTCGCTCCCGATACCCTGGAAGCCCTGCAGAAGGCCGCGACCGCCTGGCGGGCGCGTTTTTCGTCACTCCTTAGATTCGGTGTCACAGGTTCTGTCGGCAAGACCAGCGCCAAGGAATTGCTGGCGGCCATAGTGGGCGCTTCCCGCAACACCATAAAGAATCCTGGAAACCTCAATTCCGACATAGGCCTGCCCGCGTCGATGTTTCTCATACGGCCCGAACATCAGGCCGCCGTATTTGAGCTGGGCATCAACCGTCCCGGCGAGATGGACTTGCTGGCAGGCGTCTACGAGCCTGACTGCGCGCTCATCACGAACATCGGCACAGCCCATGTAGGCGTCCTCGGCGGCAGCCGCCTGGCCATCATGGCCGAGAAGAAACGCATCACCTCCAGGTTCAACGGATCCCAGACTCTCATCGTCTGGGAAGAAGACGATTTTCGTGATGCGCTGATGACCGACGTGCAAGGCCGTTGCATAAGCTACGGTCCGCGCTCCACCGACGGGTTTGAGGGCGCGCGCGACCATGGCCTTGACGGGTGGACCATTAGGTACCAGGGGCTCGAGGCTCGTCTCAGACTAGCCGGCGCTCACAACCTGCTGAATGCGCTCGCAGCCATTACTGCCGCCTCCCAGTTCGGGGTCAGCCCCGCCGAGGTCGTCGCCGGGCTGGAATCGGTGACGCCGCTTGAGGGGCGCACGAGCATACTTCGCGGCGACTATACCATCGTGGATGACTGCTACAACGCCAACGCCGAGAGCGCCATAGCCGCCATCGGTTTCTGCAACGCTATCGAGGTTCCAGGCCGGCGGATCTATGTACTCGGCTCAATGAGGGAACTCGGCGCTGAAAGCGCCGCGTCACACCAGCGAGTCGGACTTGCCGCCGCCGCCTCGGGCGCTGAAATAGTCGTGTTCTACGGCGAAGAAGCGCGCGATGCGTATACCGCTACCTTGTCGGCGGGGACTAACCAGGATATCCGCTACTTTGAAGAGTATTCACAGCTTGAAGAGAACCTCGTCTCGACGGTCAAGTCCGGAGATCTGGTGCTCGTCAAGGCCAGTCATTCAATGGCGCTCGAGCGCCTTGTAGGAAAACTCGCAGAAACAGGAGGGCCTCATGCTTCTTGAATGGCTGTATCCCCTTGTAAAATTTTTCACCCCGCTCAATGTACTGCGCTACCTGACGTTCCGTTCCGCCTATGCCGCGGTTACGGCCCTCCTCGTCGCCTTTCTGTTCGGGCCTGTCATTATCGAGCGTCTGCGTCGCTTCAAGTTCGGCCAGTCTGTCCGGCTTGACGGGCCACAGACCCACCTGGTTAAGACAGGCACGCCGACGATGGGCGGAATCCTGATTCTGGCCACGGTGGTCACCGCGACCTTACTCTGGGTTGACCTGGACAATCGCTATGTGTGGATCTGCATACTCTCCATGCTGGGTTTCGGTTTTGTCGGTTTTATGGACGACTGGCTCAAGATAAAGCGCAAGAATTCAGACGGCCTGCGGGCTAGGACCAAGTTACTCGGGCAGGGGCTCGTGGCGCTCGCAGCCGTGCTCGCCTTGTATTTTGATCCTTCCGGCGAGATGACAAAGCTGTACGTGCCGTTCTTCAAGAATCCCGTCGTTGACCTGGGCATATTCTGGATTCCGCTGGCCGTCGTTTACATCATGGGCTGGTCCAATGCCGTCAACCTCTCCGACGGGCTCGACGGCCTGGCCACCGGACTCGTCATCATGGCGGTCATCGCATTTTCGCTTCTAACCTATCTGACCGGACGCTCCGACTGGTCCGCCTATCTGGGCATTCCATTCATTCGCGGCGCGGGCGAGTTGACCGTATTCAGCTTGGCTTTGCTCGGGGCCTGCGTGGGCTTCCTGTGGTTCAACGCCCATCCGGCCGAGATTTTTATGGGCGACGTGGGGTCTCTGAGCCTGGGCGGCGTACTGGCCGTACTCGCGCTCATCGTAAAAAAGGAATTGTTATTTTTTATCATAGGCGGCGTGTTCATACTCGAGGAGGCCTCCGTCGCGATCCAGGTACTGTACTTCAAGGCCACCAAGGGCAAACGGGTATTCCGCATGGCGCCGCTCCACCACCATTTCGAGCTTTCCGGCTGGAAAGAGACGCAGGTGGTTACGCGGTTCTGGATACTGGGCGGATTGTTCGCAATCGTAGCCCTGTCCACGCTCAAGATACAGTAGGCCCAGTGATGAATAACGGATTCACGATGGAGAAGCCCTTTGGGCGTATCGGCGGTGATACCGCCTTGCTCGGAGCGTTGTTCCTCATCGTGGGCCTGGGGATGGCCGGCCTCTATTCGGCTTCATACGGCTATGCCATGTCGCTTGGAAAATCTGGCGGGTATTTTGCTTTTAGACAGCTGATATGGCTTCTTCCCGCGTCCGCGGCCTTCCTGTCGGGGGCGTTCATTCCCCTGGAGTCGTTGCAGCGTTTCATCAGCGTTATAGTGCTGGGATCAATCATCCTGCTGCTTTTGCCGTTCATGCCCGTCATCGGAATAAGCAAGAACGGGGCTTCGCGTTGGTTCGGTTTCAATGGGCTGATGTTCCAGCCCGCGGAGCTATTCAAGGTAGTTTTAGTCTTGTACCTCGCGCACATACTTTCCAAGAAGGCCGAGAAACTGGGCGATGTTATCAACGGCGTTATTCCGCCGCTATTGGTAGCAACTAGCGGTGTGGTCATCGTGCTCGCTCAAAACGATTTCTCCACGGCGATGCTGCTCGGCTTCCTCGCGATTATAATGTTCTGGATAGCCGAGGTGCCGGTTATGTTTTTCGCGGCACTTGCGTCCATCGGCGTGCCGCTCGTTTCTCTGGCTGTGCTGACGAGCGACTACCGGCTCAAGCGCGTGCTTGGATATCTGGCGCCCGGCTACGATCCCGCCGATCTGTCGTACCAGGTTAACGGCTCGTTGCGCGCCATCGGCGCTGGCGGACTCTGGGGCAAGGGGCTCGGGCAGGGCACGCTCAAGATTCGGAGCATTCCGGAAGTCCAATCAGATTTCGTGTTTTCGGCCTGGACTGAAGAGACTGGATTCATTGGCGTGCTCGCCTTCACGGCGCTGTGGGCTTTCTTCCTGTGGCGCGCGTTCAGGGCTTCCTTCTCCGCGCCAGACTCGTTCAGGAGCCACTTCGCCTTCGGCCTTGCCTGCTACTTGGCCATTCAGACCCTCATAAATGTAATGGTGGCTTCGGGCGCGGTGCCGGCTACTGGTATTCCCTTGCCCTTCTTCTCGTCCGGCGGCTCCTCATTGCTTTCAGTTTCCCTGGCCGCGGGCTTCCTGTTCAATGTATCGAGGAGCGCCGTATCCGTCGCCGGCAGAGAAAGGCTGGATAGAAATGTCTGAGCTGGTGCTTGTTGACCGTGACTATGCTTCTCTTCGGGAAACTTCCAATTCCAGGAATTTTACCCGCTTGTCTTCCCTTGAAAACGACCAGAATATTCCGCAGCCCAGCGCCAGGCCGGTTGCTTCTAGGATGTCCGTTAGGACGATCAAGGCGATGATAGCCGGCTTCCTGACCGTCTCCGCGCTGATCGCCCTGTTCTTCATCGGGGTGTTGCCCCTGACTGAAATTCATGGCCTTACAATGACAGGCGCCTCGACGATAGAGCAGGCCGAGCTTACTGCCTGGGCCGGGCTGCCCGAGCATGCCTACTGGTTTGCCGTTGATTGCGGCGCCATCGCGCGGAACCTTTCAGCCCACCCCCGGGTGGCGAGCGTTTCAGTTGAGCGCCGGTTTCCCAACGTCGTTTCCGCCGTCGTCGTCGAACGGGTGCCGCTGGCGGTCGTATATGTCCGCGGCGTTTCTGGCCGTATCGAGGCTCACTGTGTCGACGGCCTGGGCGTGATATTCGCTCCAGTGGCCGACTATCCATTCGCGGCAACGCTGCCGGTCATGTCAGGCCTCGAGATCAGGGGCCTGCGGTACGGACTCAAGCTGGAAGGAACGTTCGCCGCTCTCCTTGCCTCGCTCGCGGAAATCCGCGGCTCCGATCCGGTCTTGATTTCAGCAATTTCGGAACTCAGGGTCGTCTCTAAGGATGGCGCTCCCTCTGAGCTTCTCGTCTATCCCGCTCATTACCAGGTGCCCGTAAGAATGCGTCCGGTATTGAACGCGGGACTCCTCAAGTCTATGATGCTCGTCCTGGACGTTGTCGAAGGCGAGGGGCTTGCCCCCTCTATCCGCGAGCTTGATCTGCGGACCGACACGTTCGTATACCGGACAAAGGAGGCCGTCTCTGGGTGACAATCTGATAGTCGGGCTAGATATCGGCACGTCCAAGACCTGCGCGGTGATCGGCCAGTACAACGATAATGGCGTCCTCGAAATAACCGGAGTCGGTACGGCGCCGAGCACCGGGCTCAGGAAGGGCGTCGTCGTCAATATAGAAGCGACGCTGCAATCGGTCATCAAGGCCGTGGATGCCGCGGAACTCATGTCAGGCCGCGACGTTAAGGACTGCTTCGTCGGCGTGGCCGGCGCCAATGTCGAGGGCATCAATTCACGCGGCGTTGTGGCTGTTACCGGCAAGGGCCGTGAAATCTGCCAATCCGACGTGGAACGGGTCATCGAGGCGGCGCGCGCTATCGTCATTCCTATGGACCGCGAAGTGCTGCACGTTATCCCGCAGACCTTCATAGTAGACGACCAGAAGGGCATACGCGACCCGCTGGATATGATAGGCGTCAGGCTCGAAGCCGAGGTCCACATCATTACCGGTTCCGTGACAACCGCGCAGAACCTGGTTCGCTGCGTTAACCGCGCGGGCTTCAAGGCCGAGGGGCTGATACTCCAGAGCCTCGCCGCGTCGCGGGCCGTCCTGACCGCGGACGAGAAGGAACTCGGCTGTCTCCTCGTCGACCTCGGCGGCGGCACCACCGACGTGCTCATGTACTCCGACGGCGCTCCTTATTTCAGCGCCTCGGTGGGGGCCGGCGGTTCGCAGGTTACCAACGATCTGTCAATAATACTCAATGTGCCTATGGATGTGGCCGAGAGGATAAAGCGCGAATCGGGCTCGTGCTACCTGCCCCATGTCGAAGCCGATGAAAGCATCGTGGTGCCGGCCGTCGGCGGCAGGTCTCCTAAGGAAATATCCAAGGCCAAGGTAGCCAGCATCATTCAGCCGAGAATGGAAGAAATTTTCAGGCTCGTACGCGACAAGGTAGAGCAGCCTGGTTTCTGGAGCCACATCAAGGGCGGCATCGTGTTGACCGGCGGCGGCGCGTTGATGCCAGGCGCGGCCGATCTGGCCTACGAGGTGTTCGGAGTCCCCGTCAGGACAGGCGCTCCCTCGTCCCTTGGCGGTCTTGTGGACGCCTACAGGAATCCGGCCTACTCCACCGCTGTCGGCCTGGTATTGCTGGGCGCTGAACGCATGGGCGGGACTCCTGAGCCGGAACCGCGCGGCAGGGTGGCGGCTCACGGCACCGAAAAAGGCAAGCCGACCAAGGCCAAGCCCAAGTCGGACACGCCGTTGCGGCGCATCGGAGAATGGCTCAAAGAGTTTTTCTAGGTACCTGAGCCGGGCTTCGGTTCGCTGACACGTTCCGGAGCCTGGATACGATGAATACTATGTAAACGCGCTATGGGGAGGGGATTATGACGCTACGAGTGGTGGACGAGATCGGTGCGTTCCGCCGGGCTGAGGCCGAAACGGAAACGGTGGCCTCGCCGCGTAATGACGCGGATGAGTGTCAGGGTAACTCGACGGTCATCAAGGTGATCGGCGCAGGCGGCGGCGGTTCCAACGCCGTCAACAGGATGATTGAGGCGGGGCTGCGTAACGTCGAGTTCATTGTCGCCAATACCGACCTGCAGGCGCTCAATCGCTCGAAAGCCCATACCAAACTCGGGCTTGGGGCCAAGGTGACCCACGGACTTGGAGCTGGCGGCAAGCCGGAAATCGGCGAGAAAGCCGCCATGGAAGACAAAGCCGCCATTACGGCCGCTCTTCAGGGTGCTGACATGGTCTTCATAACCGCCGGCATGGGCGGTGGCACGGGCACCGGCTCCGCTCCCGTCATAGCAGAGATAGCCAAGGAACTGGGAGCGCTGACCGTAGCGGTCGTAACCAAACCCTTCGCGTTTGAGGGCAGGGTAAAGATGCGCCTGGCCGAGGAAGGCATAGAGCGGCTCAGACTGGCGGTGGATACGCTCATCGTCATACCCAACCAACACCTGCTCAATGTCGTCGAGAAGCGCACGCCGATACGCGAAGCGTTCCAGATGGCCGATGATGTGCTTCGTCAGGGCGTTCAAGGCATTTCGGATTTGATCACGGTGGCCGGGGACATCAATATCGATTTTGCGGATGTCAGCACGGTAATGAGCGGTCAGGGCGACGCCATCATGGGCATCGGCTCCGCGCGCGGCGACAACCGGGCCATCGAGGCTGCCGAGCAATCCGTTTCAAACCCGCTCCTTGAGGATGCTCGCATCGATGGCGCCAGGAACATCCTCATCAACGTCACGGGAGGCGAAAGCTTCACGCTGACCGAGTACGAGGAGATAGTCGGCATCATCACGCGCAATGCGGATCCTGAGGCGCTCGGCGTAGGTCAGCACGGTGGCGCGCTCCCGGGAGGCGCTCGTCATAGCCGGCATAGTCAACGATCCCGAGGCTCTGGACACAGTCAGCGTCACCGTGATAGCCACGGGTTTCGACCGCTCCATCAAGCCCAAGGCTCCGAGCGCTCCTGCCCGTAAGGAAACCACGCGGGATATCGATGATTTCCTATCGGCCGATGAATGGCGGACTATAGTCGAACCCAGGACCAAGGGATACTTGTCGGGCCGCAACGATGCCGACGAGCTGGACATACCGACGGTTCTCAGGGAACGAAGGCCGGCGGCCGAACGAAGCGGAGTCTAGCATCGTGAGCCCCAGGGACTCGATAGCGCGCTACGGCGACTGGTTGCTCGCGGCCAGGCGGCGTTCTCCTCTGACCTTGGAAGCCTATGTCCGAGAAGCCAGGAGCCTTGAAGCCTGGCTTTCCGAACGCGGCACGAGCGTGGAGACCGCCATAGTCACCGATATTCTCGAATTCCTGGCTTTCAGGCGCGCTTCCGGCCTGTCGGCGCGGACTATGGCGCGCATCATGTCCTCTATTCGTGGGTTGTTCAAATATCTGAGGCTCGAGGGGCTCCGAACCGACGATCCGACCGAACTCCTGGAGAGTCCGCGCCAGGAGAGGCATCTGCCTGATGTCATCAAGGCGGACGATGTCAACCTGATGCTTGGCTCCATAGACCTGTCAACGCCCGGCGGCCTCCGCGACCGGGCCTTATTCGAACTGATCTACTCCTGCGGCCTACGAATCTCCGAAGCTTCGACCCTGTGCTTTGATTCTCTGTATCTTAAAGAGAGGTTCATAAGAGTGGTGGGCAAGCGCCGCAAGGAACGCATCCTGCCGTTTGGCGATGAAGCCGCGGACTGGCTGAAGCGCTACCTCGATGAAGCCAGGCCCGAACTGGAGAAGGGCCGGCGCAGCGACAGGGTGTTCCTGAACCGGGCCGGCCGCGGCATATCCAGGAAGGGCGTCTGGAAGCGCTTCTCGGAGCTTCGCGTAGCCAGTGGCGTTGACGGTAAAGTACATTCGCTCAGGCACTCCTTCGCCACCCATCTGCTGGCTGGCGGCGCCGATCTCCGCACGGTACAGGAACTCCTCGGCCACGCCGACATCTCCACGACCCAGATATACACGCATGTGGACGCCGAAGAGTTGGCTCTCGCCCACGAGGTGTATTTTCCGCGAAGCCGCTCCATCAACGACACTGCAAGCGCCAAGGCTCGCGGCGACGTGACTGAGGCCGGGAGGGTAGGTGTATGAAACGAGTAGGGTACGTGATCCTTATAATCGCGGTGACGACGACGCTGTCATCCTGCGGTAATGAAGACAAAAATTTTCTGGAACTCATGTTCGATATCGATGCCCGCGCGTCAAAGAACGCGCCTCCTTCCTCGGTAGAGGAAATCAAGGGCGCCATAGCTAAATATGGAGATGAAGTCGAGAAGACTGCCGTAGCCATGGAGAAGGTTGGCAACTATTGGCGCTTGCTCGCCGTGAAATACCTGGAAAAGGGTTTGTACGGAGACGCCTACGATGCAGCCTTGAAGGCGCTTCGCCATTATCCAGAAGCCTCCGGCCTGTACTACGTCGCTGGCTTGTCATCCGCGTTTCTCTCCAAAACGGCCTCCGCCGAAGTCGGAGGAGGCGTCCAGTCCAGGGCCGCGTGGCTACTGGCGGCTGAAAACTCGTATAAGCGTTCGCTGGAGATCGATCCCAAAAACACCAAATCGCTCTACGGCCTCGCGGTGCTGTACTCTTTTGAACTCGATAACCACGAAGCGGCTCTTCCGCATATAGAGAAGTACCTTTCTATAGACACCAAGAATGTCGACGCCATGTTTGTAAAGGCGCGGGCGCTGTATGGCGCGGGGCGCCTTCAGGAGTCAGTCGATGCCTACGACCTGATCATCGAGACGACCGTCATCGATGAAAAGAAAAAAATGGCTGCTGACAACAAGAAGGTGATATTGGACGAACTCTATGGAAAGTAAGGTTGCGACGCCGGCCGCGATGACGATAGCCAGAATGCCGTTCCTGTCGGCCCGCGAGCGCATCCGGCTCCTGGGCTTCCTCGGAGACGCCTCGTTCGCTACGCTCAGGCTTGCAGATGTGGAACGCGTCGTGGGACGGTGCCTGTCGGGCTCTCCCTGGGATGTCGCTACCTGGATTTCATACGCGGAGCGCGACTCGGCCTACCTCGCCAGAGTAGGCGGTTCGTCATTTTCGTACTATGACTCGGGTTACCCGGCCATACTGCGCGAGACGGCTAGGCCCCCGTTCCTGCTGTACGTGCGGGGTCGCTTGCCCGACCCCAGGAAACCGGCGGTGGCCATCGTTGGCACCCGGTTTCCAACCGGTCGCGGCCTCGACGCCGCGGCTACGCTCGGCATGGAAGCCGGAGCCGCCGGAGTGGCGGTCGTTTCAGGCCTAGCCCGCGGCATCGATTCCGCGGCTCACCGCGGGGCGCTCGCCGCAGGCGGACTCACGTTCGCCGTGCTCGGTCGCGGCATCGATGCCGTGTATCCGGCGGCCAACAAGGATCTCGCATCCAGGATAGTAGCCACTGGCGGCGGCATAAGCTCGGAATATCCGCCCGGAATGCCTCCCTCGCGCTGGACCTTCCCCGAACGAAACCGGATACTGGCTGGACTCTGCCGGTCGACCGTGGTGGTCGAGGCGCCCGGCGCCTCCGGCGCGCTCATCAGTGCGGCCTTTGCCCTCGAGGAAGGTCGCGATGTCTACGTTTCAGCTTCGTGTATGGGTGGCGTCAGGTCAGCCGGTTCCGACGCGTTGGTCGCTGACGGGGCCGTGACGCTTACATGTTTCGGCGATATTATAGAAGATTGGCGTTGTGGTCGCGGACGATCCTTGACCCCCGCACGCCAGAGCGTACGGCGCCGCAGAGCGGGAAGCCGCGGAGCGGGAAGCCACAGAGCGCGACGCACCGGAAGATCGAGAACCAGGGCCTTCAGGTCTGGATCGAGCGCCGAACAACCAACCAGGAGAGCATAAGATGGCCACCGTTAAAACCGCGCCTGCGGCGAAGAAGAGCGTCAAGGCTAAAAAAGCGCCAGACAAGCCGACGCTAGTGATCGTCGAGTCGCCGGCCAAGGCCAAGACCATAGAGAAATATCTCGGCAGCTCGTACGTCGTGCTTGCGTCCATGGGACATCTCATAGACCTGCCCAAGTCCAGACTCGGCGTCGATGTAGAGCATGACTTCCAGCCTGAATATCTGACCATACGCGGCAAGGCCAAGCTCCTAAAGGAGCTCTTGAAGACGGCTAAAAAATCAAAGGCAGTATTGCTTGCCTCTGATAATGACCGGGAGGGAGAAGCTATCTCCTTTCATATCCGCGGAGCCCTGGCGCTTAAGAACGAGGGCCTGGACATAAAGCGGATAGTATTCAACGAAATAACCCCGCAGGCCATACGCGATGCGGTCAAGGAACCCAGGACCCTGGACGAAGATAAAGTCAACGCCCAGAAGGCTCGCCGCGTGCTGGACCGGCTCGTCGGATACAACCTTTCCCCGCTTTTATGGAAGAAAGTAAAAAACGGACTCTCAGCCGGCCGCGTACAGTCAGTCGCGCTCAGGATAATCTGCGAGCGCGAAGCCGAGGTTGAATCGTTCATCCCGGAGGAATACTGGACCCTGGAAGCGGATTTCAAGAAAGGCCGCTATGCGTTCCAGGGCGAGCTTGTTTCATGGAAAGGCGCCAAGGCAGACCTCAAGAACGAAGCCGAGGTCAAGGCGATTACGGATGCCATAGTCGGAACGCCCTGCACGGTAGGCGACATCAAGGACAGCGAGCGCATCGTCAGGCCCAAGCCACCGTTCACCACCTCAAAATTGCAACAGACCGCGGCCAACAGGCTCGGCTTTACCAGCAAGAAGACGATGCAGATAGCCCAGCAACTGTATGAAGGCATTAACATCGGTTCCACACGCATCGGCCTCATTTCCTACATGCGTACCGACTCGGTGCGTGTATCCGATGTGGCGCTCAAGGAAGTGCGCGCCTGGCTGGGCGAGCATTTCCCTGCCGAGTTGCCGCCCGAGGCAAACGTCTACGCCACCGACAAGAAGGCCCAGGACGCCCACGAGGCCATCAGGCCAACGATGATCACGTATACGCCCGAATCCATCAAGGAATATCTCAACAAGGACCAGCAGAAGCTCTACGGCATCATATGGGAACGCTTCGTAGCCAGCCAGATGAACCCTGCCAAGCAGCGCTCCACCGCCATGGACGTCATTGCCGGTGACGCGACCTTCCGCGTCACCGCGTCGCGCCTCATCGAGAAGGGCTTCTACAAGGTCATAAAACTGCTCGCCACCAAGGAAGACAAGGAATCCACGCTACCCGAATTGCGCGCCGGCGAGGAACTGAGGCTAGAAGGCTACAGGCCGGAGCAGCACTTCACGCAGGGCTCGGCCCGTTTCACCGACGCCTCCATCATCAAGGTGCTGGAAGAGAAGGGCATAGGCCGACCTTCAACCTACGCGCCCATCATCTCGGTGCTGCTGGAGCGCTACTATGTCACCCGTGAGAACAAGCAGCTTGTCCCCACGACGCTGGGCCGCAAGATCGACGAGATTCTCGTCGGTTCGTTTCCCGATGTCGTCGACTCGGGCTTCACCGCGGGCATGGAATCGATGTTGGACGATGTGGAAGAATCCAAGCGGGATTGGGTGGCCGCCATAGGACAATTCTACGGGCCGTTCAAGAAGCGCGTCGACGACATCATGGAGACGCTCCAGTCAGTCAAGGGTAGCCTCGACGAGCCCACCGACGAAGTATGCGAGAAGTGCGGCAAGCCCATGGTCAAGAAACTCGGCCGCTTTGGCTTCTTTCTGGCCTGCACTGGTTTTCCAACCTGCAAGAACACCAAGTCCATACCGCTGGCTCGTTGCCCGCGTCCCGACTGCAATGGCGAGATCGTGGCCAGGCGCAAGTCTAAAGGTCGTGGCCGCGAGTTCTACGGCTGCTCCAACTATCCTGATTGCGATTTCATCACGTATTTCAAACCGACGAACAGCTACTGCCCCAAGTGCGGCTGGTTCCTCGTTGAGCGTTTTGACAAGAAACGGGGCTCCTACAAGGCCTGCATCAATCCCGCCTGCGATTACCTGCACAGTCAGGACGCTCAGGATGGGCAGGAAGAAGAGCATGCCGTCGCCGATTGAGGGCTATCTGGCCTACCTAGGCGCCATTCGTTCGCTGTCTCCACGAACCATCAGCGCCTATGCCGACGATCTACGCCTCTACGAAGCCTCCTGCCGCAAGGCAGGTGTCGCGCTCGATACCGCGACTCCCGCCACTACCCGCGAATTCGTCGCGGACTTGGTGCGGGCGGGCTATGCGACCAGTTCCGTGAATCGTGCGCTGTCGGCGGTCAAGGGGCTGTACCGTTATCTGGTGCGCTTCGGACAGGCCGCGCTGAATCCGGCTAAGGACGTCGAGTCGCTACCGATGGCCAGGACCCTGCCCGATTTCATGTTCGAGGACGAGATGGCCGAGTTCATAGAGAGCGCTTCCGACGACGGCTTTGCCGGAGCCCGCGACCGAGCTATTTTTGAGACTCTTTACAGCACCGGCTGCCGCGTTTCTGAAGTATCGGGACTACGGCTTTCCGACGTCGATCTGGCAGCCGGCCATGCCAGGGTCACCGGCAAGGGTTCAAAAGACCGCACCGTGTTTCTGTCGGGCCCCGCTGTGGACGCTATTAGAGCCTGGCTGCCGTACCGCCAGGCTCGCGTCACGGCGGAATCATCGGAGTCGCATCTATTCCTCAACGCCAAGTCGGGGCCGCTATCGTCCCGTGGCATAGCCTATATCGTCGAGCGTCGCGCGCTCAAGACCGGTCGACGCAAGCGCCTGTCCCCTCACGGCTTCAGGCACAGCTTCGCTACCCACCTTGTAGGCCGCGGCGCGGACATCAGGGTCGTCCAGGCTCTGCTCGGACACGAAAATATATCCACGACCCAAATATACACGCATGTCGACATGGCGCGGCTCCGCGCCGTGTACGACGGCGCTCATCCACACGCGGCGCATACGAAGCGTGATGCGCCGTCCCTGAAACGGGAGACTGCAACCAAAGGAAAACAGCGATGACCAGGATACGCAGCACAACGATCATAGCCGTCAGGCGTAACGGCAAGGTTGCCATGGCCGGAGACGGCCAGGTCACGATGGGCGAGACCATCATGAAGAATAACGCGCGCAAGGTGCGTACCATTTACGACGGAAAGGTGCTCACCGGATTCGCCGGCGCCACCGCCGACGCGTTCACGTTGCTTGAACACTTCGAGGTCAAGATAAAAGAATATCAGGGCGACCTTACGCGGGCCGCCGTGGAGCTGGCCAAGGACTGGCGCACCGACAAGATGCTACGCAAGCTCGAGGCCCTTCTCCTCGTCGCCGACAAGGAGAAGACGCTGCTCCTGTCGGGCACCGGCGATGTCATCGAGCCCGCGGGCGACGCCATTGCAATCGGCTCCGGAGGCAACTATGCCTATGCGGCCGCCCTCGCGTACCTGGACACTAGCGACCTCTCGGCCGCCGAGATTGCCAAACGTAGTCTTGGAATAGCCGGAGGAATCTGCATCTACACAAACGACCGCATCCTCGTGGAGGAACTGCCGTGACCGAGAGTTTTGAGCTTTTTACGCCCAAGCATGTGGTCGAGGAACTCGACCGCTATATCATAGGCCAGAATAAGGCCAAGCGAGCCGTCGCTATAGCGCTCCGCAATCGCCTGCGCCGCAAGCAGTTGCCCGAGGCCGTCCGCGAGGAAATAGCGCCCAAGAACATCCTCATGATAGGACCGACCGGCGTGGGCAAGACCGAGATAGCGCGGCGCCTGGCTAAGCTGGTAGGCGCGCCGTTCATCAAGGTGGAGGCCACCAAGTACACCGAGGTTGGTTATGTGGGCCGCGACGTCGAGTCTATGGTCCGCGACCTCATGGCCGCCGGCTACCGCATGGTCATGGAGGAAATGGCCGCACGGGTCAAAGACGACGCCGAGCGCCATACCGAAGAGCGCCTTCTCGACCTGCTGCTGCCCGGCCTGAGCGCAAAGCCGGATGCCACACCGAAAGCGGCGCCGGCCGGATCCTCCGCAACTGCCGGCTCCCCGGCACCCGGCACGCCCAACTGGTTCTTCGCCGGCAGTACCGGCGTCGCCGGCAATACCGGCGTCGCCGATGCCGCGCCTGAAATGCCGCAACCGGTCATAGCGCCCGGCAAGAACAACGATACCCGTGAGAAATTCCGCAAGATGCTTCGTGATGGCATCCTCGAGGACAAGGAAGTGGAGGTCCAGGTCTCGGCGCAGTCAGGGCCTACCATAGACCTCTTCGCCGGCCAGCAGATGGAGGAACTCGAGAACGCGTTCTCCGGCATAGCCAGCATTTTTGGCGGCAAGAAGAAGAAGAAGATAGTCTCCATCAAGGACGCCAGGCGCATCATACTCGAGGAAGAGTCGGAGCGGCTGGTCGACAAGGACCGCGCCTCCGCCGACGCCCGCGAGCGGGTGGAGCAGTCCGGCATTGTTTTCATTGACGAGATTGACAAGATAGCCACCCGCGAGGGCCGTTCAGGCGGCGGCGTCGATGTGTCCCGTGAAGGCGTCCAGCGCGATATTTTGCCCATAGTCGAAGGTTCCAAGGTCACCACCAAGTACGGCGTCGTGGACACCACCCACGTGCTGTTCATAGCCGCCGGCGCCTTCAACGTCAGCAAACCCTCTGATCTGATACCCGAACTGCAGGGCCGCTTCCCGATTCGCGTTGAACTGGAAGCGCTTTCAGCCTCCGATTTCGTGCGCATCCTGACCGAACCGGAGAACGCGCTCGTGACCCAGTACACGCAACTCCTGGGCACCGAGGGCGTCGAACTGGCCTTCGAGCCGACGGCTGTGCAGAAGCTGGCATCTATTGCCGAGAAGGCCAACTCGCGTACCGAGAACATAGGCGCACGTCGGCTCCACACGATCATGGAACGGCTTTTAGAAGATGTCTCCTTTGACGCTCCCGACATGAAGGGCCAGAAGGTGGATATCACACCCGATTTCGTGGAAGACCGTTTCAAAGGCGTCTTCGAATCCGAAGACCTCGCAAAGTTCATATTGTAGGCATAAAAGACAACGAAGAGGATACGAAGATAACGAAGATGATAATAAGACAACGAAGAGGATAAGAGAGAAGAAAGAGGATGAGGAAGGAAGATGAAGTTTTGGAAGTTGGAATCCATTAAAATTCTTGATTCTCTTGAGTTCACTCTTTTACTCTTATCCTCTTTGTTCAATTACTGTAACAAGCCTGCTGTAAAGGGCCGATAAGTGAAGGTGAGGGGTTAGCCGGGGACGGTGAGCCCATGGAGGTGGTTCGATGCTTGAGAATACGACGTTCGGCAAGACTATGGATCTGCTACAGCGTAGCATGGATGTGTCGGTGCTACGCTATGAAGTGATAGGCAACAATGTGGCCAACGCCGACGTGCCCAATTTTAAACGCTCCGAGATCAACTTCGAGTCATCGCTCAAACGCGCGCTGGATTCAGAGAAGAGCGCCCCGCGGCTCCAACTGGCCACGAGCGAACCTGGACACATCGCCTCTTTCAAGCAGACCGACTGGCGCGATGTGAGTCCGCGGCGGGTGCTGGATTATCTGTCGACCTCCAAGAACAACGGCAACAACGTGGACGCGGAGCAGGAATTTATGGATGCCATGCAGAACCAGCTTCGTTACACCCTGATGACCCAAGCCACCGCCTTCGAATTCAACCAGGTAAACCAGGTCCTGAAATAGGCTTTGAATAAGAATATGAACAAAGAGAAGAAGAGAAGAAGAGAAGAAGAGGCAAGAAAGAGATGAGTCGGAGAATGAGCTACAAAAAATTCGTTTCTCTTTCCAATCTCTTATTCTCTTATCCTCTTTGTTGCATTTTGGGGGAGATGTAGTTATGGGCATGTTTACGAGTATCAATATCGCGGCTACGGGGATGACGGCGGAGAGGCTACGCCAGGACGTGATAGCGGACAATATCGCCAACCAGTCGACGACCCGCACGCCTGAAGGCGGAGCGTTTCGCCGTAGTCGCGTCGTGTTGCGCCCGATAACCGATACGCCGTATTTCAGGCTGCCTTTCCTTCCGGACCAGTGGGACGGCGGCGCGGGCGACGGCGTGCGCGTATCAGGAGTGCAGAAAGACTTCGCCTCGGAGACGAGGCTGGTATATGATCCCACCCATCCAGACGCCATAAAGAACGGGCCGAGGACCGGCTATGTTGAGTATCCCAATGTCAATGTGGTAACTGAAATGGTGGATCTGATATCGGCGTCGCGGGCCTACGAGGCCAACGCGGCGATAGCCAACGGCGCGAAGGCCATGTTCATGAAGGCCCTCGAGATAGGACGGTAAACAATGTCGACTCTGTTCGGAATTCCGAGCGTATCGAGCGCCATCGGCATTCAGCCGGTGCCCGGCGGTTCGCTCACCGGAGCCACACCTGTCGGCGGCGATCGCCTAAAGCTCTCGCGGCTCGATCCACGACACTTCGCCGCCGGCGGCGGCAACCCGGCCCTAGGGGCGGAGAAGGCCGCGAGCTTCGAGGATGCCATGCTCAAGGCCATGGACGGCGTCAACGCGACCCAGATGGAAAGCTCCACCTTAATGGAGGCCATGCTGGTCGATCCCGATTCGGTTGACGCTCACGATGTGACTATTTCGATGGCCAAGGCCAATATGTCCTTGAACATCACCCGAACAGTCCTGGACCGCGTTGTCAGGGGCTGGAAGGATATCATCAATACGAGATGACGTTACGGCCCTGACGGTCTAGCGTCGTTCATTCTTCTGGGAGGGGGAATATGAACGAAATGCTCAAGAAAACACTGGAACGCCTCAAGACGCTGTGGAGCTCCTGGGGCCTGGTCCAGAAACTGATACTCGGCGGCGTCGTCATAGCGGTCATCGCGGGCATAGTCATGCTCGTCTCGGTGTCCGGCGCTCCGACCCAGATACGCCTCATCAGCACGCCCATCTCCAGTGATGACGAGCTCCGGCGGATAACGAGCCGGCTCGACCAGGAGGGCATCAGCTTCAGCATCGGCGAGGGCAATGTGCTCTACGTCGATGATGAGCAGACTCGTTCCCGGGCCAACTCGATACTGCTCCGTGAAGATCTCATTCCCAAGGGTACCGACCCCTGGGCTGTTTTTTCAATTGACCGCTTTACGGTTACCGATTTCGAGCGCAACATCAACCTCCGCAAGGCCATCATCCAAGAGGTTACGAGGCATATCGAAACGATCTCCGATGTGGACAAGGCCAATGTCGTCATAGAGATTCCAGCCGACAAGCTGTTCGCCGAGGACCAACAGCCGGTGACGGCGAGCATCATCATCTACCCCAAGCCCGGTTCTGACATCACGACGAATCGCAAGAAACTCGAGGGCATCCAGAAGATCATACGTTTCGCCGTTTCAGGCCTTATCGACGAGAATATCGTCATCACCGATCAGAACGGCCTCGTGCTCAACGATTTTGCGGGGCTCGAGGATTTTGACCGCATCGAGAGGACCAAGCGCGAGCAGCAACTAGTGCAGCGCCAGGAGGCCTATTACCGGGCGGCGGTGCTCAAGGCGCTCCAGCAGATTTACACCTCGGATCGCGTCCGCGACCTGAACATCAAGATAGACATGGACATGAGCAAGAAGAGCGTTTCTACTGAAGAACACTTCCCCTTTGAGCTCAAGCCCGACAATCCGCTTACGCCGTATGACGATTCTATCATCCAACCCTCTGTTCGTCTGTCTACAGAAAAGACCAGCTACGAGTACCAGGGAACGGGTTTCAATCCCGAAGGGCCCGCGGGCGTGGAAGGTCAGACCGCTCCGGCATACAAAGACCTGCAGAACATGGTCGGCACGGCTACCCAGACCCATTCCATCGAAAATGAAGCGCTCAATACCCGGGCAAGCGTCGAGGATCGATCACCTACCATAGACCGCGTGACCGTTTCAGTAAACATCGACGGAGTCTGGAAATGGAAGTATAATGACAAGGGAGAGCCGGTCGTCAAGGCCGAAGGCGGCATTGAGCGCGAGTATGTAGCCGTGGAACAGACGGACCTGGACGCCGCCGCCGCCTTGGTGCGTGACGCCATAGGCTACGACAGGATGCGCGGCGATTCCGTCACTGTGCGCAACATCCAGTTCGACAGGAGCGTTCAGTTCAAGACCGAGGACCAGACTTTCCTACAAAAGCAGCAAACCAACAGGATAATCCTGTACTCGCTGATAGGCGTGGCATTCCTGCTGATCGCCTTCATTGTGTTCAGGCTGGCGTCGAGGGAACTGGAACGACGACGCAGGATATCAGAAGAGAAGCGGGCCTTGGAGCAGCAGATGCTCAGGGAGAACGCGATACGGCAGGCGGAGGAGCAGAACATCGAGGTTTCCATGTCCGTGGAGGAGCGCAAGCGAATGGATCTCCAGGAACACGCGATCAACATGGCCAAGGAACACCCCGAGGACGTGGCACAGCTCATCCGGACCTGGCTCAGGGAGGAGTAAGAGATGCCTCAAGCCGCCCCCCCGAAGGGCAAATCAGCCGGACCCGGTTCTTCGGGCTCTTCAGGAAAGAAGCCCAAGAGCGCGAAGGACATGAATGGCCGGCAGAAGGCCGCCATCTTCCTCATCACCCTCGGCAGCGAGATCTCGGCTGAGATTTTCAAGCATCTCCGCGAGGATGAGATCGAGACCCTGACTTTCGAGATTGCGCGGCTTGAGAATGTGGAGCCCGAGCTCAAGGACGCCATCCTGATGGAGTTCCAGGAGCTGATGATGGCCAGCGAGTTCATCAGCTC
>CAZNCK010000002.1:31855-33468 GCA_964571545.1 uncultured Treponemataceae bacterium | reverse complement strand
TCTCGGCTCGCAAAAAGCCATAGACGTCATCAACCGCTTGACCAGTTCCCTCCAGGTCAGGCCGTTCGACTTCATACGGCGCACGGACCCCGCCAACTTGCTCAACTTCATACAGACCGAGCACCCTCAGACAATAGCCTTGATACTGGCCTACCTAGAGCCGAACAAGGCCAGCTACATTCTGACCAAGCTCCCCAAGGAACATCAGTCTGACGTGGCCAAGCGCATAGCGATGATGGACCGCACCTCGCCGGAAGTGCTCCGCGAAGTGGAGCGCGTGTTGGAGAAGAAGCTGTCCACCTTGTCCAGTGAAGATTACACGGCCGCGGGCGGCGTCGACGCCATAGTCGAGATACTCAATCTTGCCGACCGTACTACGGAGAAGGGCATCCTCGAGGCACTCGAGGAGGAGAATCCCGAGCTTGCTGAAGAGATCAAGAAGAAGATGTTCGTGTTCGAGGATATCGTCATGCTGGACAACCGTTCGATCCAAAAAGTCATCCGCGAGGTCGATACGCAGGACCTTACGAGGGCCCTCAAGGGCGTCGATACGGAAGTCCAGGAGAAGGTGTTCCAGAACGTGTCCAAGCGCGCTTCGCAGGCGCTCAAGGAAGACATGGAGTACATGGGACCGGTCCGTATCAAGGACGTCGAGGAAGCCCAGCAGAAGATAGTCGCGGTTATCCGCCACCTCGAAGACACAGGCGAGATAATCATCGCCCGTGGCGAAGACGATCAATTGATCCAGTAGGAAAAGGTAGCGTATGGCCAAGACCGTATTCAGGCCCCAGGAGACAGTTCGCCTCACCAGCGCCTACGTGCTTCATTCCGCCGGCGGCGACGCCGTCGTTGAGGAGTTGGAGGACGTAGCGCCCGCCCTCGAGTACGAGGGGCCAACCGCCGACGATCTCCGTCGCGAGGCCGAGCTGTTCAGTCAGAACTGGGAGCGCGAAAAAGAGGCGATGATGGCGGCCGCAAGGGCGGAGTCGCAGGACATCGTCGCCAAGGCCGAGGCAGCCGCATTTGAAGAGGTCAAGCGCAAGAACGACCAGGCGCTCAAGATACGGCGCGACGCTGAATCCGCGGCGGAAAAGGCTCTCCGAGAAGCCGAGGCCAAGATCCAGGCCTTCGAGGTGCAGGCCAAGGCCCGTGTCGACGAAGTGACCAAGGCCGCCCATAAGGAAGGCTTCGACCAGGGGCGTGAAGAGGGCTTTAAGGAAGGCAAGAACGAAGTCGAGCGCCTGGTGAACCGGCTCCACGTCATATTGGATCGGGCCATGGACAAACGCGCCGAGATACTAGAACAGACTGAGGCCCAGGTGGTGGAACTCGTGCTCCTCATCACGCGCAAGGTCGTCAAGACTATCTCGGAAAACCAGAAAAACGTCGTGCTGTCCAATATCTCCCAGGCGCTCCGCAAGCTCAAGACGAGGAGCGACGTGATCATACGCGTCAACCTGGCAGACCTGCAGCTGACTACCGAGCATGCCAAGGATTTCATAGAGTCGGCGGAAAACGCCAAGAAGGTATCTATCGTCGAGGACATGGCCGTCGATAGAGGCGGCTGCATCATAGAGACGGACTTCGGACAGATCGATGCCCGCATATTGAGC
>CAZNCK010000002.1:0-31845 GCA_964571545.1 uncultured Treponemataceae bacterium | reverse complement strand
CGAAATCGACGCGCGCATCCAGAGTCAGCTCCACGAACTCGAGGAGAAGATCCTCGATATCTCGCCTATTAAGGCGAGGGGAAAGGCGCAGTAGGGCCGTGGATCTTATCGGAAAATACCTGGATGTCGTCGACCGCTCCGACCCCATCAAATACACAGGTAAGGTCGTCAAGGTACAGGGTCTTCTCGTGGAGAGCCGCGGTCCTCAGGCCGTGGTCGGTGAACTGTGCCAGATACTCATACCCAGGCTCGGAACCGTGGCCTGGGCCGAGGTGGCCGGGTTGCGCGGCGAGACCGTGCAGCTCATGTCGTACTCGGGGCTCGATGGCATAGAGGTGGGCTGCATCGTCATAGCCTCGGGCGAGATGCTCCGTGTTCCGGTATCGGGCAAGCTGCTGGGGCGCGTCCTGGACTCCATGGGCAGGCCAGCGGACGGCAAGGGCGATATCGCGTCGCCCGATTATTATCCCGCCGTTGCTATACCGCCGGACGCGATGACACGCAAGCGTATAAAAAACCGCATCAGCTCAGGCGTCCGGTCCATCGACGGGCTCTTGCCGCTAGGTCGTGGCCAGCGCATCGGAATCTTCGCGGGATCGGGCGTAGGCAAATCGACCCTGCTGGGCATGATGGCCCGCAACACCAACGCCGATATCAACGTGATCGCGCTGATAGGGGAGCGCGGTCGCGAAGTCCGCGAATTCATAGAAAACGACCTGGGCGAGGAGGGTCTCGCGCGTTCGGTGGTCATCGTATCCACTTCAGATACGCCTCCTCTGGCGAGGTTACGCGGCGCCTACGTCGCCACAGCCGTAGCGGAGTATTTCAGGGACCTTGGCAACGACGTGCTCCTACTGTTCGATTCGGTTACCCGTTTCGCGAGGGCCCAGCGCGAGATAGGCCTTGCGATAGGAGAGCCGCCTACGACCAGGGGCTACACTCCCAGCGTTTTCGATTCGCTGCCCAAGCTGTTGGAACGCTCGGGCACTTCGCAGAAGGGGTCCATCACCGGCGTCTACACGATACTCGTCGATGGCGACGACATGGACGAACCCGTCTCCGATACGGTGCGCGGTATACTCGATGGCCATGTGGTGCTGACGCGCAAGCTCGCGGAGCGCTACCACTATCCGGCTGTCGATGTACTCAAGTCTATTTCCAGGCTTTCCCAGGCCGTTACGGGGCCTATAACTCAGAAAGCCATGGGCGCCGTCCGCAGGCTCATGGCTACCTACGAGGAAGCCGAGGATATGATAAACATCGGCGCCTACGTCAAGGGCACGAATCCCGGGATCGACGAAGCTATCGCCAAGCGACAGGCCATAGAGGCGTTCCTGATGCAGCTTGTCGACGAAAAAGCGCCCATAGCGGATACTATCAAGCGGCTCGGTGACATCGCGGGGCTGACTATTCCTCAGTCAGAGCTGACGGCCTTTGCCGAGCCCGATCATAGGCCTCATCTGGTCAAAGTAAATCCTGACGTCGAGCCGATCGGGGATGTTCCGTGAAACGCTTTGCGTTCAGGCTGGAAAGTGTCCTCGAACTGCGGGCTTACGCTGTAACTGTAGCAGAGGCAAAGCTTGGAGAGAAATCGGCCATATGCGACCGACTCAATCTGTCGCTTGAGGCTAACGCCCGCGCTACGCTTGATGCGGCCAAGGAACGTTTCAGGCCCGGCGGCAACGCCGCCGATCACAGGGCGGGCGAGTTGTACTCGGTACGTCTGACGCAGGAACGCGAACGGCTCATGAAAGCGCTGACCTATGCCGAAACGGAACGGGAATCCGCCAGGCTCGAGTACGTCAAGGTTCGTCAGGCCAAGGAACTCGTGGCCAAGCTTCGTGAGCGCGAAGAGGCGGCCTATTACAAGGCCGTCTCGCGGGAAGAAACGAAGACTATGGACGATCTGGCCAACGGGGCGCATGCGCGCGTCGTAGCCGGCATTCTCAGTAACGGATCGCAGGTAGAGGGGTACCATGGCATCGTTCGGTAAGCGGCGTGGGTTAGGCAGGATAGTCGTCATGCTCATCATGATACTGGCCCTTGCCATAGGAGGGCTGTTCTGGTTCGACTATCTAGGCGTTGTCGACGCCAAGGCCTTTTTTGCCCCGGCCTTGAGGCTTGCGGGCCTTAGAACGCGGACTGGCACTGCCTTGCCCGCCGATTCGCCCACGCTGCTTGACGACGAACGTTTCGCCAAACAGCTGGAAGCGGTAGAGGCGATGCGCCAGGAACTCGGGGAACGCGAAAAATTAGCATCTGACCGCCAGTCGGCTATAGAGGCTATGGCTCAGGAAATCGAAGATCGTGCCAAGACTCTCGATGAGCGTGAGAATTCGTTCAAACAAATGGCAGAACGGTACGAGAATAGAAGAGCGAACGTCGAACAGAATGCCAGGTACTTGAGCGGCATGCCGCCCGCCGATGCGGTGAAGATCCTGGTAGCGTCCGACGATCAGACGGTCATCGATGTGTTGCGCGCGGTCGAAGAGATCGCGGCGCAGACCGGTGAGGCGTCCGTCGTAGCGTACTGGCTATCGCTGCTGCCCGCGGAACGTTCCGCTACGCTGCAACGCAAGATGAACGAGAAACCTGCGTCATTGGACTAGCGCTTGACCGCTCCTAAAGCGGTTCGGCGAGGCCGGACGCGAAAGGAGCCTGCATAGATGCTGGCGCTACCACGTATAGCCGCCGTACAGAACGGCGTCGGAGCTTCCAACCGCGCTGCCCGATCAGGGAAGCCGCTTGCCGCTGTCAACGAATCATTCGTAAAGTTGCTCGCTGGTCTCCGCTCCGCGAAGGCGGAAGCGGCCCCTAACGCCAATGCGGATACTGTGCCGATGAGAGCCTCTGCGGCCAAGAACACCCGGCTTGAAACCCGGAAGGCTGTCGATGGACGGTCGGTTAAGGGCGAGAACCCGATAGATCAGCAGGCCCAGGCCAATCGGACTGGAGCGAACCCGGAAGCAAACCGTCTTGCCGTATCAAGCGCGATTCCCCTGGCAAAGGCCCCCGCGACGACAGCCGCGTTATCCGACGAGAACGCCGTTGCCAAGCCTGAAAAACCGCGTGCCGGCACTACTGCCGCAGAAGGCATTGATGTTTCAGTCATAGCGGCCGCGACCCGTGCCGCTACCTTGAGCGCCGCGGACAAGGGCGTCGCGCTCCGCTCGCAAGCGGGAAATTCAGGATTAGGAGCCCGTGACGAGCGCGAGAGGGCAGGTATCGAGATGGTCGGAACGCGCACTGAAACCGACCGGAATGGCACCAAGCTGACCGTCATCGATATGCGCATGAAGGCTGCCCTGGATGCCGCCGCGAAGCAGGGCGCCTCGCGGTCTCGTCCCGAGGGAGAATCTTCTGCCGATACACTGAAGGGTGACGTCATCAGAGCCGATGCCGACTCGTCGTTCGCCGGTCGCCTCGTAGCCAGGACCGGCGGAGAAACAGATAAAACCGTCGTTTTGGCCAAAGAGAGTCCCGCCGCTTCAGCGCAGTCTTTCTCGGAGGCTCTCGCTTCCCGTCTACAGACCGGAGCCTCGGATATCGTGCGTTCAGCGCAGATAGTGCTCCAGCATGGCGATTCCGGCATAATCCGCCTGCGCCTGGACCCGGAATCTCTCGGAGGCGTCAAGATAGAACTGAAAATGACCGAAAAGCAAATAAGCGGCAAGATCATCGTCGAGTCCGATATCGCCGGAGAGGCCTTTCGCTCTTCGCTTGATGCGCTCAAGGACGCCTTTGCCGAGAGCGGATTCGAGACGACGGCGCTTGAGGTCGAGGTACGGAACGATATGGCATCGGGTACTGATAGCGGCAACGGCAACGGAGCCCGCGGTGACGATGACGGTCCATTCTGGAGCCGTTCGCTCAGGGAATTGGATGCGGCTGTTCCAGTCCTCGCCTCGGCAGGGCGCGATGGCCTGCTTGATGTATTTGTGTAAGGTAAGGAGCGATCCATGGATATAGACCTAAGGATGAGCCAGACTGACGCGACGAGGACGAGGCTCCAGGTCGACGCGCTCAACAAGGAACTCGGCGGCGGCAAACAAGTCAAGGCGGATCTAGACAAGGATGATTTCCTGAAGATCCTCATCACCCAGCTTCAGCACCAGGATCCCACGAACCCGATGCAAGACAAGGAATTCATAGCCCAGATGGCGCAGTTCTCGTCGCTGGAACAGATGACCAACATGGCATCCAGTTTTGGCAAGCTGTCCAGTGTCCTCAATTCCAGCGAGGCGCAGTCACTGCTCGGCCGTAACGTCGAGGTGCTGGACGGAGACAAGGCCCTCTACGGCAAGGTGTCGCAGGTCGTTCGTGGAGAATTCCCCCTGGTCATGGTCAACGGTTCATTCTACGACCTCGAACAGGTCAGTAAAGTCGAAGAGTAAGGAGGCGCCGTTATGATGCGCTCATTGTATTCAGGCGTCGCCGGCCTCCAGAACCACCAGGTCCGCATGGATGTGCTCGGCAACAACATAGCCAACGTTAATACTACCGGCTTCAAAAAAGGCCGCGCCAATTTTCAGGATTTGTTGTACCAACAAATGTCCGGCGCCGCCAAGCCGACAGAAGAAGTCGGCGGCGTCAACCCTAAAGAAATTGGCCTTGGCATGTCTATCGCGTCGATCGATACGATTCATACCCAGGGTTCTCTCCAGACGACCGGCGTGATGACCGACCTCGCCATCCAGGGCAACGGGTTTTTCGTGCTTGCCAAGGGCGATCAGACGATGTTCACCCGTGCCGGCGCCTTTGGCCTCGACGCCGACGGGCGTCTCGTTAATCCCGGCAACGGACTGCGAGTCCAGGGCTGGAACGCCGAAATGGTAAATGGCGTTGAAGTACTCAACACCTCGGGCGCCCTCAACGATCTTACTATTCCCGTCGGCTCCAAGGATCCGGCACGCGCCACTGAGCAGGTTTTCCTGGCCTGCAACCTCGACAAGCGCCTTCCAGAAATTCCCGAAGGCGCGGCCGCCGAGACCGTCAGGCAGGGCACCTGGCGTGTGGAAGAGAAGGTCTACGACTCCTTCGGTACCGAGCACACCCTGCGTGTAGAGTTCACCCGCGTCGTGGGACAGCCCAACCAGTGGCAGGCTACTGTCGTGGTGGATCCTGAAGCCGCAGCCGCGGCCAACGTCGCCGTCGGGCTCACCCCCGAGGGTCTCCAGGGCAATACCTTCACCGTCGAGTTCGATAACCTCGGCACGCTCCGCAGGGTTGTAGACGGGCAGGGCAACCCCTCCGGCGAGGCCGGCCTTCTCTCCATGAACGTCGCTTTCGATGTTGCCAATAGCACCCCCGGTGAAGGCGGCGCGCAGACCAGGCAGAACTTCGCGCTCAACCTAGGCGTAGCCGGTAGCGTGAGGAGCACCGTAACCCAGTTCGCCGAGGCGTCAAGCACCAAGGTGTTCGAACAGGACGGCTATGGCATGGGTTACCTGGAGAACTTCAAGATAGACCAGTCCGGCATGATCACCGCCGTCTATTCTAACGGTTCTACGAGGACGCTCGGCCAGGTGGCGCTCGCCAGCTTCACGAATCCCAACGGCCTCGAGAAGACCGGAGAGACAAACTTCGTGGCGTCAAACAACTCCGGCATGGCCAATATCGGCCCCTCGGGTATCGCGGGCAAGGGCAAGCTCATTGCGGGCGCCCTCGAGATGTCCAACGTCGACCTGGCGGAGCAGTTCACCGACATGATAGTGACGCAGCGCGGCTTCCAAGCTAACTCCAAGACGATTCAGACCTCGGACCAGATGCTCCAGGAACTCCTGCAGCTCAAGAGGTAAGGTAAGTACATGAAGACGCGGAGGCGAGGATGATAGAGCTGACCAGACTGTCCGGAATTGTGTTCTGGCTTAATCCGCATCAGATCGAGTATATTGAGAAGATTCCGGATACGTCGATTGCAATGCTGTCTGGCAAGCGAATTACCGTCCTCGAAAGTGTTCAGATCGTGATCGAGCGAATAGTTGAATACCGGCGTCTTATCGGCGCATTCAAGAACGAGGAGTAGGGGATGGATTTTGCTTCGTATATCGGTTTTTTCGGCGGTTGGTTCGCAATCATAGCGTCGATTTACATAGCCGGAAGTACGCTTGGCACTTATATAGATATTCCCTCTGTATTCATGACGGTATTCGGTTCATATATGGGCCTCATGCTCAATTACAGCGTCAAGGACACGCTTGGCATCTTCAAGGTCATGGGCAAGATATTCAAGGTTCCGGATTTCGCTGAAATGAAGGTCGCGGAATCCTTGCTTTCACTGTCCGAGCGGGCCAGGCGGGAAGGCATTCTTTCGCTTGAAGAAGAGATCGAGGGTATCGATAGCGCGTTCATGAAGCGTGGGTTGCGCATGGTCGTCGACTCGACCGATCCGGAAGTCATACGCACTATTCTCGAGAACGAACTTACCCAGATGAATGACCGGCACGGCGTCAAGCTCAAGATGGTTGATCAGTGGGGTAAACTGGCGCCGGGCTTCGGTATGTTGGGAACGGTTCAGGGACTCATAGCCATGCTCAAGAACCTGGAGGACAAGAGCGCCATCGGCCCTAACATGGCCGTAGCCCTCATCACTACGTTCTACGGCGCCATCATGGCAAACTTCCTGTTCATTCCCATAGGCGGAAAACTCGCCACTCAGGATGCCGATGAAACCAAGGTGATGGAAATGGTTATCGAGGGAGTCCTATCGATACAGCAAGGCGATAATCCTCATATCCTCCAGATGAAGCTCGCCGCGTACCTGTCGCCCGCCAACCAGAAGAAGCTTGAAGAGCTTCATCCCGCGGCCTAGGGGGCGAAGGTATGGCAAGAAAGAAGAAAGTTCAGAACCTGGGCGGTATCGGCGAATGGATCGTCACCTACGGCGACATGGTCACCCTGCTCCTCTGCTTCTTCATAGCCTTATTCGATACAAGCGAGATAGAACCAGCCCAGATGAACCAGATGATATCGAGCCTCGCCAATATCGGCATGGGTTCTTCCACCGGCGGCAATTCACTTTCGGTCGGTCGCTTGGCTGAACTCGGCAATTCCGTGATGTCTCTGCCGTCGATGGAAAAGGGTAAGATGCTTGCGACCGCTAAAAAAAAGGCTGTTTCATTGTTCCAGCCCGAGATCAAGTCGAATAAGGTCCGCATCAGCTCGGACGAACGCGGCATTGTAATTTCACTGGCTTCTGACGCGTTTTTCAGGCCGGCAAGCGCGGACATAAACATAGAAGAAACCAGAGCCATGCTTATACGGCTTTCCGAGCTCCTCAAGTCGCAGGAGCTGGCGGGCCGGAAGTTCAGGATAGAAGGGCACACAGATTCGGCCCCTACCGATCCAGCTGGCCCCTGGCAGTCAAATTGGGAACTCTCGACGGCGCGCGCTTTGGGCGTTTTGCATTATCTGAGCGATTTTGGCGTGCCTGAACAGCGTTTCCAGGTATCGGGACTCGCCTCGACGGTTCCCATCGCCGACGACGCTACTGAAGAGGGACGCGCCTACAACCGGCGCGTCGATATAATCATATTAGACGAGGGCCATCTATAATGACCGGAGGTAAGCACCCATGAGCGATGATTTTGATAAAGGCGGACCGGATTTCAGCGAGACGCCTGAAGTCGCTGACAAACCAAAGAGCAAAGGCGGCGGGAAAGCCATTCTCGGCCTGCTCAAGTGGATAGCTATCGGCTTGGGGGCGGTAATATTCATCATCGTTATAGTCGTGGTAACGGTGAGTCTTCTCAATCGTCAGGCCAAACCTATGACTACGGTTCCTACGTCGGAAGAGTACCAGAGGGCCACTCCCATCTGGGCAACCTTCACTGCCATCGACCAGATAACGACGAGCACCATCGATAAGGAACCTTGGTCGGTAATGATTAAGCTCAATCTGGCTTATGATCCCGCCGACAAGGAAATTCAGACTGAGCTGACTTCGCGGAAGTATCAGATCCAGGATGCGCTCCGCAACTTTTTCAGCATGAAGAGCATTCAAGCGCTTATGCCCGATGAGGAACGGGTACTCAAAGAAGAACTCCGGGAGATGCTCAACCGGATACTCACCAAGCCAGGTATAAAAGATATCTATTTCCAGACTTTCTCCAGGAACCAATTATAGCGTCTCGACGTTGCTAAACGCGCTGTTCTATGCAATTATGTAAGGCGGAGTGAACAGATGACCGAAGTCCTGTCCCAGGACGAGATAGACCAGCTCCTCACCGCCATCAACGCCGGCGATACGTCCCTTGAGACGGTGCAGTCGGCGACTGACTCCCGCAAGATAAAAATATACGATTTCAGGCGCCCGGACAAGTTTTCAAAGGAGCAGATGCGCACGGTGCAGAACATGCACGAGACCTTTGCGCGCCTAACTACCACGAGCCTATCGGCCTCGCTTCGCATTCTCGTCAATGTGCACGTCGCCTCGGTGGATCAGCTAACCTATGAGGAATTTATTCGGTCCATCCCCACGACCACGACGCTCGCTGTCGTCAGCATGGATCCGTTGAAGGGTCAGATAATCCTGGAAATAGACCCAGCCGTCACCTTCACCATCATAGATCGCCTCTTCGGCGGCGCCGGCGAAGGTTCCAAACTTACCCGCGAACTGACCGATATCGAACATTCCGTCATGGAAGGCATCATCGTCAAGATCCTGGGCAACCTCCGTGAAGCCTGGACCCAGGTCATCGACCTTCGTCCCCGGCTTTCCCAGATCGAGGTCAATCCGCAGTTCGCACAGATAGTACCGCCGACTGAAATGGTGGTGCTTGTGACGCTCGAGACGAAGATAGGCGATGTCGAGGGGATGATGAACCTCTGCATACCATACCTGACCATCGAACCTATCATCTCGAAGCTCTCAGCGCAGTATTGGTACTCGTCGGTGCGCCGCGGCGCCACCACCGAAAATCTCAATATCCTTAAAGAAAAACTATCGACAATCGACGTACCGGTGATAGCTGAAATCGGGCGCATACAGGTCACGGTGCGTGACGTGCTGAACCTAAATCTCGGCGACATCATTCGGCTTTACAACGTCAAGGTCGACGATCCCATGGTACTCAACGTCGGCAACAAGAAGAAATTCCTGTGCCGCCCTGGCGTCATCGGCAAGAAGATGGCTGTTCAGATCAGCAAGAGGCTCGAGGAGCTCGGCCAGCAAGAATACGAAGAGCTGGCCGCGGAAGGTGAGGATTCTTATGAGTGACGGCGCTCTCTCCCAGGACGAGATAGATTCCCTGTTGGCGGGGCTCGATCCTAGCGCGGGCGGCTCGCCGTCCCCGAAGTCTTCAGCCGGTGGCCTGTCGGCCTCTGACCTGCAGGCCTTCAATTCGATATTAGCGGAGCTGAGCGATACGCACGCTCAGACCGTATCGATGATGACCGGGAAGGACGCTACGTTCTCGGCGCCCAGGATCGATTCGACGACGCGTGACGGCATGTTGCCTTCATTGCCCGACGAGATCCTGGCCGTCAAGATAGACATGGTCGGCGGAATTCCCGGAGACCATCTATTCCTGGTGCCCAAGGATACGGCCCTCAAAATCGCCTCGCTCGCAAACCAGGACGACTCTCTCACCGATCTTGATGAGATGGCCGTCTCCGTAGTTTCCGAGTGCATTTCCAGCCTTACAGGTTCGGCTATCAACGCATTCACCGAGAAATCCGGCAACCGCTCCATACAATCAGATGTCGCGGCCGGCGCCTTCGGACCTAAGGCCATAGCGCGCTTTCCTGCCGGTGAATTCGTTAGAGTGGCCTACGACCTGTCCATAGCCGGCGCCCGGTTTAAGCTCTGGGAAATCTATGCGCAGAGCTTTGCCAAGGATATCATCCTCGCTTCCGGCATGCAGTCCCAGCCGCAACAATCAAGGGGCGGCGGTCAGTCTATGGGGGGACAAATGTCCCAGGGTGGAGGATCCATGGGCGGGATGCCATCGATGAACTATCAGCAACAACAGCAGCCAATGTACCAGCAGCCGATGATGGGCATGCAGCAGCAGCAACAGCAGGGCATGTACCAATCCCCCGTCATGGCCCAGCCCAATGTCCAGCCTGTGCAGTTTGCCAATCTTGGCCTCGGCCACTCCGCCCAGGAATCGGGTAATATCGGTCTGATCATGGACGTCTATATGGAGCTTACCGTAGAGCTCGGACGCACCAAGAAGTTGATAAAGGACATATTAGGCATAGGCGAAGGCACTATCATCGAGCTTGACAAACTCGCCGGCGAACCCGTAGACATCCTCGTCAACCACAAGCTCATAGCCAAGGGTGAAGTCGTGGTAATCGACGAAAACTTCGGCGTGCGCGTAACTGAAATAGTGTCCCCAATGGAGCGCATGGCTGACTTGAGCTGACCCGTGGGTTCAAGCCTTACCAGTTTCCGACTTACCGATCGACCCAGTGCTTGTTGTGTTTCCGGCCGCTTCATTGTACAATGCGCGCCGGAGGTGACATGCGCAGGTTTATCCTTTTTTGTTGCTTAGCAATACTTTGTGCCGCCTCTGCAGGCACCGCGTTCGCTCAGGCCGCGCCTGCGGCGGGGACCGTTCCCGCCGCCGCGATCGACGAGACTACCCTGGTCTTGCCCGATACCGTAGGCACAACAGACACTTCAGAGAGTACCTCCATCATGCCGTACTTTCTGCGCATGATATTCGTGCTGGGGCTCGTGCTAGCGGCAATCTATGGCCTGTACGCGTTGCTCAAACGTTCTGTCAAATCCGTTGCTCCTACCGATACTTACCTGCGTGTGCTCGCATCCACCAATCTCGCCACGGGCAGGAGCCTGCATGTGGTAGCGGTAGGAGACGTAGCCTGGCTCGTGGGATCCACCGACACATCCATCGGGCTCATCTCGGAGATAAAGGACAAGGAACTCATCGACGCGCTCGCGCTCAGGGCCGCGGAGTCTCCGCAGACTCCGCGCAAGGATTTTGCCTCGATGCTCGGCGAACTCCTTGGCCGCAAGAGGGGGCGCGCGCCGGCTATCTCAGTTCCCAGCGATTTCTTCAGTCGTCAGAAAGATCGCCTAAAAAAATTCTAGAGTTTCTGTCACGTTGGCGAACGCCCCGTCGTCCTGGAGGATTTCGTGCGAAGAGCATTGCATATAGCTATCATGATGACGGCGTTTGCGGTCGGCGCGTGGGCGCAGGCTGCGCCCGCTAGCACTTTTCCGTCGAGCCCGGCCGATACAGCAAGGAGCGTCCCGATACCGAGCGCCCAGCCGGCCCAGAGAGCATTTCCGTCCGGCGCCGCGACCGCGACTACGGCGATTCCTAGAAACCTGCCGGTAGTACCCTTTGTCGACCTGGCAGTCCGCTCGCCACAGACGGGACAAGAAGTCGCGTTTAGTTTGCAGTTGCTATTACTTCTGACCGTGCTGTCGCTCGCGCCCAGCATGATCATTCTCGTCACCAGTTTTCTGCGTATTTCCATCGTACTAGATTTCGTCAAACGGGCGCTTTCCTTGCAACAAGTGCCGCCTAACCAGGTGCTGATGGGTATCGCGCTTTTTCTTACGATGTTCATCATGTGGCCTACCTTCGATGAAGTGTATACGCAATCGATAAAACCGCTTGCCGACGGCCAGATCGGCGTTGAAGAGGCGTACAGGGCGGCGGAGAAGCCCTTCAGGATATTCATGTATTCGCAAATGAGGAGCGACCCCGAGAACATCAGGCTGTTCATGAGCATGCGTGGGCTACCCAAACCGCAGTCGCTGGCCGACGTGCCAACCTACGTGCTCATACCGTCGTTCATCCTTTCTGAACTTACGATAGCCTTCAAGATAGGTATTTTGCTGTATATTCCGTTCATCATCATAGACATGGTCGTGGCGTCGATACTCATGTCCATGGGCATGATAATGTTGCCGCCCGTCATGATTTCAACGCCGTTCAAGCTGATCTTGTTCGTGCTTGTAGATGGATGGAACCTTATGGTTAGACAGCTCGTCGAGTCATTTATGAGGAATAGCGTATGAATGTTGCGGAGGCCGCGGCGCTCATGACCGGCGCCGTGCTCGAGATAGTCATTCTGGCGGCTCCAGTGCTCATCACGGCGCTGATCGTAGGATTAATTATAAGCATCTTGCAGGCCACGACCAGCATCCAGGAACAGACGCTGACTTTTGTTCCAAAAATCGCCTCGATTATGCTCGTATTAGCCCTGCTTGGCGGCTGGATGTTCACGCATCTTGCCGAGTATACGCGCCGCCTTTTCGAGTTGATCCCCTCGATGGCTGGATGAGGGACCCGCTCACGTGCTGAACGAGATTCTGGCCAACGCCGATCTGTTCTTCATAATAGCCGTCCGTATTTTGGCCATGATAGAGACAGCGCCGCTTCTATCCGGCGATGGCATTCCTCAAGTAGCCAAGGTGGGACTCGCGGGTTTCGCGGCATCCGCTGTCTTTCCTTGGGTCAAGGAAGCCGGATACGCCATGCCTGCCACCGGCGGCGCCTTCGTGGGCATCGTGATTGGCGAAGCCATGATAGGCATCATCATAGGCTTCTTCCTGACCATGGTGTTCAACGCGTTTACCACGGCGGGGCAATTTTTCTCGTTACAGATGGGCTTCGGCGCTTCGGAAACGTTCGATCCGCTCGCGCAGATAGAAATACCTGTCGTCGGCCAGTTTCTGAACCTCATAGCGATGTTCGTATTTGTTTCCACGAGCGGATTCCAGCGACTTTTTCTCATAGGCGTCAGGGGCAGCTTCCAGGCATTGCGGGCGACCGATTTGCTTGCTCGCCGGGCGGATTTTCTAGGCTACGTCGCAGGGTCTCTCGGGGCGCTGTTCCAGAACGCGCTCATCCTTTCATTCCCGGTTTTTGGCACGCTCATACTTGTATCTGTAGCGACAGGACTCCTGTCCAAGGCCGCGCCGCAGATAAACCTATTGAGCGAAGGTTTTCCTATCTCCATCCTCGTGGCGTTTTTCCTGATGGCAAGCGCCATGCCGTACATGATCGAGGCTTTCTCAGGACTCATTGATACAGGATTCGAGACCGTTGCGAACATCGTTCAGGGCTCAGTCCGTGGCGCCGGAACCGGACCATGAGCGATTCCTCGGAGCTGTTTGATATTTCCCAGGTGCACCTCCAGTGGTTCGCGCCTGAGGACGAGGGCAAGACCGAAGACCCGACCGAGTACAGGCTCAAGAAGGAACGGGAAGAAGGCCGGGTTCCCAAGAGCCCCGACCTCGTTGCTGCCATTGGCCTCCTCATGACTTCTGTGGCCCTGTCGATCTTTGGACCGTGGATATTTACAACGCTCCGCGATATGACGCGTTGGTTTTTCATGGTTTCAATAGAAATCGATCCAGTCACCGAGGGGGGGCGCCTCGGGGGCGCCTTCTTGTTCTATTTTTCCCGGCTTGTCCTTCCTATAGCCATCATCGCGATGGTTGCCGGTGTTTTTGGCAATATCATGCAGACCGGATTCCTTTTTACAACCAAGCCACTCAAGCCAGACTTCAAGAAGATTGTTCCAAAATTCGGCCAGTATTTCAAGCGGACCTTGTTTTCAGGTGAAGCGCTCTTCAATCTCGCAAAGTCGCTGTTCAAGATAGTCCTCATAGGCGTGGTCGCGTATCTGAATATCACCGCTGAAATGCCGCGCCTTACCAGGCTCTTCTCGTCGTCGATATGGAACTCGGTTGTGTTCATAGCCGGCATCATCATACGCATCATCATCGAAGCGGCAATTCTCCTGCTCGCGCTCGCCGTACCCGATTACATATTCCAGCGCATCCAGTTTAAGAAGCGGCTCAAGATGACAAAACAGGAAGTCAAGGAAGAGCGCAAGATGTTCGAGGGCGATCCCGTAATCAAAGGCAGGCTCAAGGAACGGATGCGCGACATCATGTCGAGGAACATGGCCGTCAACGTCCCCAAAGCCGACGTCGTCGTGACGAACCCGACGCACTTCGCCATTGCAATAGAGTTCGATCCCCTGAGCATGGCCGTGCCCACCGTTACGGCCAAAGGAGCGGACGAGATGGCGTTCAGGATCCGAACGCTGGCCAAGGAGAGCGGCGTGCCTATTATAGAGAACCGGCCTCTAGCGAGGGCGCTCTACGCCGAGGCCGACGTCGGCGACGCGATACCGGAGGCGTACTATGACGCTATTTCCAAGATACTGGCCCACGTCGCCAAAATTGACAAACGCGTAGCCGCAAAGTACGCCTCGATGGGCACGTGAACAGACCCTTCCGGGTTTGCCACGTTGTTGAATCCTTCATTATAGGATAGCATGAGGGAACATTATGTCGGATAACAGGCGAGTACTCAGAGAAACGTTCACGACTAACCTCTCCGATTATACGGTGGCAATTGCCGCCATTTCAATCGTGATGATGATCATCATCCCGTTGCCGACAGTGCTTCTCGACGTGCTCATGTCTGTGAACCTAGCGCTGGCTATACTCATCCTCCTTCTCGTTCTTTCAGCGAAGCGAGCCGTGGACTTCTCGATATTCCCGACCATGTTGCTCGTGACGACCATATTCGGCCTTGCGCTCAATATAAGCTCTACCCGGCTCATCCTGACGCAGGGGGCTGATTTCGACGGACGCATCATCAAGGCGTTTAGTACCTTTGTAGTCGGTTCCGGCGGCTCCGAGGGCCTGGTCGTAGGTTTCATCATCTTCATAATCATCATCGCCGTCCAGGTGATAGTGATAACGAAGGGCGCTACCCGAATAGCTGAAGTGGCCGCGAGGTTCGCGCTCGACGGTATGCCCGTCAAGCAGATGGCCGTAGAGTCGGAGTACAACTCGGGCGCGATAGGCGAAGAGGAAGCCAAGAGACGCAAAGATGACATCCAGCGGGAAGTTGACTTCTTCGGACAAATGGACGGAGCGAGCAAATTCGTCTCAGGCAACGTGACCGTCGGCATCTTCATAAGCGTCATCAACTTGATAGGCGGATTCATCGTCGGCATGGTGTTGCACAAGGAACCGTTTGCCCTGGCCCTCTCGACCTATACGGGCCTGACGATAGGCGATGGCCTCATATCCCAGCTTCCGTCCCTGCTCATCTCGGTGGCTACAGGCATCATCGTGACCAGGGCCAACAGCCAGGGTACTTTCGGGGCCGACGTCACCAAGCAATTTACCCAGAATGCCCGTATCTACTGGATTGGCGCCGCCGCGATGCTCGCGCTCTCGTTGCTTCCCGGTTTTCCTTGGTACGTACTAATTCCCCTATCCGGCGCTATGGCCTACCTTGCCTGGAACCTGTCCAAGACGGCCGTCCTGGAATCGGACAAGGCTAAACTCCGCGCGGCGGAAGGGTCAGCTAAGAAGTCAGACTCTCCCCAGGAGCTTTCTCCCGTCGTGCCGCTGGATCCAATCAGCCTGGAACTTGGCTATGGCCTCATCCCCCTCGTGGACAAGGACAAGGGCGCAGAACTTCTGGAACGCGTCACGCGTATTCGCAAGGAGAGCGCCATAGATATGGGCCTCGTCGTGCCGCGCATCCGCATCATAGACAACATGCGGCTTGAACCGTCCGAATATTGTTTCAAGATACGGGGCGTCGAGATAGGGCGCGGCCTCATACGGCTTGGTTACTATATGGCCATTAATCCCGGTGGGGTTTCCGAGGAGATACAAGGCGAGCGCGCCAAGGATCCTGCGTTCGGCTTGCCGGCGGTCTGGATATCAGAAGACGTCCGCGACAAGGCCGAGCGCGCCGGTTACACGGTCGTAGACGCGCCGAGTATCATCGCCACGCATTTGACTGAGATAATCAAGCGTTATGCCGCCGACATTCTTGGCCGTCAGGAAATCCAGGGCATGCTGGACGCGCTCAAGAAGGATTATCCGGCCGTCGTGGAAGACGCCCAGAAGCATCTCTCCCTCGGCGAGATACAGAAGGTCTTGCAGGGCCTGCTTCGTGAACAGGTGTCCATACGCAACCTCGTCTCCATTCTGGAAACCCTCGCGGACTATTCCGGCATCACCAAGGATCCCGGCTTTCTGGTAGAGAAGGCCAGGCAGTCCCTCGGACGCCAGATCTGCCTCCAGTATGCCGACCAGGACAAAGCCATACGGGTGCTGACTATCGAGCCAGCCCTGGAGCAGAAGATAATTGACGCCAGGGTCGATACGCCAGCTGGAGCGTTGTCCGCCCTCGAACCCGCCGTACAGCGTCAGTGGATCAAGGCCCTGACACTCGCCGTCTCCGCAGTGCAAAAACAGGGGCATTTCCCGGTGATACTATGTTCAGAAGCCGCGCGGGCTCTCGTCAAGTCGAGCACCGAGCGGGAAATACCCGATCTCGTCGTACTCTCCGTGCCGGAGATAGTGGCAGATGTCCAGGTAGAAGCCATCGGCGAAATCAGGATAGAAGGATAAAGCATGCAATACCTGGTGGAACAAGGATCGAGCCATAGGGAGGTCCTGGAGAAGGTTCGGGCCCGATACGGCGAGAGCGCCCAGGTGCTGAGCCATAGGACAGTGCGTTCGGGGGGCTTCATGGGTTTCTTTGCGCGCGAAGGCGTGGAGATTACCTTCTACCTTAAGGATGACGCGGTCCGCGAAGGCGAGAAGAAGAAGGCCGACATCGAGGAAGAAAAACGAAAGCTCCTCGACCGTGTGAGCCAGGAACGCGCCATCCAGGAAGTGCTCACCGAGGTCCGCTCGCTCAAAGTTTCAATAGCCGAATCTGCTGCCAGACCGGCTCCCGCCGATGGAGAACATCCGACGCTCGCTTCGTTGGATGCGATACTCGCTGACAATGACTTTTCGCAGTGGTACCGCACCGAGCTGTTGGCCCGCGCCAGGGCGGAATTCAGCCTCGATGCGCTGGACGACTATGAGGCCGTGGAAGAGTCTATCCTCGAGTGGATAGGCGACACCGTGCGAATTCCCGTGACTCCAAGGCCGGTCAAGCCGCGCGTGCTCGTGCTTGTCGGCCCCACAGGAGTCGGCAAGACCACGACGATAGCAAAACTCGCGGCGCTCCACAGCTTAGGCATCGGCGGACTACCTGCCGGCTCGGTTCGCATGCTCACCATCGACAGTTATAGGATAGGCGCGGTGGAGCAGATCGAAAAGTACGCTGGCATCATGCGCGTGCCGGTTTCCGTGGTTGAGACGGCCCAGGATCTCAGGCAGACGATAGCGATGTACCGTGATACCGATCTGATACTGGTAGACACGATAGGCAAAAGCCCTAGGGACGCTGTCAGGCTGGCCGAGATGCAGCAGATACTGGACGCCTGCGGCCCTTCCGCCGAGGTATACCTTTCTGTTGCGGCGACGACAAAAACGCAGGACATGCTCGATATCTTCAGGCAGTTCGAGCCGTTCCGGTACCGCGGCATAGTCGTGACAAAAATGGACGAGACGGGCAGGGTGGGTAACGTGCTGTCCGCTCTGGCAGAAACTGACAAGGCTGTAGCCTGGGTTACCGATGGCCAGAAGGTGCCTCAGGATATTTCACCGGCCCATCCGCTACGATTTCTAATGAATCTCGAAGGTTTCAGGCCAAATCGACCGAAACTAGAAGCAAGGTACGGTGCAGTTTCGCGCTGAATAAGCCCTGATTGTCAATACTGCTGATCCAGAACCCGTGGAGTATCTAATTATGGAAGACCAGGCTCAAAAGCTTCGTGAATTGATGAACGCCAAACCGCAGGGGCAGCAGCCCGCGAAGAAAACGCGCGTCATCACCGTTGCGAGCGGCAAGGGCGGCGTGGGTAAAACCAATCTGTCGGTTAATCTAGCCATCGCCTACGCCCGCATCGGCAAGCGCGTCATGGTGATGGATGCCGACCTGGGCCTGGCCAATGTAAATATAATGCTCAATATGATACCCAAATACAACCTTTACCATGTAATACGCAAACAAAAGACAATGAAGGAGATCATTCTGGATACCGAATATGGCATCCAGATCCTCGCCGGCGCCTCGGGTTTTTCAAAGATCGCCAACCTAAACGAGGAAGAACGGCAGAACTTCATCACCGAGCTGTACGCGCTAACGAATGTCGATATCATCATCATAGATACGAGCGCCGGCGTCTCCAGCAACGTACTGTCATTCGTCGCCGCCGCAGATGACGCAATCATCATCACGACTCCCGAACCAACCGCGATAACGGATGCCTATGGCATAATAAAGATCATAGCCACGGAGGTCGAGAATCTGAATATCGGCCTCAAGCTGGTCGTCAACCGCGTCAAGAATGTCACCGAAGGCCGCAAGGTAGCGGAACGTATCATCAATATTTCCAGCCAGTTCCTCAACCTCAAGGTCGAGTATCTCGGCTGTATTTACGAAGATCCAATAGTCCAACAGTCGGTTCTCAAACAGAAACCCTTCATCGTCCAGGATCCCAAGTCCAAGGCCGCAATATCGGTACAGCACCTGGTGAGCCGGATCGAGAAGACGGAATTCGTCGATGACAGGGGAATCGGGCGGCTCATCAAGAAGATGTTCGCCAAGGAATAGCATCAACGTTTCCTACCAAGCCAAACCTTGACGAGACAAGGGCTTATGCCTTAATCTTGCTGGCTATGGGAGGGTACTGAGACGGTGGACTCGAGTATTCGCGCGTCCGCCTTGGCGGGACTTGGCGCATTTGCCCTTTCGGTCATAGTCGCCTTATTTTCACGCGTGCCGTTTGGTACGCTTTTTCTCCGCGCCCTCTTGTCAGGCCTAGGTTTTGCATGCCTCTCGTATGGTTCGTTGTGGTTGCTCAAGCGCTTTCTTCCCGATTTGTTCGATGAGACGGCTCGTCCACCACAGGAACTCGGTTCCGACGGTACCATGGGGTCGGTCGTGGATATTGTATTGCCTGGAGGCGAAGAAGACAGACTTGAAACTGCGACTCAGGCGGATGGAACCTCGAAGTCGTTTGATTCCGCTTCGTTCATGTCTGGAATCAGCGCGCAGTCGGTCGAGTCCGGAGAACTTGCGCGCGAGGTAGCCAATCTGCGTGCGGACGCTCTGATCTCTAATGACCCGGCTGATTCATCTTCACAAGGTACTACAGCGCCCAGACCTTCGGTCGCCCTTGACGAGCTTGATACCTTACCGGATCTTGACGGTTTCAGTGAATCATTTTCTGATGGACAGCCCGGCGGATCGGATCTGTCTGATTCGTCTGGCGGCTCGCCCGCCGGCGACGCTTCTAGATACATGGGCGTTTCTGACTCGATGCCGACGGCTGGATCGCCGGACCGGGGAAAAGATCCCGTGGTACTGGCCAAGGCTGTTCAGACTTTACTTCGTAGAGACCAGAAAGGGCAATAATATATGAATCATTCCCTGCTGGACCATCACAGCGAAGAAGAACTCTGGGCCGCGTACAAGCGGAACAAAGATCCCCTCATTCGCGAGTCGTTCATTAAACAGTACGCCCCCTTGGTCAAATATGTGGCAGGCAAAGTCGCCGCCAATATGCCGGCCTCCGTTGAATTCGATGATCTCGTCGGATTCGGCGTTTTTGGCCTTATTGACGCAATCGATAAATTTGACCCCGACAAGAATGTCAAATTCAAGACGTATGCCGTTACGCGCATCAGAGGCGCCATATTTGATGAGTTGCGAAGCATAGATTGGGTGCCCCGGTCTGTTCGCCAGAAGACCAAGGAGATAGAGGAAGCCATTGTGGCTACTGAGGCCAAACTAGGCCGCCCGGCTACCGATCAAGAAATTGCCGAATGCCTGGGGATGAACGAAGACGAGTTTGCCAAGACAATGCTCAAGATCTCTAGTACTTCTGTGCTCTCATTGAACGACATCTGGTATACGGCAGACGATGCCGAGCACATGACTATAGGCGACAGCATTGAAAGCCCTACGAGCCTCAGTCCCGATGCGATCATAGAGAGGGACGAAATACGGCGTGTCGTCGTTCAGGCCATTCAGGAATTACCGGAAAAAGAGAAAAAAGTACTCGTTCTATATTATTACGAGGAGCTGACGCTCAAGGAAATCGGCAAGGTGCTTGAGGTTACTGAGTCAAGAATAAGTCAACTGCATACCAAAGCCATCCTCAGGTTGCGAGCGAAGTTGACCCATTACCGCAAGGGAATCGTCTAAATGGCCGCGCGCATAGGTTTTGAGGCTGTACGTGAGCTTATGCGCCGTTACCTGGATGAAGATGGAGACAAACGTTCCATCACTGCCGAAGGCGCGACGATAGAAGAGGCCCTGAAAAACGCGGCTGTTCAACTGGATTGTCCTGTCGTTCGCCTCGAGTACGATATTATAGAGAAAGGCTCTCCGGGTATCATGGGCCTGGGAAGCAAGCGCTGGAAAATCAGCGCCTATGAGGCCGCGGTTAAACAGAAGGTAGAAGAAGCCTTCGATGAGTCCTTTGAACACGGACTCGATATTGCCGTCGAGTTGAAACCCTTGCAACCAAACATTGATGGCCATATCTATGTCAGGTTGGCCTCTGATGGCGCCTTGCTCAAGGTCACCACTCCTCTGGGCAAGGGTAAGCGAGCCACAGAAAAGCAGGCCATAGAAAAACTGCACGCCCGAGCTATCCATGACTTTGATGAGGCTCTTGTCAGGGAAACCGTCAAGGCGGCAGGTTCTGAATGGGTAGTGGTCGGTTCGTTCATCGCTAACCCCGCCGCTGACGCTCTGCTTACCGTTGAGCTGGGTTCCCAGGAGATGGAGGCGCGCGTAGTCATGACGCCTCCACAACCGGGTGGCTGTGATCTCTCCAGAGAAGTAATACTCGCATATCTGCGCAACAATAAGGTTGTGTTCGGCGTTATTGAGGAGGCTCTTCAGGGCCTCGAGGATGCGCCGCGTTATAAGGAACCCATACTCGTAGCCCAAGGACAGCGTCCCGCAAACGGAGAGGATGCAAGAATACAGTTCCTGTTCGAGACGGATCGTTCAAAACTCAACCTTGAGGAAAAAAACGGCAAGGTCGATTACAAGGAACTTCATCTCGTCCAGAATGTAGTTGAGGGTCAGGCCTTGGCAAAAAAAATCCCGGCCCAGCAGGGTGTTGCCGGCCGTACGGTAACGGGCAAGCTGCTTCCATCAAAAAACGGCAAGGAATTACCTCTTCCGCTTGGCAAGAACGTCCATGCCAGCGACGACGGCCTCATAATCATCGCCGATGTCAATGGCGAGGCAACCTACATCAATAGCAAGATCAATGTCGAAACCGTGTATACAATCAACGGTGACGTCGATCTGAAGTCTGGCAACCAGTTCTTCCTCGGCACCATTATTGTGGTAGGAAACGTAGAGGATGGATTCTCGGTAAAGGCAACGGGTAATATCGAGGTTCGCGGTAGCGTAGGCAAGGCAGAAATCAGCGCCGAGGGCGATGTCATTGTCCACCAGGGCATAACAGGCAAGGGGTCAGGAACCGTCACGGCCGGCAAAAATGTCTGGGCCAAGTTCATAGAGAACGCTCAAGTCATAGCCGGTGAGAATGTCATTGTAACGACTAGCATAATAAACTCGGAAGTTACAGCTGAGAAGCGTATCGTGTGTTCAGGCCAGAAGCATGCGTCTATCATTGGCGGTCGCTATCGCGCCTGTGAAGAGATCAACGCAAAGTCCATAGGCTCGCCAAGCGGCGGCGCCGAGACCATCCTTGAAGTCGGTAGCGATCCCAAGAGCAGACTCAAGATGGATGAACTTGACGCAAAGCAGAAGATACTACAGCGTCAGATCGACGAGCTCGACAAGAATATTTACACCATGAACGAGACAAAGCGCCAGCGGAAGACTCTGCCCGACGACAAGCAAGCGATACTCGACGAGCTTATTCACAAGCGCGATGACTTGGCCAATGAAACGGCTTCGCTGAAATCCGAATACGATTCGATTCAGGCCTACCTGAACAATCTCAAGGTAAAAGGCAAGGTCAGCGTTTCAGGGAAAATTTATCCGGGTACTGAAATCGTCATCAGGGACACGCATGAAAAAATTAAAAACGAGTATAAGGGGCTAACGTTCTATCTTGAAAATATGATGGTCAAGACTACCAAGTATGAAGAATTCGATGACGAAATCCTTAAGAAAGGGCCCCCGGATGCCCATCAAGCCGATTGATCTGCAGACCCTTTTCGTTCAGCTTGGGCAGGTTGGCAAACAGCAGGCCGCCGAGAAGGACGGCGCCTTGCTGCATGTTCACCTGCACAATACTCAGGTCAAGCGGATCGCCGACGAGGCTGCCAAGGCTATCCAGCGGCCTAAAGACGATCAAACGGCTACTGAATCTATCAGCGATGAATCCGGATCGGGGATGCCTAGCAATGCTGGCGAAAAGAAACGCGAAGAAGATAAATCGTCAAAAAAGGATGTTGAAACAATCCGCGATCCGGCCCTCGGCGGCAATATCGACATATCAGGGTAAGCTATGACTTCCATACTCAGTATCGTCGCACTACAAATTCTGGTATCGGTTTTCCTCATACTATGGACCCGTGCCAGCGTTCGCCGATTCCTGGGCTCGGACGAAGAAATCAGCAGGGTCCGACGGGAAATTGGAGCGCTCATCATCGAACTTGATTCAAGCGCCGACAGGAATGTGACGGTACTCGAAGACCGACTCTCGGCTCTGAAGGATCTTCTTGCCGAAGCGGACAAGCGTATTGCGGTTCTAGGACAGGAACGAACACGGCGCCTTCCCGATGACACCGTCTACGATCGGCTCGGACGGGCCACTGAACCCAAGCAAATCCCGGTAGTGGAACCCTTGGTGCCGTTTATCCGCTTTTCTGAAAAACCTCTTCCGATAGAGGAACCGTTCGCCGATAAGGTAGTATCGCTGTCCCGCAGAGGGTTTTCTAGCGACATTATCGCGGCACGCCTCGGGGTAACCATGACAGAAGTGGACCTCGTCCTTTCAATGGAACGGGAGCGAGACGCCAGATCGAAGGAATGATGCCGTGCGCGGAGTGATAGGACTCGATTTTGGTACCACCAATACATTGTGCGCATGGATGGATGGAGAAAATCCCATTATTGTGCCCAATGAAAGAGGGGAACGCGCCACTCCGTCCGTGGTGGCCGTATCTGACTCTGGTGAACTCCTCGTAGGTTCCTCCGCTCGAAACCAGGCTTTGGCAGACCCGCATTCCGCTCTGTTCGGTGTCAAGCGTTTGCTCGGCAAGTCCCAAACCGCCGAATTCGGCGGCGGCCTTCATGCGCCTGAAGATGCGGCCGCGGCAATAATCTCCAAGGTAAAACTTGACGCGGAACACTTCCTCGGCTTCGAAATAGACAGAGCCGTGATTACCGTTCCCGCGCGCTTTGGCGATCCCCAGCGTCGAGCTGTCAGGGCTGCGGCGAGCCGAGCGGGACTCAAGGCAGAACGCATCATGAACGAACCCAGCGCCGCGGCTCTTGCCAGAGCCTGGGTGTCGGCCAAGGACGACCAGGACCGCCTTGTACTCGTATACGATTTTGGCGGTGGCACCTTCGACGCGACCGTGCTTAGGGCCAAGGGCGGCTCGTGCTTCGTGTTGTCGAGCGAAGGCGACGACGCTCTGGGCGGCATGGATATCGACGCCGCGATGTATCGCGATGCCGCCGACCGATTCAAGGCGGAGTTCGGCATTGACCCTGATTCGGACCAGTACCTCTCTCGCTTGCTTGTCGACCTGTGTGAAAAAGCCAAAATTGAACTCTCGACGCGCGATGAGGCTACGATTGCGGTACCCTTTCTCCGTGGCCCTGATGGACTCGTCCACCCCAGCGTCAAATTCGATCGACGCCGTTTTGAGCGTATCGCGGCGCCCTTCATAACTCGGAGCATGAATCTCGTGGAACGAGTCCTCGGATCGGCGGGCGTCAAGGCGTCCGATATCGGAGCGCTCGTGCTGTCCGGCGGCTCAAGCAGGATTCCGATGGCCAGACGGCTACTCGGTGAAGCGATGGGCCGCGAAGCCGATCCCCGCGTCAATCCCGATGAAATCGTGGCTCTAGGAGCCGCCGTCGAGGCCGCTAGGATAGAAGGGCGTCTTAACGGACTCTCTTTTACCGATGTCTGCTCAAGAACCTTCGGGCTTGAAATCGACAACGGCAAGTTCATACCCCTGATTAAAAAAAATGAACCGTTACCGGCGGTAGGACGGCAGTTATTCACCACGGTCGAGGATTACCAGCGATCAGTAGAACTCCATGTCATCCAGGGCGAAGAACCAACGGCCGCTTCTGGCGTTTCAATAGGCAGATTCCTGTTGCCGGGCATACGGAAAGCCCCTAAGGGCGATCCTAGGATAGCAGTGGAATTCACCATCGACGAAGGGGATATGCTGATCGTGCGTGCCAGAGATATGGACACGGGCGTCGAGCAATCAATCGCGGTCTTTGACGGTGGTCTTGACTCCCGGTCGCCGCAGGACAGGGTGCTGGCCTTGGCCCAGATAGCCCGTCGTGAAGCCGCGGGCCTCACTGTCGATGCGGCATTGGCAAAGGAACTCGAAGAGGTTCTCGCCATGGTACCCGCGTGTGTAGGCGACGACCAGAAAGCGGTCATGACCGCTACGTTACTGGAGGGGCTGTTGTCAGAATTGTCAGCTCGATCAACACTCATTGATGCGCCGCAGGTTGACGCCTCCGAGTTGCGCTTTCCTGGCTCCGGAATGCGATCCTCAGAGAAGGACCTTCGATGAGCGACCGAGCAATGTATCTTGCGCTTGGTCTTGAGCCGGGGGCGCCGTCGGCAGAATTGAAGCAGGCCTACCGCAATCTGAGTCTCAAGCTGCATCCGGATGCCTCAAAGGATCCTCAGACCGCGCGCCGCTTCGATATTGTTGCCAAAGCATACGCCACGTTGTCGATTCGGGAGCGGGATCATCCCCGAGCTCCAGTGAATCTGCTCGTAGAACCGGACAGCGTCGACCTGTTCGCGCTGGGGGCGGAACTTGCGAACAATCCCAAACCTGAGCTTCGGCGGTTGGCGGCCAAACGGCTCGGCCTCTCGGGCAAGCGCAGCGCTTGGGTCTTTCTCAGAAAGGGATTATACGACCAGGAACCAGCCGTGGTTGCGTCATGCGTCAGGGCCGCCGCGGTGCTAGGGTTGGCTCAGGGGGCAGGCGAGATAGCGGGCGCGTATGATCGGGGCGGTCCTGAGCTCCGCAATGCAATACTCGAAACAGCCAAGGCTACCCGCGACGGTCTTTTCTCCGCGACTCTTGAAGCCGCGAAAAGCGATCTTGATCCTCGCAGGAGAGCTACCGCGTATTCTTTGCTCCAGGAACTCCGCGCCCTGGCCTCCATCTCCGGCCAGAGTTATCACGCGGAGGTATCCTGAAAATCCTTGTTCAACCAGAAGGCTCCAGGCCATAATCCTGGATTTTCTGGTACAGGGTCTTGCGGGCTATCCCGAGGATGTCCGCGGTCCGACTCTTGTTGCCGGCCTGCGCCGCCAAGGTCTCGCGTATCATGATGCGCTCCGCATCGGCCAGGCTCGAGCCAGGCGGTACCCGGATGACGCTATCTTCCGCGCCGGCGCGGACACCGGGGGGCAGGTCGTCGATAGTGACCAAGCCCTCTGACGCCATCACTACCGCGCTTTCTATGCAGTTCCGCAGTTCGCGTACATTACCCGGCCAGGAGTAGGCGTAGAGCGCCGCGCGCGCCTTGGGATCAAATCCTATGATAGACTTGCCGTTGTCGGAGGCGAATTCATTCAGGAAGGAACCGGCAAGCAGTGGTATATCATCTTTGCGTTCACGGAGCGGCGGCACGTGGATGTTGACTACGTTGAGCCGGTAATAGAGATCCTCCCTGAACGTTCCAACCGCTATTTCCTCTTTGAGATCCTTGTTCGTGGCTGCGACGACGCGAACATCTGATTCCAGCGTGTTCTCTCCTCCGACGCGCTCGAAACGCTTGTCCTGGAGCACACGCAGTATCTTGATCTGGACGTTCTGGTTGATTTCGCCTATTTCATCAAGGAACAATGTTCCCTCGTGCGCTAATTCAAAGCGTCCTTTCTTGCGTGCTTGCGCTCCGGTGAAAGAGCCCTTCTCGTGACCGAACAGCTCGCTCTCCAAGAGGGATTCCGCAAGGGCCGCGCAATGCACCTTGATGAACGGTTTGTCCGCTCGTGGCGAGAGGTTGTGGATGGCGTCCGCTACGAGTTCTTTACCAACCCCTGATTCGCCGGTAATCAGGACGCTGGCCTTGGTTGGCGCCACTCGCCTGACCAATTCGAAGATGCGCCGGATTGCCGGACTCTTGCCGACTATGCTGGAGACTCTTCGCTGCGTCTCCACTTCCTCCAGTAATTCCTCGTTGCGTCTTGACAATTCTCGACGCTCGAGGGCGCGCTTGACGAGTATTGAAAGATGGTCGAGGTTGACAGGCTTTGTGATAAAATCATAGGCGCCATTGCGCATCGCGTCGACGGCATCCTCAACAGTACCATGACCGGTAAGGACGATGACGGGAACAGAAGGGTATCTTGCTGTGATGTGTTTGAGTAGCTCTCCGCCCGAGAGTCCCGGCATGCGCAGGTCGGTTATAACGAGATCAATATCTCCTCGGTCTGCGAGCAGGACACCTTCCTTGCCATCCGACGCGAGCGCCACATCGTAGCCGTCCAGGCGCAGGTATTCCCCAAGCCCTTCGCGGATGTTTTTTTCGTCATCAACGACGAGTACCGTGAATCTCATTGAAACTCCTCGTCTGCCTCGATCTGATCCGTTATGCAATCTTCATCTTCAGAACAGGCTCCGGTGATCATGCGGTGCTCTTTCTGGGGTATGGGCAGCGTAATAGTGAAGGTAGTCCCCTGTCCGGGTTTCGAGACGACAGCAATGTCTCCACCGTGTTCCTTGATTATCTTGTAGGTTAGCGTAAGCCCGAGCCCTGTCCCGTTTTCCTTGGTGGTGAAGTACGGTTCGAATATTTTACCCAGCTTGTCCTCGGGTATGCCCACGCCAGAATCAGCGACGGTGATCCTGACCTCGTCTCCAATGACCTCTATCCCCAGTCGCAACTTTCCGCCATCGGGCATTGCTGCCGTGGCATTCTTGACGAGGTTGAGCAACGCTTGCTTTATGTAGCGTTTGTCGAAAGGAATAAGCGGAATATTCTTGCCGGATTCCATGGTAAGCACGATGCCCGCGCGTTCCACTTCAACATGCATGAACTCAACAAGTTCTTTGAGGACCGCGACAATGTCGTCATTGATTGGCGCTATATCCATGGGGCGTACGGCGAACAAAAAATCGACGACTATCCTGTTGAGGCGGTCAATCTCTTCGGTAACTATATCGAGATAGCGTACCAGCGGTTCTTCGGTCTGGCTTTTCAGTGATTTGCGCATCAGCTGCACGTGAATGCTTATAGAACCAAGGGGGTTTTTTATTTCGTGCGCAACACCCGCTGCCAGCGTGGTCAAAGACGCGAGACTCTCGGCGCGTCGGAGCCTCGCTTCTTTGCGGCGCTTCTCGGTTGTTTCTTCGACGTGTATCAAGGTGCCTCGTATGCGCTTTTCCCTGACCAGAGGCGTGACGCTGATGGAGAGGATACGGGTACCTGATTTTATATCCAGCGCGAATTCCCTGTCTATTATTGATTCTTCGCCATTGAGAGCCGAGTCAAAGAATGTTGAGAGTTCTTCGTCGCGGAGGCTTTCCCAGAGCGGCGCGTCAAACAACTCTGATGACGACAACGGCAGGAGGCGCTCGGCGGCCTTGTTAATAAGAATAGGCGCATGGTCCTCGTCGCAGACAACGATGCCGTCCATCATCGAATCCAGAACCGCGTCGAGTCTTTCGTTCTCGTCGGCCAGGACACGGAGGAGCCCGCGTATTGACTCCTCGTTCATTCTGGAAACTTTTTCCATGGCCCGTTCTAGGAATTTTCTCACGGGAGCGGTACTCCGGTCTGGTTGGCGAACGCGTCGGCAAGTCGTTCGGCGAGGGCTACAGGTTGCAGGTTGTATGACGAATACCGGATTAGCGCGTCGCGGGCCAATGTCGCGTACAGTTCCGCTATGCGCTGAGTTTCTATCCCGGAACCGCTTTCGCGGAGCAGCGCCGCAAAAGTAGCGCCCGCGGCATCCAGAAATGCCGGGAAGGTCCATGAAGCGGCGTCGTCGGAAGAGCCGAAATTGGCCGTTGCCGATGCGGCGGCAGAAAGGGCTGAAGCCAGACTTCCGCCCGACGATGCGAGTGCCGAGAGGGGGGCGTCGACAAAGGTCCCGGCTCGTCGTTCGGCAGCCGCGGCCAAGGCGGCGGCGAAATTTTTGCCAAGCGTCTCCATCTCGTAGGACGACGAGGATCTGAAACGCGACATATAATCGCCGATGCTTTGCGTACCGGATTCTTTGTCCTTGAAAATACGCTCCAGAACCTTCCTCGCGTCATCGCCCGTTCTCTGGCCGAAGCGGTAACGGCGTACTCTCGAGAGTATCGTTGGTATCATTGCTTGCCGCCTGTCGGTTGTCAGTATAAAAACGGCATGTGCCGGCGGTTCTTCCAGAATCTTGAGCAGGGCATTGCGCGACGAATCGAGCATCCTATCCGCGTGCTCCACGATAATAGTCTTGCGCTTGCCATATGGAGCAAGGCGCGCCCAGAATTCCATGGCGCGGATCTGGAATACCGGGGTTGTCGCTGGCAGAAGATCTTCGAGCTTGACGCATATCGGCAGGAGCTTAGCCGCATCCTTAGAGGCCGCAGCATCGTCGAGTCCCGACGGAGAACCCGCTTGGGATCCCGCGGGGAAACAGGCATCTATGCCTTCGAGCACGGTTCGGACGAGCGGCAACGCTTTCGCCAATCGGCCTTCTTCACCTTCGTAGAGTTCGCGGTCAAAACGCCGTACCAGTTTTCGCGCAGCTCGGATGAAAAAATAACGCGAGGCCATCCCCGGAGCGCGTTCCATCATAGACGCGCCTATGGCGAGTTCCTCGCGGAACGATTTTGGGCCCAACAGCAATATATCCTGATGCACGAGCGTCCTGTGCCGAACACATTGCGCGCAGGCGCAGTTCCATTCAGCATCGCGCTCGCACGAAAGCGCCCGCGCCAATTCCAGCGCGGAGCTGAGCTTGGCCGAGAGTGGAGGACCATCGAAAAGCAGGGAACCCGGCAGTTCCCTGCGCTCCAACTCGGAGCGTATGAGCATGCATGCTTCGTTCTGGCCTAGAATATTCTCGAACACGCTCGTTACGCCCCTCTCGAAAAGAACTGGTATCGTACGGTTTCGGTGGTTACCGGCAACCGTTCCGCGATCAACGGTATCAGTGTCCGAGCCATGAAACTACCCTCAAGCAACGATTCCACATCGAAAAGCGGCTGGTACTTGAGGAGCATGATGATGATTATCGAAATGATGGCGCCTTCGAGTATGCCGAAGGCCAGACCGAAAACCTTGTCCAAAACATCGAGGTTCAGATTTTCAAGGACGCTACGGAGCGAACGTTCAACGATCTTTACAATAATGAAGACGATGGCGAAGGCCGCTATGAAACCCGCTACTATCTCGAAGCCACCAAGCGGATATATCCTGGATAGCCATGTCCCAATCGGTCTATAGAAGAATATACCTGAGAGTAGTCCTCCAACCACTGCCGCCATGGTCAGGACCTCTCTTATGATTCCCCTGAACCAGCATCGAAGGGCAGCCAGCGCGATTAATCCAAAGAGTATGTAATCCAGCGTGTTCATGATGTGGTCTCCCTGTGTATATGTGCCAGTATCATTTCGGCTATGGCGGCGGCGGCATCCGGTCTGGCGGTGCGCTGAGCTGCCATAGCCATGGCAGCTCTCTTTTCAGCCGAGCCGACTAGCATCAAAACCGCCTCAATCAGAGTTTTCGGTGTTGCTGCTGCGCCCGTCAGGCAAATAGCTGCGCCAGCTGCGGCGAGCAATTCCGCGTTGTCTACTTGGTCTCCCCGGTTTCCTGAACCCGCAAGCGGTATGAATATCATCGCCTTGCCGGAGGCCGCCCCTTCCCACAGCGTGCCCGCCCCGGCCCTGCCTATCACGATGTCGGCGGCAGCCAGCACGTCAGCCATCTCTTCCCGCACGAACTCGAAGCCCTTGTACCCGGAGTCCGCAGGCCTGCACGGTTCGTGCCCGGGGCCTGTCTGGTGTGCGACGCGGGCCTTTCCGTTAAGTTCGGGCAATATTGCCGCAATCAGCTCGTTTACCTGCCGGGCTCCTTGGCTGCCTCCGAGTACCAGCACTAGAGGCAGCCCTGGAGTGAAGCCCAGCCAGGCGAGACCCTTTGCCGGATCACCGTTTCCTATGGCCGCCCTCACAGGATTTCCGACGACGGCGGCCTTCGCGCGCTGCGCCTCAGGCAGGTAGCCCAGGGTTTTTTCCCAGCTGACAAGAATCTTGTCGGCCCGTTTTGCGTTGAGCCTCGTAGCCAGCCCCGGGGTCAGGTCTGACTCATGCGTGAACACTGGAATTCCCAATGATGTCGCCGCCAAGCAAGGCGGTACGCTCACATAGCCGCCTTTTGAGAAAACGATTGAAGGCGACAGCTCCTTGAGAAGCTTCCTGGCTACGAAATATCCTGCCAGGATCCTGAACACGTCAGTCAGGTTCTTAAAAGAAAAAGAGCGTCTGAGTTTTCCCGAGGGAATAGGGAAAAATTCGACGCCAGCGGCTTCCACGGCAGACCGTTCCACTTCTTTGCCTGAGCCTATCCAGACTATTCGCCCGTTCCATCGCTCGCGCAGGCGTTCTATTACGGCGAGACCCGGGTATACGTGTCCTCCTGTACCGCCTCCAGTAAACGCAACGCACGGTATGCTCATAGCGCGCCTAGCAGTTTCGCGTACGCCGCTAACGCGGGATCAGACGGCCCGCCCTTGGCGAGTACCGTGCTTGTCAACTTTTTGCCCAACTGCACGCCTTCCTGGTCAAATGAGTTCAGGTTCCACGCAAAACCCTGGAACATCACCTTGTTTTCATAATGCGCAAGCAGCGCCCCGAGCGCCGCCGGATCGAGCTCGTCACCCACGAGCAGGGTAGAGGGTCTGCCTCCGGGAAAGCGTTTGCTGGGATCGGTATCATCCTTACCCACCGCAAACGCCACGATCTGCGCGGCCAGGTTGGCGTTGAGCTTGCGTCGCGCCGTTGAACCCTCGAATTCTGGATCGAAACCCGTCTGGTTTTTCCTGAAGCCTATGAATTGAAGCGGTATGATGTCAGTGCTCTGGTGGAGCAGTTGGAAGAACGAATGCTGGCCGTTGGTTCCCGGTTCCCCGAATACGGCCGGGCCGCTGGGTACCCGTAACTCAGCTCCCTGCCTGTCCACGCGCTTGCCATTAGATTCCATGTCTAGCTGCTGCAGGTGGGCCGGAAAGCGCGAAAGCGCCTGGGAGTAGGGTAGTACGGATACGCACGGCCGGCCGAGTACGTCACGCTCAAAGATGCCTAGCATGGCGTCCATCATTGCCGCATTCTTGCGCAGATCGGGCTCCAGCGCCAGCTTGTCCGCTTCCGCCGCGCCGTCCAGTATCGCCTTGAAGGTATCAGCGCCGAGCGCTATCGACAGTATCACTCCTCCGACCGCGCTCGTGGCGCTGTACCGGCCGCCGATAAAGTCGTCAATATAGAATGAATCAAGGTATCCAGGATTCTTGGCTAGCGGACTCGTTTCACTCGTCACGGCGACGAGGTGCTTCGACGGTTCCACGCCGCCCTTTGACAGCCACGCCTTGACAAGAGACTCGTTGGCCAGCGTTTCCTGGGTTGTGCCGCTCTTCGATACCAGGATAAAAAGGCTGGTCTCAGGGTCGAGGCCGGCCAACACGCCGTTCGCGTCATCAGGATCGACATTGCTGATGAACGATGCCCTGAGCGACAGTCTCCCTCGTTCGCGTGCCCATTGCTCCAGCGCAAGATAGAGCGCC
>CAZNCK010000001.1:65794-67015 GCA_964571545.1 uncultured Treponemataceae bacterium | reverse complement strand
CCATCCGGGTACTTCTTACAGATTTTCAGCAATCGTAGTTAGCTTGACGACATAGGATTCATGCGCTCGGAAGAACGCCTCGGAAGCCGGTATTACTTTAGCCTGCACAAACCGCACCCGCTCGGGATCCAGGGGGCGCGCATATAAATTCCTGAACAGGTGTCGAAATGAACGGAGTTCGTCGATAAGAAGCAACGCTTCATCATCCAGCAATGCAGGTCGCAGGTCACCGATAGCCAGGGTCATGCGGCGAAGCAATTCCTTGTGCCAGGCATCCTGCCCGATTCCGTTTTCAAAAAACTTTGCGATCCTGAGGCAATAGTTCTCGATCACGCCATATATATTATGGACGGTATAACCCAGGGCAGCCCAGTCAAGGCGATCATCGGCGCCTCGCTCTATTCGTCCAAGCGCTCGCTTGTTTTCCTCTACCAATGCGCGACAATCCCTGGCATCGGCTTCGAGTTCCGCTATGAGACGCTCAAAATCAGTTTTCAGGCGCTGCATAGACTACAACTCCTTCTTTTTCGATGCTCTCCAAAATACCCGTTCGGGCGTCTTCAAGGTCAATAAGATCCACTGCAAAAGAAGAGTCCACCACCACGTGTTCCAGCAAGACTCTGTTACCGCCTTTGATGGCTAGATCAATGTCGGAATCTCTCCTGAAGGCACGTCCTGGAAGGGCGGAGCCAAAGAGTATTACTTCCCCAAGGCTGGAATCCGCTCTGCCCATTTCACGACCTAGCCTCCATGCCTCTTCGTAAGCTGCCGCATGGAGCCTGTCAGCATATTCGGCTTCTACCTTGTTTTCTCTGCGTATCCTCTCGATATAGGGATTAACCCCATCTACGTTCGGTCCTGCCACAGAAGCATCCCTCTCCCCCCGCAACGGCAACGTGGCGCGGGGGCATGGTTTTCAGGTTGCACGGTCCTGGAATATTGCATACGAGCGGCATAATGCAAGCATAATAATGTAACACGAATATGGACATGCCTGGATGTACGGCACCTGTTCCGTGGGCAGGTTGGGTGAATCATGGTAGTGTTGCCCCAAGCAGCGCGGGAATCCGGGAGGCCTTGTATAGGGGTTCAAAGTAGACCCGCCGGCCTTCGTACTCGACCATGGCTTCAGCGCCATCGTACAGCACTACCGCAGCACGGGTTTCTGGATAATAGCTGAAGAAGTGCTTTATGCCCGGCGGTAGCTTGCCGGTTTTCCAG
>CAZNCK010000001.1:8943-65784 GCA_964571545.1 uncultured Treponemataceae bacterium | reverse complement strand
CAGCCGGACTTGACCTCGACCGGCAGCAACGCCCTGTCACGTTCAAGCACAAAATCGACTTCCTTGCCATCGGCGGTACGCCAGTAGCGGATGCTGTAGCGAATGTCAACCGTCTTGCGGAGTTCCCAGTACACAAAGGCTTCCCGGATCATGCCGGCGTCGGGTCGCTGCGCCGTGGGCCTGAAATCCTGGACGATGGCATTGATGACGCCCTGGTCGTACAGATAGTATTTGTTGGTCCGTACGAGTTCTTTGGTCTTGTTCGTACTGAGCGGAGGGACCAAAGCCAGGACAAAAGTTCCCTGCAGCACATCGAGGTAGCGATCCACCTGACGCGCCGACACCCCCGCCACCACGGAGAGGTTGTTCTTGTTCAGTCGCGAGCCATTGTTCAACGACAGCCAGGAAATCATCTTGTTGAACGAGAGCACCGATTCGTCATTCAGAAACGACTTGATGTCTTTGGCGATATACGTGCGGTATATGCCGGACAGGTACTCCCGCCTCTCTATCTCGTCAGTCATGGTTACGATACCGGGCATGGCGCCGTACCTCATAAAAGTATCCAGGTGATTCCTGTACGCAGCCAGATCATCGACCCGCGTTGTCTCGCCGGCCCCGGGCAATCGAGCCAGTGCTGGCTCCGTACCCGCAAGCCATTCCGCAAAGCTCAAAGGATAGATGATCGTCTCACGCTTGCGGCCCGCGAGGGATTCCTTGAGGTGAGCCTGGCTCTCAAGGGATGATGACCCGGATGCATATACCTTGATGTCGGGATTCAGGTCGAATATGGCCTTGAATACCGATGAAATATCCTTGCAGTACTGGAACTCGTCGATGAAAACCAGGGTGTGGCGTACCTGGCGGATGAATGAGGTATACCCCTCGTTGAACAGCGCCAGATGCAGGGGATTTTCAAGGTTGTACACATCCGCTGGAAGCCCGAGTTCTGCCTGTATCATGCCGAGCAAGGTTGACTTGCCAACCTGCCGGCTGCCCAGGAGTATGCTCAGTGTATGTTTGCCGGCCTGCTCCACCAAATGGGCTGTGTCATTACGTGGAATCATTGTGATATTCTAAACGTATCTGTTGAAATTATCCAGTTATTATTCCATCGGTATTGGAACAAGAAAACCTGGGTATATCAGGCCCTGGGAACCAATCCAGGACGTCTAGATGTACGGCTCCAGTTCCGGGGGTACAGGGGGCAAATCCTTGAACCAGGTCTTCCAGGCTGAGGAAGCAGGGTTCAGGACCGAGACGACGGTCAGCAGTATGAGTTTGAAGTAGTTGAACAGCCCCGCGTGGTCCACATACCAGCATTCCAGGGCGGCCTTGTAGGGCGCTATGACGTTCTGGTGGAAGGCCTTTTTATCCGCAAAGTTCTGCAGGATTTCTTCTTCGTTCCTGAATACTACGGAGCCGATGCCGGTGAGGCCTGGGGCGGCGTTGTAGAGCTTTTCCTTGGCGTAGGCCGGATAGCCTTCAAAGTGCTGGCGAACGGTGGGGCGAAAGCCGACGATGCTCATCTGCCCCACAAAGATGTTGATAAGCTGGGGTAGCTCGTTGATCTTTGTCTTGCGGAGGAAGCGGCCCATGGGCAGCATGCGGGGGTCGTTCTTGTCTGTATATAGTCCACCAGGCAGGTTGGGTGAATCCAGGAGCATGGTGGCGAATTTGAAGAGGTCAAAGTCCCGGCCATGGATGCCGACCCGGCTTTGGCGGTAGAAGATGTAGTGCTCGCCTGAAAGCTTGAGGGCTATCATGACGGGCAGCATGAAGGGCAGAAGCAGTACCATCGCCATAAGCGAGAACAGGATATCGAACAGTCTGGTCATCATTACATTCTCCCGTCTAAAAACTTGCCTGTGTACTTGTGGTTGAACCCGGGGATCATGGTGTTGAACAGGTTAGTTTGCTACCGTCAGAAGAAGGTCCAATTCATTCTCAAGAACCATATTGATCAAGGCATCACGGCTTTTCCCGCTCGTTTTGGACAGCAATGCCAACTTCTGCTCCAGAGATGGCGGCAAATAGTGAGGCAATCGTATTTCTTCTTGTGGAATGTAGAACTTGCCGCGTTCAGCCTTGGAAAAGTCATATTCATCCAGCATATCACTCATAACACTATCTCCCGTCTTCAAAGCTGACATCGTGTTTAGACCGATTTATTTCAGCTTTTGCCGGATCCCATTCAAAATTCATGCTAAAACCTTTAAAATAGTATTTCGTTTCCTCATCTTGATTCTACATGTAAAGCTTGGCACAGCAGAAACCATAAATCTTGCTCTTGTACAACACCACTCAAACCATGGGTCTTGCTCTCGAAGGACTGCTACATCCTCCCGTCCAGAAACTTGCCCGTTTCCTTGCTTGTGGCTTGATTCGGGGGGTCTTGGATCGATATCACGACGAAATTACTATGTTTTCCCGTTCCAGTATGGATGTATCTTTGCTGATGACCTCGATAAGGCGGCAGGAACTACCACTGGGTACGTTTCGAGCCGATTCCCATGCTTCCACGGTTTTTTTGGAAACTCCCATAACCGTGGCAAAAGCCGATTGTGAAAGCCTAAGATCCGCACGAAGGTTCTTGACAACAGTATCGTCACATCTCGGTGGGGGTTTTATTTCCAGGGTTGAAGTCTTCAGTTGCAGTTTCCCCTCATTGTGGGCTTTTATTTCTACAAGCCCTTTCATGATACTTGCATACGCTTTACTCATTGCTCCTCCTCACCATACAAGGATTTAACAAACTCCTTAATATGTTTTTTCTCTGCAGAACTCAAGCTATCTTGTTCGTTTTTGCCAAATGCTGTAATTAGCCAGATCGTCTCCCGATTGCGGATGTCAATATAAATAATACGGAGACCACCTGACTTTCCTTTCCCCTGGCGTGCCCACCGCACTTTTCTAACACCGCCAGTACCCTGAATAACAGGCCCAGCCTCTGGACACTCCAGAAGATGTTCCTGAAATTGCCGTAAATCGTCTTCAGTCATCCCAAGTTCTTTCCAACATGCTTGGAACTCATTGGTTTGAATGAAAAGACGTTTCATATATACTCCAGTAGCATCACCCTACTCAGTAGGGTGTTAGTATTACTATATTCACAATGATTTAGTTTGTCTATGAGCTTGACAAAGTTGGTAAAGCATATGGCCTGCTACATTCTCCCGTCCAAAAACTTTCCTGTTTTCTTGTAGTTGAACTCGGGGATCTTCTTTAACCAGCAATTCTGGTCAAGGTGTATACTCGAGAGAGTTGTGTTGCAGCCTTTATGTCGCCCTGTCTCAGTGCTTCTCGAACATCATCGAGTTTGTACGCATCCTGTAATGAAAGGTATGGAGCCCATCCTTCTTCCGTATAGATCAAAGCAACATCAACTTCTGCTACAAAATCACCTTCATGGATCATCTTTGTGAAGTTCCTGGTGTTCATTTCTTTCTCCTCATAAAACCGTCTTCCCACCGCGATGGATCCGGTCTATACGCAGTAATCAGAACGGCCGGTGAAGACATTCCTTTAGGGATACCCCATACGGCGTGGATTGAATCGCCATTTCTAACCTTCTGCAGGACAAGTACACACGGCCCTTTAGGGTACTCCGGGTATTCCTCAACAACTATAGCATCCGCAATGGATACAAGTATATCTTTTACGAAAATACCATCTTCAGCAAGCTCATCATATCCGTGATCGGAAATTCTAAGCTCGTTGAGTTGAATTAACCGAAGAACATCTATAAGTATTTTGCTCATAATAATTCTTCAGGATCGTGCTTTCTTACCATGATCACATCCTCCCATCCAAAAACTTGCCGGTTTCCCTGTGGTTAAACTCAGGGATCATGGTGTTGAACAGGTCTATGAGGTCGGTGCGGCTCCAGGTGCCGCGCGCGCGCAGTTGCCGGATACGGGACTCGATATGGGCCAGCTTGGCCTGATCGTAGTCTGGTTCGTTCTTGGTTATGCCGAGCTTGGGAAAGAAGACGTCACGGTTGTTGCCCAGGAGGCAGGAGCAGAGGCACAGTTCGCCTGATTCCTGGGGGGTAACGAAGTAGCGGCGCACGTCATTAGGCGCGGCGAGCGGTTGGTCCTTCTCCATGCGGCGGTTAAAGCCATAGAGGAGGCTGCCGTCTGAGAAGGCCACGTTGGCAAAGCGGGCGGTGGAAACGGGCATTTCAAGGCTGCGGCGCATCAGGAACATCTCCATGATGCGTTTGCTGGCCCCCATCATGTTGACGGGGTTGGCGGCCTTGTCAGTAGACACGCAGTCGTAGGCGGATTAGGGCGTGCCCCGACCTGCGGTCGGGTCGGGCTCTTCGCTTCAAGTCCTCGCTGCGCTGCGGGCTTTACGCTACGATCCCTCACGCGGAATGCATACAACTCAGGTAAGCGGGTTTAATATGCGCAACTCTTTGTTTATGACAAGTCCATCCTGCAAGTCTTCGGTCACCAGAAATGAACAACTTCTTTCAATAGCGGATGAAACCATGATCGAATCCCAATATGACAGGCTGTATCTGGAACGAAGCTCAATCGATTTGTACCATGCGGAAATACTGACCGGGAGTACTTCAAAATTGCTGACAATCCTCGTCTTTACCAATTCAAAGGCTACTGGGTCGCCAATATGAAATTTCCTTATCAAGTTGAAGTGAACTTCATTTATTATCTGGACGGATGTTACAAGGGATTCAGCATCCAAAATTGTAGTCTTGAAGAATTCCTGTGCTTTTTCATGCTTTTCAAGATCCGAAGAAGAGGAGAATCTGGTATCGTCAGTGCATACAGGAATATATTCGTGTCTACAAAGACATCACCGTTCATAGATTTCATCCCGTGTAGCAATCAGGCTGTATGAAGAGATGATGATTGGTTCAAAAAAAGATTCAGGCAAGGGTTGGTTGTGTGCACCAGTCTCGAATAGAAGTACCTTCATGTGTTTGTTCTCGAGTTGAGTATATTTTCGAGGGATTTTTATCATCCCACCTTCAACATTGGCTTCAAATTCTACTGCCACCATAATGAGCTCCTTGTAGTGTTTCCATCCACCAAACCATGTACCGCGTAGTTTATGGACATTAAACTACATAAAATATACGCAAAACTGGAAGACAGGAATAGTTTAGCGCATATTCTGCTGAATAAGCGGATGAATAGGCCTGCTACATCCTCCCGTCCAAAAACTTGCCTGTTTCCTTGTGGTTAAACTCGGGGATCATGGTGTTGAACAGGTCTATGAGGTCGGTGCGGCTCCAGGTACCCTGGGCGCGCAGCTGCCGGATACGGGACTCGAAATGGGCCAGCTTGGCCTGGTCGTAGTCTGGTTCGTTCTTGATTATGCCGAGGTTCTTGAAGCGGGCCATATCCAGGGTCTCGTTGTCTGTGTAGAACTCCTCAAAGTCCTTCTCTCCGGTGGTGTCGCTACTGAAGAAGTATACGGGCCACTTGCGCTGGGGCTTGAGTTCGGCCACGCGGGCGCGGGCCTCGTCCTCGCTGGCGCAGTGGACGGATTCGTAGCCCGCGCGTTCCAGGTAGCGTTCCGCTATCTGGCTGAAGGTGATGAGGTTCAGGCCCTGGTCGAGCTTGGGAAAGAAGACATCCCTGTTGTCGCCCAGGAGGCAGGAGCAGAGGCACAGTTCACCTGATTCCTGGGGGGTAACGAAGTAGCGGCGCACGTCAGTGTTGAAGACGTTACACTGTTCAGTAATGGGCGTGCCCCGACCTGCGGTCGGGGCGGGCTCTACGCTCCCTCACGCGAAAAATTGTTACCCTCTTCTGGTAATTCTCGACAGTTATTGTCTATACGTTCTGTCGATTTTTTCATGGAACCGGGTGAAGTGTATCGAAAGTTTATAGAGAAACAGGTACAATCCATATTGAGACAAGGAAAACAACCGCCTGGTGGATAATTCATCGCGAAGGACGAAGGTTGAATCACAATGACAGAGACGATCAAGAAAAACTATCGACTCTGGTAGATCAGTAGAGTAAGAAGGTAAATAAAATATCTGGGTAATTTCCTGTCTTCGTATGGCGCCCACGTGTGCCTGCAGAGCAACTGAAGAAAATATTCCTTTATCTAATAGGAGTTTCTCATATTTTTCCAGTGCAATCACAGGTGAATATACGATGGAGGAGCCGAATTTTCGCTGATTTGAGGGGTCTACATCGCAAGTATTGGAGAGTACCAGACAAGACAAGGACTCTATTCTTGGCTCCGGAAAGTTGATATAGGGCAATCCTTTCAGTCCATCTCCCTGATAGATTACGGTGTCTGATTTGCCATAAAAACCATACATTCTCTTATCAATATTGCCGGGAAAGTCTTTGAGGTCAGCCAACAATGTATTCTCTGTATCTGGACTCAGATATCTGGGTAAAAACAGCGAGAAATTTTCAAATTCCGACATTTTCAGATAAGATCCCAGAAGTTGCTTTGGACTATAGACCTCACTTCTGGTTCAAGATCTCTGGATTCTGATACCATGATCCCGACGAATCTACTAATTACATCCATCTTTTCCTGAGGAGTTTGTACAACACAGGCTATATTCATTGTTTCCAATGTTCGTACCAAATCTCTGGACAAGACCGCTTCAATTTTTGGCAAACAATACTCCCTCCGGGGCAGAGCAGGAAAACTTCCCATGACGGCAAGGGTCATGGCAACCGCACTCGCTGTCGCCATCACAGAATTAATTTTGATGGTTGAATTTGTTTCATACATGGTTTTACCTCAATATTTTGGATCCAGTGTTGCCAAAAAATCCGGTTTAAGCATCTTAAAAAAAGTTTGCTTCTCTATTTCGTGGCCCTGGTTGATGATATGATCATGCGTAGTGTAAAAACTACCAGCGTCCTGAGAGAACGTATGCACGCAGTCTATGTCAAGTAGTGACCCAAGCTCGGTTTTACCAGGCAATGTTATGGACATATTGTTGGTAATGCTTACGATTTTATCAAAATCGTCATGCTTGAACTCAGTACGGAGATAGGTTGGCTCTTGAGATACCTGCATTGCCCCGAATTGTATGCCAAGGTCAAGAACATCGAGAACCGGCATGGGGAAATAATTGATGTACCGTAGACCAAGCCGTTCTGGCCTTTCCATTACTCCAGTATCCCTGGTTGCTTCAATAATTTCTTTGACAAAAGAAAAATAGTGCTCCCATCCTACATACGGGGCTACACAGCTGAATCCAAGAACTTTCGGGCCAATTTTCAGGTTGAGATTGCCATTGCTCAGCATATAATGAGGTTGATACGTCAGATTTGGGTCCTGGGAGCGTATAGCCTCTGGAATCTGTAGAATAGGCAGGGCATTTGTTGTGTTAAATTTCTGTTTTACTTTTGCGTACAAAATTCCAAAAACCGCATCTGGAGGTATGGCTGTAGAAAATCTGATTTCAACGACAGCTTCCTGAATAGGACACGGGCTTATAGAAACTGGCAGAGAATTGCTCATAAACCAACAATACTACAGATTATCTGCTCTTACAACTTGGATTTCCGTGAAAGTAGTGTTAAGTCGCTACATCCTTCCGTCCAGAAACTTGCCTGTTTCCTTGTGGTTAAACTCGGGAATCATGGTGTTGAAGAGGTCTATGAGGTCGGTGCGGCTCCAGGTGCCCCGGGCGCGCAGCTCTTTGATGCGTGACTCAAAATGGGCCAGCTTGGCCTCGTCGTAATCCGGTTGGTTCTTGATTATGCCGAGGTTCTTGAAGCGGGCCATATCCAGGGTCTCGTTGTCTGTGTAGAACTCCTCAAAGTCCTTCTCTCCGGTGGTGTCGCTACTGAAGAAGTATACGGGCCACTTGCGCTGGGGCTTGAGTTCGGCCACGCGGGCGCGGGCCTCGTCCTCGCTGGCGCAGTGGACGGATTCGTAGCCCGCGCGTTCCAGGTAGCGTTCCGCTATCTGGCTGAAGGTGATGAGGTTCAGGCCCTGGTCGAGCTTGGGAAAGAAGACATCCCTGTTGTCGCCCAGGAGGCAGGAGCAGAGGCACAGTTCACCTGATTCCTGGGGGGTAACGAAGTAGCGGCGCACGTCGTTAGGCGCGGCGAGCGGTTGGTCCTTCTCCATGCGGCGGTTGAAGCCATAGAGGAGGCTGCCGTCTGAGAAGGCCACGTTGGCAAAGCGGGCGGTGGAAACGGGCATTTCAAGGCTGCGGCGCATCAGGAACATCTCCATGATGCGTTTGCTGGCCCCCATCATGTTGACGGGGTTGGCGGCCTTGTCAGTGGACACGCAGAAATACTTCTTTGCTCCCTTGGACTTGGCCTGCCGCATGGTTTTATCAGTGTTGAATACATTGACATCGATCATGCGCATCAGCGTGTACGGGTCCCTCTCGCTGCGCACGTGCTTGAGCGCCGAGAGGTTGAGCACATAGTCGTACCCGGGGCCATGTTCCATGAAGGCATCGAAGATGTCGCTGCCCGCGTCTATCGCGAAGGTGGCAAACTCGCCATCTGAATAGCCTATGGAACTGCGCAGATCGCGCACCAGTTCCACCGTGTTGTTCTCTGATATATCGACGACATGGAGAAGGCGAGGATTGCGCTTGAATATCTCGCGGGTTACAGCCTGGCCGATGGATCCGGCGCCGCCGATGACGAGGAAGCGGGAAGCAGAGACGATATCTCCAAGTATACTGGAATTGGTAGCGAGATCCTGAGCTAGAAGGGGGGTACTGCGGCCGATAAGTGAAAGTATGGAATCCATCAAATGCTCCAGCTATAAAAATATATTGACAATTCGGTTTGCCATTTCAGATTGGGATCAAGGCTGGTCTTTTATAGTACTGGCAATATATCGCTCCATCGACTGCTCAAAAGTATAAACGTTGTAGGACTCCAGGTCCGGGGACAAGCTCCTTGAATAGACTTTTGAACCGAAAAGTTTGCGCAAGACGCCAGCCTTTTGGGAGATGGTGATGAGAAGCGGATTAAAAATACGAGTAAAGAATATCTTGCGGCCGGAAAGTCTGGCGGCATGCCGTACGATGTCCAGGGTGCTGACGTATTCCGTGTTCTGCGGGAATAATATCCCAGTCATTTTGGTGTCGATGACCATTTTAAGGAAGGCGCAGAGGTTGCCGATGTAGATCATGCTACGGTGGTTATCCAGGGCAGGAAAGACGGGCAATTTCCGGGCCAAGGACACGAGCTTGGGAAAATTGCCTTTGCATCCTTCGCCATACACCATGGGTAGCCTAATGATTGAGACGGCAAAGGAATCATCCTGCAGAGCAAGAAGCCCTTCTTCAGCCTGTAGCTTGCTCTTGCCGTAGAAGTTGGCGGGTGCGGGAAGGGTGGCCCCGGTAATGACACTTTCTTGCCCGATAGGCAAGTCATCACCATAGACAATCATGCTGCTCAAGAAAACGAAATGTTTAACGCCTTCGGCTTTGGCTTTACGGGCGACGGCAATGGGTAGGTCGCGGTTTACTTCGTAGTAGAGGTTTTCCATGGATGGGTCGGTGGAGACGTGGGCGAGACCGGCGACGTGGAGGATCACGTCTAAGTTACTGAAATCGGCAGATTGCCATTCAAGTGTCTTACTTGATTTAAATGAAAATGTATAATCCAAATTTGTTTTTAAATAGTAACAAAAGGATTGCCCGATATAACTGGCTTCACCAAATATAAGAATAGTTTTCATTTTAAGAAGCATCCTGTAGTTTTAAGAAAATCGTTTGAATCATCACGCCTGCTTCCTAACCAAAACTATTGAAGTGGTAGTCAAAATAGTTATAATTATGCCACAAAGAAATGGATTCCCATGAAACCTCGCTAAGGTCTTAGTTTTGGATTAGATCAAATATTTTCATCGGCGTTTGAAGACAGACAAACGCTGAACAAAAAATGAAACAACAAAAAGGGAAGAATCTATACAAGCTTTGGCTATGACTGGATCGACGCCGAAATATAAATGGGCAATCTTAACGCCTCCATATGAAACGCTCATAATACCAAACGCCAGAATTACATATCTCGATGCATCATGCTTGAACGTGGGGTGAATAATAAGAGAATCCAGCAAATATGATCGCAAGAAGAATATATAAAACGACATCAGTTGAGATGGAATGCTTCGAACAGACCTGGGAAACAGCTGTCAGAGCATCTGCCACGGTGGCGACTGATATTTTTTCAGATAATGACATTTGTTCAATGCTCCTTAGGTTTTGTTCTGACGCGATTGTGCAATGGTTGCTAAGATGCCGCTAACTATCAGTTTGCGGTCAAAAGCCCCGGAGAAAGCCCGTGCCGCATTATTTCCCCAAGAGTCTATTTCTTTTTCTGTAGCTGTCGACAACCGTAAAAAGGCCTCTGCGATGGATTCGGGCGAATCAGAATCTGCATCGACACCTAGATCAAATTCTCGTACAAGAGCCCGTACCTCGCCTTCTGCTGCGCAGAGGATCGGCTTCCCGACGGACACGTACATCTGGAATTTTGAAGGTACTGTAAGCCTAAATACCGGTTTGTCGGCGAGAGACAGAATCAGGAAACTCGCACGTCGATACTCCTCAGCCATAATACTCGACGGTTTTCTTCCAACAAATTCAACAGTCCTGCAACAGGTATCTGCGAGTTGCTTAAGCTCAACTAGAGCTGAGCCGTCTCCCACGATGCGAAGCTTGCCTTTGAAGTTTTCTCGCGAGCAGGCAATGGCAAATCCTCGGATGACATTATCGAGATTCTGCACCTTTCCGATGTTTCCCGCAAATAAAAAAACCGGCTTCTCTGCCAACCTTGCGTTCTTCATTCCGTGTTCATAGACTGTGAGCGGCCAGTTAGGAGCGTAATACATCGGCTTGTTTGTATATACTTTAAGTATCCGTTCAAAACCCTTGCAAGAAATGAAGATGGTATCTACAGAAGCGTAAACCCAGCGCACAAAAAAATCGAGACTGCGGGAAAGAACACCTGTCCGCTTGAAACCGTAGGCATAAACAGAATCAGGCCATACATCCTGTGTCCAAACTGCCACCGGTACACCACGAGACTTGCCGTAAACAATGCCAGGGATCGCCATAGTTAACGGTCCCACCTGATAAATGAGAACATGGTCGTAACGTTTTCGTAAACAGAAAGCTACAATAGATGCGGCTACAGCAAACCAACTATAGTTAAGCAACTTATAAAAAAGACTCTCCCGATAACCGAGAATAGTTTTCAATCGGAAAATATTGACACCTTTCCAATTTTGCTGTGAGAAAAACTGATTCCTATACCCTCGTACCATCCTGCCCCTAGGATAGGACGGCTGAAGTGTAAGTACGTCGATTTCGTATCCGCTTAAAACCGCATCAGCTGCCAGATCTCCTATCACAAACTCCTCTGGCCAGAAGTATTCAGTTATTAATAGTATTTTTTTCATAAAGGCAATAGAGCTCCTCATGCTCGACCATAAATGCTTTCATATCTTCTAACATGGCTCTATATGACGGTACAATATACTGGAAATCCATTCGAGAACTACGAAGTCCTCTATATGAAATATAGGATTCGTCGAATTCGATAACAACATCATCACGTTCCCATAAGATTTGAAATAACTTTAAAAGATCATATTTACTGATGGCTTTACCGTTGGTGAGGTGAACCAGGCCGGTGGTGCCCTCTGCAATCAAGATGTCGATAGCTTTTGCTAACTCCAATGTTGTCACACCACCCCACATTGCGCAAGCATAGCCCTTAATTGTTCCTCGCTGACGCATGAACCAACTAAATAAGCCCGACCCTTCCTTCTTTATATCTGGCCCAACTATGGATGTCCTTATAGTAAGGTCACGATCGTTGATGATCTCACCGAGAGCTTTCGTTCGCCCATAAACATCATCGGCATCACGAAAATCCTCTTCGCTGTAAGGGCCGTTTCTTCCGGAAAACACGCAATCAGAGCTGAGATGAATTAGTCTAAAGTGATTTTCCCGTCCAAGTCGAGAAAGCATCCTTGGGAGCAAAGAATTGATTCTGATCGACCTTTCAGGATTATCCTCGGATTCCTTGATTAGGACTCCTACACAATTGACAACAACATCGGGCTTCTTGGAAATTATATAGTTTCGGAGATCTTCATTTTTTTCGACATCCACCCTGTCGCAGTTTAAAGCCTCTGTTCTCTGGATGGACAGTACTTCATGTCCACGGTCCCCAAGAACAAGACTGATCATATGACCAGCCATTCCTCCACCGCCTAGTACTAACACCCGTGACATGCTCAGACCTTCCACACTGTACGCTTAATGTAGCGTGTATAGCTCATTATGATCCTTAGAACCTTTTTCGATACATCGTCGACATCAAAATCGGGTATAAGCTTCGGACTGTAGCCTTCTATATAATCGCCTACAACAATTTCAATGGATTTCTCAACATCCTCTTTTTCAAGCCCTGACATAATTAGTGTTCCCGAATCCATCCCTTCTGGGCGCTCATGCGCATTGCGAATGGTAATTGCTGGAAATCTTAGCAAAGAAGATTCTTCGAATACCGTGCCAGAATCAGATATTACGCAGTAAGCAGAAATCTGGAGCTTGTTGTAGTCGAAAAATCCCAGCGGTTTCATCACTCGAACGTATTCGTTGAACTCGATTCCCCTCTCGACAATTCTTTTCATGGTTCGAGGATGAGTGGAAAAAATGAGCGGCCTTTTATATTTATCACCCAAGTAGTTTAGCGTGGCCACTAGATTCTCGAAATTAGTTTCATCATCGATATTCTCTTCCCGGTGAGCGCTAACTACGAAGTATCCTCGGTCCGTGAGACCTAACCTAGTCAAAATATCCGACGATTCTATTTGCTTATGGTAATAAGTAAAAATTTCTTTCATCGAAGAACCTGTCTTAAAAATAGTTTCTGGCCTGATTCCTTCTGCGAGTAAATAACGCCGGGCATGCTCGGTGAGTGTCATATTAATATCGGATGTATGATCCACTATCTTTCGATTGATCTCTTCAGGCACGCGCTGATCAAAACAGCGATTTCCTGCCTCCATATGGAATATGGGTATTTTCCTTCGCTTTGCTGCAATTACAGCCAAGCAACTGTTTGTATCGCCATAGACAAGAATTGCATCTGGATTCTCTTTTACAATTACCTCATCGGCGTTGGCTATGATATTCCCAATGGTTTTCGCGACGCTATCGCCCACTGCGGCAAGGAAATAATCAGGCTTCTTGACTCCAAGCTCATCGAAAAATATCTGGTTTAGCTCATAGTCATAATTTTGGCCTGTATGCACAAGAATATGCTGGGTGTGGGTCTCAAGTTCAGCCAAAACTCTTGCGAGTTTAATAATCTCCGGCCTAGTTCCAAGTATAGTCATTACTTTGAGCATGTTTCGCAACCCTTTTCTTAAATTGAAGTCCGTTCAGCCCGAACGAAATCCAAAGTCAGGAGTAGCTTTTTAAGCTCCTCTCGATTGAGTCTATGAGTGTTGTGGGAAGTATATTCTTCGGCTTTGCTAATGCGAGTATTGCCCTCTTCAAAGTAGAGACTATAATTTAGATCGCGTGTATCGGCAGGTACGCGATAGTACCCTCCAAGATCGACTGCCTTTACAGCTTCTTCGCGGGAAAGAAGAGTTTCGTAGAGTTTTTCGCCATGCCTAGTACCAATAACTTTTATTTCTGATCCGTCATTCATAATTTCTTGTATTACAGCCGCGAGGTCTCTAATGGTAGCGGCTGGGGCCTTTTGCACAAACATATCTCCTTGCTCCGCGTGCTCGAACGCAAACAAGACAAGTTCAACTGCTTGATCAAGGGACATCATAAAACGCGTCATGTCGGGATCTGTTACGGTTATCGGCCGTCCTTCTTTAATTTGTTGCATAAAAAGGGGGATCACAGATCCGCGCGAACCCATGACGTTTCCGTAACGCGTTCCACATAAAAGTGTTTCTTTCTTTGTAACATTACGGGACTTAGCGATCATTACTTTTTCCATCATCGCCTTAGACATTCCCATCGCATTTATCGGATAGACTGCCTTATCGGTAGAAAGAACGACCACACGAGAGACGCTACTTGAGATAGCTGCGTCGATGGTATTTCCGGTCCCTATGACATTTGTACGAACAGCCTCAAGTGGATAGAATTCGCAAGAAGGTACCTGTTTTAATGCTGCTGCGGAAAAAACATAATCGACGCCTCGCATTGCACTTAGTACTGAATCATAATCCCTAACATCACCAATATAGAACTTAATTTTATCATTTTTATACTTGTGGCGCATGTCATCTTGTTTTTTTTCATCACGACTGAAGATCCTAATTTCTCCGATATCGGTCGAGAGAAAACGGTCTAATACGGCGTTACCGAAAGATCCAGTGCCTCCAGTAATCAGTAAAATCTTATTCTTGAACATAATAAATCCCTCCACTTGTGAATTGAAATTTAAGAATGGCGATATTAATCGCCCATACCCGCTATCAGTTCAAGCACAACGTTCCACCCACCATCACAGTTATACTGCACAATTCGTTCAGCTATATTATCGGAGACGGATTCTACAGAAGCTTCATTATCCCGTTTTATACAAAACCGCTTCATTTCTTCTGCCAGCCCTTCCACATCTCCTTGAGAAACCAGGTGTGCTCGAGCATAGCCGTTCAGTATTTCACGGGAAAAGGGTTGGCTAGTCGCGATGATAGGAGTGCCTACAAGTCTGGCCTCTAAAAGGGGCAGGCCAAAAGACTCAAGCCTCGAGGTGAAGAGCAACGCACTCTCATGATAGAGTGCGAAGACTTGATCCCGTGTTATACGACCTTCTAGCCTGAAAAAGGCCCCCAACCCACATCTTTTTATTCGCTGTACGAGCTTATGAGCATAGGCATTCTCACTTCCGTTGATAGTGAGGATTACCTTTGGTATATAGCCTTCAGTTATTAGTATTTCTACAGCAGATATGATCTCTTCAAAGCCTTTATAGATGTATGCTGCCGCAGGATAAAATAGCATCCGGGGTACGGCAGAAAGATCACATGCAACAGTCTGGATATTGATGGCCTGCGGAACGACATGAACTTTGCCAGGAGCAATATTGTGCTCTTTTTCGATGGCATCCCGAAGCCACCCGGTCTGCACAATTGCCGCTCGTGACCGTCCTATGGACCACCCGATTATCGGTCTGAATATATCACCGATAATAGCTAGTTTGCGCTCGTGAGGATCAGCATAGGAAAAGCGAGTAGGTGCATAGGGTATAGATTGATGCACATAAACGACCTGAGGCACCGCAGTAAAAAGAATAGCAGTATTCTGCAGTGAAAAAATAACATCCGGGCTGTGCTTCCGGACTAGCTTGGGAGCGCAAAACAATTCGAACAGAATACGCGAAAACCATCCTCGCTTGACACTAGGATAGCGTTCGATCTTGATGCGACTGGGGGTCTTTGGTTCTCCTAGGTCGTTGGTGCTTACGATGAAGACCCACTTAATATCCTTCCGTGGACAATCTTCTACATACTTAAAAAAATCAGCAAGCACCGAAAGGGCTCCGCCTTCACTGGCTGGAACGTCGAAAACTAAAATCTTCATGAGCTGAGGCTCTCAGGGGGTTCCATTAACACTGATAAATGATCTAGAGCCCCCCGCGTATCAGCGAGCCCTACGATTGAATGACGCGCAGCCCCTGGCTTACCCACAAGAAACGTAGGAATCTTACTAAAAGCATAAGCTACGGCTACCGGGAGAAGATATAAAAGAGTAGTTGTTGAGACCAGAAGCCTTCGCCAAACTCCCAAATGAGCGATGATTGCCGTTGGCACAAATCTAACAGCTTGCTTCGGAGTGAAGACCAATAATGTGGCATATAGATACGCAAAAGCCCTTATAGGCGGTTTCATTTCCGTCTTTACCAGAGCCATTAAATGGCTCTGTGCCCACACAGAATTAGGAGAATAGTACATAGGTATGCGTTTATCCCAATCTACCTGGGTGAATCGCCCGATATGGTCGTTAGTCGTTAACCCACCCACGTCAGAACGTTCAGCCCTAGCTGCAGACGTACTCTTTGGGGAAGCTCCAGGAATAATAAAAGGAAAATCGACGACCGCTGCTTTACCGCAACATGTTGAAAGTAAATGGCTGCTATAAATATCCGGGCTAAACCCACCGAATAAGAGGCCATAGCATTCTTGGACCCGCCAGATGAGTTCTCGTGATACTATTCCCAAGTAGATTCGAGGCATATTCCGGGGACCGCTACCGAGATGGTTGATTGCGTCCTTTATGGCTCTAGGAATAGCTGAAGGAGTGATTTCCCCGCTGAAATCCGAGAAAAATAGTTTGCCACCCAAATCTCCCCAACGAGGGGAGCTGACACCTGGCCAAAAATAATGGATTACCCTTCCCTTATTTCGATATAATATGGCCTCTATCTTATTCTTTTCTGCCCATTCTACATAAGACAAAAATCTAGGTCCGATCATGTCATCATCACCCAGAAAGCAGATATAACGTCCTTGCGCACGTTCAAGAGCACTGTTAAAATTCTCTACCACGCTCATAACTTGCTTAAAATACTTATAGGAGAGTCTAGGATCGGATAACGAATCACAAAGCATTTCTCTCAGAGAATCATTGTCGCTGTTATCGTTCACTACAACTTGGCAGTTCGGAATCAACTCCAATACCGACTGAACCAAAATTGCGGCGTACTTTTGTCTATTTAAAGTCGGTATTACAATCGTTATTATGGGTTCCATTTATAATCCTTGTTTGCTTGCTTGCTAAAGATAGCCATTCTAGCGGCTTGTCGTCGTTCAACGAACTTAATTTCAAATCTCGATTTTTTTCTCCCAAAATAAACCACAGCCATTAGCGAAAATAGGTAGTTCATGGGAAAAGCTTCTAAAAAAATAGTAGTTGCGCCAAACAAACCATACATCAACATGAAAGCGGTATTCCTCTTGCGCTTGCGATTTTTAAATATTGTGATGGCTGCAATAATGAGAATTATCAGCAAAGCACCCCATCCTAGATTTATGACAATTGAGGCATAGATACTATCTACAGCAAACTCAGTAAACCCTAACAACTGAGATGAATTCGTCCCGGCACCAAAGGTATAGCTCAAAAAATTCGACCTTGCCAGCGCATCTAGAAATATGCGCAATCGGGTTCCGCCAGAAACTGCTATATAGTCGCTACCCCGACCCAATGCTGGGCTGAAGGCAAAAAACATAAGGATTACCCCTACGCAACCAGAAAACAAGAACCAAGGCAGAACAGGTGTAAATTTCTTGGGAACTGCTTTTAGGTAAATTAAAATAACACAAATTACTATTCCTGTACCGGACTGCGTTAGGAAGACACTTGCCAGCGCCATAACAACGCTGAATGTTTTCTGACGTTCTTCACCGTAAAGCGCCAGAAAAAGAAAAAATGTTGAAAAAAACGCAGCACTATTTGGCACAAGAAATAATCCTGGAGTTCTCGCGGCGAGTCCACCAAGTTGCAGCCCATAAAAATGACTCATCGTAAAGAGTTGGACTACCTGAAAAGCGAAATGTAACATAAATATGATAGTAAGCGCGTGATATACCGAAGCCAGAAAATCATCATCAACGATCAGCGCGATTGACCAGAGAAGGGCTAATGGTAGTAGCCATCTAAGCCCAGCGAACAAAACCAAGAGTTCAACCTGCCCTATTGAAGCTAAAATGCTGATTACGATAGATATGCCTATTCCCAAGGTCGCGAACCAGCTTGCGATGCTCATTGTCACTGGTTTCCCACTGGAAGCAAGTGACAATAATATTACAATGAGTACCAGGCCATCCTTAAGGAGTTTCCACCAAAGTGGGCTTGCGATGCTCACCAGGGATGGCCTGGATGCTGAAAACAGCGTCGCTACCTCAAATATTGAAGCAAAGGGAACAAAGTAAATGAGGCACAGAAAACATAACTGTGCGATTTTTCGCATTATCTCTCCCAGCTATTTTGTGTTTGCATGCTTCAATCAGTATAGATGAAAGCCGATAGCATAAAAACATCCGCCATTCCACGCGGACCATGCTTTCTCCCTGATTCTTTGTTAATTCACCGAGGCCTTCTCTTGAACCTGAAGATCTTCAACCGGTAGTCCGGTATTGCCAAGCATGATGCAATCGTAGCGCTCAACCAGGCAATACCAGCGAAAGCAATAGTATCAAATCTTGAAACTGGCGAGGGCAACAGGAAGTTGCAAGCACCAGCAACGAGCAAGGCCGGGACAAGAGGTCTCAAAAAATCTAAAACTAGCCATATCTTGAATTCTCCCGGCAAGATTGTTCGGTGCATTATGTACATATAGAATGGCAAGGTTGCAAGGTTCATAAGCAACCAAGAAATGCCAGCTCCTTCCATCCCCCGCAAGAGAATGAGAAAGTAGAGCACAGGAGTGATGATGACAATGGAAGCGATGCTTAACGCAATATTGAGCCTGAGCTTGCCGAAAGAAAGCAAGGTATAGTACGGCATGACGGTAACAGCCTGCAGGCCTTGGCCGATCACCAGTAGTGTTGTCGCCGTACCAGCGACTGACGCAATCTCCGGGGAGCCAGTCCAGGCTACTATCAGTGGCCTGGAAAAAAAAGCTATGACCACCACTAAAGGAAAGATAGCGACGCTTATGAGCTGACACCCGCGATGGTAGATTTTTTTGAGCTCATCTAATTTTCCCAAACTATGCAGCGAAGTCAACTGCGGAAAGAAGGCTGACCCAATAGGGCCGGCCAGGCTTAATGGTATCGCCGCAAGAGAGCCAGCGAGGGAGTAATATCCAAAATTACTTAAGCTTTCCAATTTACTAAGGATTACTTTGTCTTCTTGGGTCAGTACAACAGAGAGTAGAGTTGCGAGTGCCATTCCAGACGCATATTTCCAGGTCGACCTCAGAGTCTGTAAGTCGAATCGGGCAATATTTGGTGTTACCTTGATCGACTTCCAAAGATAGCCCCGTGCAAGGAGGCAATATGCCAGATTGCAGGCTACTTGAGAAACGGAAAACATCACGATATCGTTTGAAACGAACTGAAGAAGCGCAACCGCCCCGAATCCCCTAAACATTCCCCAAACAATCTGCAGCATGTTCGAAAAGACTTGCATCTGCAAGCCCATTAACCCGCCCAAGAAGAGCCCTGCGGGCATCTGCAACGCGATAGCAAGCCCCATCCAGCGAAGCGCAACTGTCACGTCCGAGACCGAAATGACTGTAGCTTTCAGCCAGTACCGGGCGATCCAAGGAGATACCGTAAATACTGCCAAAAAAATAAAAATCGAGAGAAATAAATAGATGATTTCATAAGTCCGAAGTAAATTTTGCTTGCCCGATTCTCCCCCCGGCACAGTTGAAAGTCTCGCCATCTCTCTGCTCAGTGTTGCGGTTAGTCCGATGTCGGTGAAAGCAATTACACCGAGAAGCGTCGAATAGAATCCGACAAGACCATATGCATCAGGCCCGAGGTAGTGGAGGTATATAGGTGCAAAGAAGTAGACCGAGACTAAACCCCAGACTCGCCCCGCGAGATTGGCAAGGACATTGTTGCGAAGCATCATTCCTCTGTGCTTTCAGAGGAGATAAAGATCCCCTCCTTCGGACGATTCAAAATTCTTCTATCAGGCGGGTTATCTCCGCGACATCAACGGATTCCAGCCACCAGCCACATGGCAGTGCAATGATACTTCTCATTAGTTCTTCGCTACCCGGCAGTTCCCGACTAACTGCGTTAAATCCACTATACGGCGTATTGAGAACATGAACTCTTGAGCACCCGATGCCTTTGCCCTTCAGATAGCTCAACAGTTCTGTGCTTCGCTTAGTTCGTATAAGATAAGTCCAATAGCTAGGATTCGACCCGGGAAGCAGTCGTAGAGGCCGGACAATCGAGGAATGTTCTAAAAGGCGGTCGTATTCAGCAGCATTCACCTTCGCCTTCTCTATGCGAGCTCTAACTCCGGTGATTTGTGCATAACCAAGAGCAGAGCAAAGGTTATTAAGCGTAGCAGCCCAACCAATTTCAGGAATGTCACAATTAGGATCGATTTCCCCATCTGAGGTCCTGAATTTTGAAAAATCTATGCCATAACGGCGTAGCTTAACCGCGCGAGCGCGATCAGCCTCATCACGGCATCCAAGCGCCCCACCTTCACTAGCGTTTATCTGCCTGTTCGGGTAGAAAGAATAAATCGAGAACCGACTAAACGTACCAACTTGCCTACCGTTCATCGTTGCAAGAAGAGCATTGTCGCAATCCTCTATAAGTGCGATGCCCCGTTCGTCGCAGAATCTCGCAATCTCCTCCACTGGTCCCGGATAACCACATACATGATAGAGAATCATGGCTTTGCAATTGGGAGTACAAGCCTTGCCGAGGGATTCTAGATCGACAGTAGCACTATCGGGGTGCACATCAACCCACACAGGCTTGGCACCGACCATAGAGATAGGAGAATTCGTCGACATGCATGCGTAGGGAGTCGTCAAAACTTCGTCTCCAGCTTCCACGCCCGCGAGTCGGAGTGCTATCTGGATTGCATTCGACATATCGTTAGTGCCTACAATGCCGCTATGCCCTACTAAAGCCCCGAATGACTTAGTGAATAGGTCGTTGTATTTTCCGACTGCAATAGAGCCTGAACGAAGCACTTCTAATGAATTGCGTTCCATCTCCTCGTCGTGATACGCCTTGAACAGCGGAATAGATCCAAGCATATTACCCTCTCGCTAGGGCGTCGACGATCATTGCGCGATCGTCGTCTGTCACCCACCAGCCGCAAGGAATATGAAGTAGCCGGCTATAGAATCGATCAAGTCCTGGCAGTTTGCGGGCTGAACCGGAAAAGATGGAGTGCCGGTTGTTCGGTTTATGTAGCTTTGAGGCAATGACCTCATGCTCCTTCAAGATCCGCTCGGCACCTGCAGCATCATCGCACAGGAGGGTGTAGACCCAGTAGGAAGGCGAAGCCTTAATGTCAAAACGCGCGGGGGCAAAACCAGAAATTGACGAGAACTTTTCGTCATAGTATCGACCATTGGCGATGTGGCGAGAAAGTACTGAATCGACGACCTTGAGCTGGGTAAGTCCGATCGCAGCGGTGACGTTGCTCATATTATATTTGTATCCGATTGATTCGATATCAACCTCGGTCCTGGATACTCCTTTTAGCATGCCGAACCAGCGGAATCTCTTGGCTTCATCAATCCGCTTGTCGTCCTTAATTGATATAGCGCCGCCATCTACGGTCGTAAAATGCTTGATTGCTTGGAACGAGAAAATTGAATAGTCGCCCATAGTGCCGATCGGTTTCCCGTCGTACATGGCTCCAAGAGAGTGGGCGCAGTCCTCGATGACAGGGATGCTCTTCTCAGCGGCGATCTTCATGATCGATTCCATATCGGTCGGGTATCCAGCATAGTGCACGATCATTATGGCCTTTGTCTTCGGCGTAATTGCGTCACGTACAGAATCAGGATCCAGTGTGCCGTTCTCAGAATTAACATCGGCCCATACGACTTTAGCGCCAGAATAGAGGATGGCCATATTGGTCGGCTCAGCGGTCATCGGAGTGGAAACTACTTCAGAACCAGGACCTACTCCCGCTAGAGTTAGCGCAGTATGAAGAGCAGCCGTCCCACTGCTCTGGCTAAGAAGGTTGGGCAACCCAAAATACTCGCCAAAGGCCTTCTCGAATCGGTATACGTATTCGCCTTCAGCGACCATCCCGCTATAAAGCACTTCTTCGAGGGCGGGTAACAATATTTCTCTAGGCGGCATCGAAACTTTTACAAGTGGAATCATATTCCCTCCATTGCATTGAATGCTATTTCGTCAGTATTGGTAAAATCCCTGCTTGGTTTTTCTCCCAAGCTGTCCCGAAGAAACGATATCGGCAAGCAACTGGTCCGGCTTGTAGCGCTCGTCACCAGTAGCTCGGTAAAACTCATTTAGGATCTGAAGAGACACGTCATTCCCAATATAGTCAGTCAGTTCAAGTGGCCCCATGGGCGAATTGGTACCGAGTTTCATGGCGCTGTCAACAACGGAAGGAGCCAAGTTATTGGTCCTCATAAATTCCAGTGCAAAGTTCAAGTAGGCGAAAAGAATGCGGTTGACTATATATCCTTGGACCTGGGGCACCTCGACAATCGCCTTGTCATCGAAGGAAGCAAGTATTTTATATAGCTTCGCTCGCTTTCCCTGAGAAAAGGAAGATGGCAACGCTAGTTCAATAAGCTTCATTCGTGTTGGGGGATTAAAAAAATGCATCCCAACTAAGTCCGGCAGTCCGGAGTCACGAGCTAGCCTCTCGAGGGAAAGGCTAGATGTCGTAGTCGCGACGATCGAATCCTTTTCTTGCACAATTGCCCGAATGGCCTCAAGCGCCTTCTTCTTAACATCATAGTCTTCTTTTGTAGCATCGATTATTATAGTAGAGTCAGCCAAATCTGCGAGATTTTCGCTTAGTCTCACACGATTCATTACGGTCTCAAATGAAGATAGCGGTAACTTTTCATATTTTATTTTTCGCTCAATTGCTTCGTAAAATTTTTTATTCTTTGTGTCTACATCTCGGTAATTGTACCCAATAACTTCAAAACCTTTTTCAGCAAGGTATTCTACAAGTTTCAAACCTATAGTTCCAAGACCCACAATACCGAAGGTGCTCATTTAATACTCCTTTGCTAAAATGGAAGAAACCTTGCTCGATTTCCAAAAATGCTTCGATAAAAATCAACTTCGAGCCTGGACAGGCGTTTGGTATAGCGCTTAGAGGCCACTTCAAAATAGGTCGTAGTTACTTCAGTTTTTTTTGGTAAATGCCCAACGATTTGAACTTTCTCTCCCGAGATTTTGTTGAGTATCGAAATCTCCTCCTGAGAATCGCATTGTATCTCCAATTGACTATCTGATAAAGCGAACTCTTCAGCCCACTGCTTCATGAACTCCATTTTTTGGAGAAGAGTCACTTCTTTATAGAAATTCAGTTTCTCCAGCCGCTTTGCTGGGACCCCGCCATAAACACCCCCTTCTTCGGTATCTTTTGTTATGTTCGATCCAGACATGCAGATACTTCTATAGCCAAGGTGCAATCCCGATCCCACAAAGCAGCTTCCGACCAGCCAAACTTCGTCTTCGATCGTGGTCGCATTTTTCGCAAATAGCGTGCATCCCTCTATTAACTCTCCACTAGCGACATGAGTCCAAATTTGCGAATACATGCCCACCCGAACCCCATTGCCAATTTTCAATCCACCGGTTGAATCAAGGATTGTATTTTGGCCAAACCAGCAGTTAGAACCAATCCTCATCTGTTGCTCGCCAAGGAAAAGCATGTTGTTATGAAAAACGTTCCAATCACCGATTTGAATCCCTTGAGGACCTACTAGAATTCTTGTGTTATCGTTGATAGTGTTGCAGTCTCCCAGAAACAGACGGTTGCCATAACTTTCTTCACTAGAGGATATCACTACACCTTTTCCAATTCGATTCCAAGAGCCGATTTCGATATCAGCGCAAATACTCGCGCTGGGATCGATTTCATTGTTCTTCCCTTGTGCTTTGATCATGTTACCTCCAACTTATAACAGATATACTAATCGTATGGCAGGAACTGCCATAGCTGGATCGCGTGCTGGCATTTGAAAGGTATATTAACAGGCTGTTGAAATTCGTTAAGTGACAAATTTATATCATACTGATCCCCCCGGGGGGACCGTATGCGCGGTATCGAAGAGAAGCAGATCGACGCCTTCGGTTACATCAGCATGTGAAGGATCGGATTCCAGCCCGACACACAAGCAGGCCAATTCGGATCATGGTCGACGAGATACTAAAGAGCCTTGATACCGAATTCGATTCGATATACTCAATCTCCGGTCGTCCTTCGATCGCGCCAGAGTGCCTCTTACGCGCGTCGGTCCTACAGATCCTCTGTTCGGTCAGGAGCGAGCGCCAGCTGATGGAACAGATAGACTTCAACATCCTGTCCCGGTGGTTTGTCGGGTTGAGCATTGATGCGCCCCTCTGGGAACATTAAAAATTCATTAAAAACCGTGACCGTTTGCTTGGTTCCAGCATCACGCGACTGTTTTTTATCAAAGTAGTTGAGGGGACTCGGCGAAAGAAGTTCCTCTCTGACGAGCATTTCACCGTAGATGGTACTCGTATAGAAGCTTGGGCAAGCATGAAAAGCTTCAGGAGAAGGATACAATCGATCCTACTGGAAAAGATTCCGGAGGCGGGCGGCAGGAATCCCGAAGTCGATTTCCATGGAGAGAAACGATCCAATGCGACTCATGAGTCGCGGTCAGACAAGGACGCCTGGCTCTACAAGAAGTCGAGCGGATCTCAGGCAAAACTCGCCTATCTGGGCCATGTGCTCATGGAGAACCGAAACGGACTTGCTGTTGATGTCGAAGTAACGTTGGCAAGCGGAACGGCAGAGCGCGATGCTGCACACAGTATGGCGCTGCGGTTGAATGGCAACAAGAAACGGACGCTGGGAGCGGACAAAAGCTACGATGCCAGTGAGTTTGCTGAAAACCTGCGCGACTTGAAAACCACACCACCTATTTCTCAGAGGAGAAACGGGAAATCAGTAGACGGCCGGACAACAAGACACGAAGGCTACGAGACAAGCCAACGGAAAAGAAATCTTGTCGAAGAGATATTTGGGTGGGCCAAGACTGTCGGGCTGATACGAAAAGCCAAGCTACAAGGGCGAGCAAATATAGACTGGCTTTTCCCGATGAGCCTCGCTGTCTTCAACCCAGTCCGCCTGCGGAACATGGAGGCGGAAGCATGATGCCAGTGACATTCTCCAGCGCTCCGATGGGCGCTAAGATCTTAACAGTCGCATGCAGGAATGCCTCCCTGCGGCAAATTACACAATATTTACTGAAAGGCAATCATAAAATTGCCAACGCAGAGCCATTGACCAAAAACAAGGCATTTTCGACATCCTGTTAGATTAGTCCAACCCGAATTATTTTCTATCAATGTATATGGAAGATAACCCACCCAAACCCCCTTGTAGACAACTGTCTACATAAAGTATTGCTTTTTTTATCCGATAGTCCTGAAGTGTCGGGCGGCTATATTCAAGTATTATGTGGCTGTCAAGCTAAATATTTGCATAATAAGGAAATAAAGTGCTCAAGTTTTGAAAAATGTGCCGATGTTATAGAAGCAACGCTCGCGAGCAGGTGATGTACTACGGCCCCTCCTGAAGGGCACAACGACGGCGTATGCCGACGTCATCACGATGTACGAAGGCGGAGAGCCCAACGGCGCGAGTAATTAACGCGCCGTAATGGAGGAATCCGCGACTCGAGGTGTGCCATCTTTAAAATATATGCCACCCCTAACTATTTGCCAACGGTGAAAAAACATTTCATCGTGCATACCATCCATGATGAAACCAGGGATGCGCAAGACCTGGTCAAGGACATGACCGAGGGCGGCACGGGGCTTTCCGAGGCAGACTGCCTCGCGGCGCTCAATGCCTTCTTCAAGGTGATGTCCCGTGAACTGTCCCGCGGCACCGTAATCAAGCTGCCCTTTTTCTCCCTCTACCTGAGCGCTTCCGGTACGTTTGACTATGCCGGGCAAGCCTTTGACCCGGCTACCAAGGAAACGGGCCACAAGGTCAGCCTCCATTTCAGGGCAAACAAGGCAGAAGAAGCCAGAATCGTCAACGAGACGCTTATCCAGCGCGAATTCCAGATCGACAAGACCGCCCCGTGCCTCTACACGGCTCACTCGGTCCGCACCGACGAGGAACTCACCGCCTCACCGGGAGACTTCATCCGCATCCATGGACGCAACATGAAGTTTAACAAAACCCAGCCCGAGACCGGCGTCTGGTTCAAGAACGGCTCGGAACACCGCGCCGTCCAGTACGCATCCGTCACCCCCGGCACCGTCATTGCCCAGGTCCCCCCGGACCTGGGGGCTGGCCAATACTCCCTGATAGTCCGCACGTCGCCAAACGAGAAGGACATCAAGGAAGCCATGCTCTCCGACCCAGTCTCCGTAGCGTAACGATCTAAAAATCTACCGAGCGCCCTTCCCCGCAACGGTCGGGCGCCTCTCTTCAGACTATCCTACCACCAGGTTCAATCTAGACTTGTTTTAGGTACCAGTTCCTTGTTGAAACCGACATCAATACCACATTGAAACCGATACCGTGACCACATTGGAACTGGTATCATTACCACGTTAAAACTGGAATCGTAATAAGAAACGCCCAAACTTAAATTCTCTGACTTATCCTGTACATCTCTTCGACTTCATCCTGTATATCCTGTTCTTCTTGAACTGTATTGTAAGATTCAACAGGATTTACAGGATCAAGAAAGAGATGAACAGGATAAGAAAAACCCAGGATCACTTATCGTAAAGGATTTCATAGTCAGAATGCATAATACTCGACTTCCTCAAGGATATGCGGTCCGATATATGGGCTCAGAGATTCGGGAGTCAAACCATAGCTAAAACATCGCGAATGCTATCCGAAACTGCTGTCCGATCTACTGCTACCAAGGATCCAAGTTTTCGAACAACTATCTCTTTTGTTATTGTTGCAAACTTAGCCCTGAACCTTGTTGGAAGTGGAAGACCAGCCTGGTGGTACCCAACAAGCCTATAGTCACCCAATTTCAAAGTTCCATGTAGGTTGCTAGTCAGAAATCCTATGATTAGATCGCCAGATTTATTGTAATCATTACACGAAATGACAACTGCTGGTCGCTGCTTGTTCAAACTCAGGTCAGTGAAAGGGAATGGAACAAGAATCACATCCCAAGGCTTATAAGGTATCATAGACAGAATCCACGTCGTTATCCCATTCGTCAAAGACGGCTTCAGCTAGCTTCATAGTGGCCTGGTTCTCATTCCCTTCTTCATCAGGTATAAGCGTGATGATTACCCGGGCATGGCTGATCCCCTCCGGCTTCTCAGAAAGCTTTATAACCCCATCATCGTATGTTCCAAAGTATGAAACTAACATGGACGGCTTCCTCCCTGACACAACGTTCTAACAACAACACCCTAGCGCAAGCGAACGTAGTGATCTCCCAAAGTCCCACAGAAAGCAGGACAGGCGCTCTGCAGTCGTACTCCACAATTTCTTTATACTTTTTATACCCGTATCTTGTATATCTCTTCGACTTCATCCTGTACATCCTGTCCACATTTGGGTTTATTCAAAAATGGGTACAGGATGTACAGGATCAAGGAAAAGATGAACAGGATAATTGAATGCAGGACATCAAGGAAGCCATGCTCTCCGACCCAGTCTCCGTAGCGTAACGATCTAAAAATCTACCGGGCGCCCTTCCCCGCAACGGTAGGGCGCCTCTCTTCAGACTATCCTACCACCAGGTTCAATCTAGACTTGTTTTCTATTCCAGTTCCTTGTTGAAACCGGTATCGTTACCACGTTGAAACCAATGCCCTTAGCACATTGAATCCGTACCCGAATAGTCCACTGTATTGATCGCGGATTCTACAATCAAGACATCTGGCTCGGGACATTCCTAGAAACAATACGTACGACATGGTCGATATATAATCGAAAGCCGGTATTGTCAAAAAATCGTTGCGCCCGTTCCTGCGAAAATTCCCTTTGCATGGGGCGCTTACCGTTGCAGACATACGCTCGTTTATCAGCACGCATAGCGTCATCATGGTACCGTCGAAATTCAGCAATGGTGCTCTCCAACTGCTCTATACCGTGATTGATCCAGTTTTTTCTATTCCTTGTTTTTCCGGTTTTGAGTTCCAGAAATATCAGCAAGTCCTGCTTTTTATTGGGAAGGGTCAGCATTCCATCACAAGTTTTTAATTGACGACCGTCCGGGGAATGAAGTGGCATGTTTTTATCTACCGGTATAAACAGCGCCACTTCCTTGTGCAAGTTTTCAACCTGTGCTGTCCATTCAACGCTATTTTCAAGCGTTGTGTACGCGGGGTGTTGCTCATCTCCGTCAACAATACCGAACGCATCTTCTGTTCTGGCCTGTTCTATCTGGAACATCGGGTCGAAGAAAGAAATCACTTTGAATCGTCCAGCTCAAGAAGCTCCGTAAACAGATCATTTCCGGCTTCGATTTCAGCGTTCAGCATGTTCTCATCCAAGGGTAACCCTTTATAATTGCCCAGGCGCTCGATTTGCCCCTTGTCCGAGAGCTGATAGATCGCGACCTCCTGTGAGGATATCCATGCGCCACGCGGCACAATACGGGCCAACTCCTCTGGTCTGGTAACCGTTGCCGCAAGTTCGCCAGCTTTAATGGCCAGAGTCAGCCAGCTGATCATGTACGGGCTATGCGTGGTCATCAGAAGAGAATTATCCTGGTTTTTATTCATGTTAGTTAACAAATCAAATAAAATTGATCGCTGGCTGGCTGGATGCAGATTCTGTTCTGGCTCTTCCACTATGTTGACAAAGCGGCTGTTAACCGAAGCGGCGATCAATCTGGCAACAAGGGTTTCCCTCACCTCTGGCGCAAGTTTCTGATCTTTTAATATTTTTTCCAGATCAATAGCCAATTTTCGGGATTCTTCAAGGCTTATAGTTCTGCGGGAAGGATTGTCCGGCTGACCTATCGTGTCTGACAGATATTGGGTAACTAAAAACAGGGGAAGAACTGATTGAAACCCACTGGACGCTTCCTGCAGGCGAATTTTGTAGTCATTGGTCTGAAGCCATGAAATTTTGTTTTGTTTGTCGTATACAAACGATACCCCTCCGATGGGCAATTTAGTTTCTTTTTGTTGTAGACTCCGTTTAGCCTGCTCAAACTCTGCGAGCAAGGTATAGAGGGTGCTGGGCAGGTTTTTCAGTTTCTCTGGATCAGCTACCGCACTCATGAAATTCCGCTCTGCGGGAATATACATAATCTTCGGACGTGTATATCGGGCTTCCGGTATTTTCCTGAGCGAGAGTCGCTTGTCTTTATACTCGAACTCGTATGCACTTCCCCTGTACCCAAGTCGGGTAGAAGCCGAAAAATAGTTTTGAATGTTCTGATAAGAACAATATTTGTTTACAAAGCGGTTATACTGTTTAAGTTCTTTCTCCGAAAAGTCTCCCCGTAAAAGAGCCTTTTCCAGCCAACTGAACACGGAGACCAGTTTTGCAACCGAACTTTTTCCAGAACCCTGCGTACCGCAAAGCAGCGTTACCCTAGGTATATCAAAAAAGCCGTCTACCGACTGAGTGTACCCGGCCTTTATAGGCCCAAAATCAATAATTTTAATTGAGGGCATAGTCGTAACCTCTTGGGTGTACCATAGTAGAAATTCCGTAAAGCTTTGTTTGTCGACTGTTAATCAAGGGAATTAATCTTGCGCTTTTAGTATCTTTGCAAGCTACCTGGTCTCAAGAATTATCATCCAGCTCCTGGATCAGGTTACGCAAGAATCCCAGGAACCGTTCATGATGGACGTTGAAGTCTGCGGCTAGATTGTTCGCTGCCAGATTAGTAAAATCTACCTTCGCGGGAACGAGGGGGCTTTTATAGATATTCCGGTATACGTGCCGGAATTTAAGCAACTCTTCAATGCGCAGACTGATGGAGTGGTCAAGCAACGCGGGCCTGATGCCCTCTATATTCAGGGTCATTCGTTCCAAAAGCGCTTTGTGCCAGGTAGTGTCGGTACTATTATTCTCGAAAAACTTGGCTATGCGGAAAAAATACCCCTCGAAGGCGTTGTATAGATTGTGCAGCGTATACCCGAGCGCGGCATAAGCAAATTCATCCCGGTCCTGGCTAACGGCAATCCGCTTCGTCATGATGGCATTCTTTTCCGCATTAAGGACTATGAAGTCATAATCCTGCATCAGTTCCGCCCGCAACTGCCGTACCGCGTCACTGTTTTTCATAGAGAAGTACCCCTTGCGTCTTGACTTGTTCAGCAAAAGCGACAGGTTGCAGATCAAGCTCGATCAGTGATACTAAAAATTCGCTCTGTGGAATCAAGGACCACAGAAAACCCCAGTCGCCACCGCACAGGGCCAGATCTATGTCGGAATCTTGCCGGTACTGTCGCCATGGCTCAAATGTGGAACCGAACCCAAGAATGGCTCTGACGCCGGGGTCGGCAAGCCCAAGTTGTACTGCCAGTTTCCTGGCAAAATCCTGAGCGCGATCACGCCTCTTCTCAGCCTCACTATTGCTTTTTTTCCAGCGGTCCGCCAATCGTGCAGCTTCTCGTACCATGAGTACCCCCTGTTATCCGGGACTCATCGGGTTATGGATGAACTCCAGTAATGCGCTATGCTGTCAGTTTTCCGACACTTTCCTTATTGAAAACCCCAGCTCTTCGCAGAACGTCACGAGGGATATCCAGTGCGTCTGGGCCACGGCCTTCAGGATGCTCATATCCATCGCCTGATACTCGTGTATCGCTACGTTCCTGAATCCGGTCATCGCGACCATGGACCGTGCTGTGGATTCCTTGATCAGCTTCGATCGGGCAAGGAGCAGGAATGCGTCGCCGCTCGTCTGCGGCAGGCCGAGCTTGTCGCTTGATACGACGTGGAATGCCAGATCGATGGCCGCCTGGCAGGCACGCTCTATGTTGAGCGTCAGCGCATCGACATGCGTTACGTTCCGCAACTCCGGATCCGCGTCGTACTCTTCGTGTATCCGCGCTATGCACCGGCCTATGATCGCGGCTTTGTTGTACCCGATGTCGTCATGCGGTCCAGGCATCTATAACCTCTTTACGGTCCTCGTTGAACGACGCGTACATCGACAGGAGCGTCATCTCCATCAACCGCGCGTACCCCTCGTCCCTGACGAATACCGGAACGCCCTTGTATATGACCTCTTTGGCATAGACCAGGTTCCTCGACGACACCTCGCCGACATCCACGGTCTTGTGCAGCAGGAGCCCCAGGTTGCTCGCGAGCATAGCCCGCTCGTAATCGGTAAAGGTCACACCGGCAACCGGAAGTATCCCCAGATCAACATCGCTGTCAGAACGCGCCTCACCTCGCGCCTGGCTACCGTGCAGGTATACCGCACTGATCCGCTCGTCGTCACGCACGAGAAGCAGGGCATCGTCGCTCATCACGAGGCCGTTCCGCATGTCGTTCTGGGATGATGCTTTCGTTGTTAGCTCCCGGTCAGGTTTCTTCAGAATGGCATGCAAGAATAGATCAAACTGGATACACGGGTGTATCACGACATCCCCACTTCTACTATCAGGCGTCTGCGCTCCTGCGCGCAAGGGATCGTAGCGGAAACCCCGGAGCCGATGAGCGTCGCTCGCAGAGCGGAGCGAGATGGCGAGGAGTTGGAGCGGAGAGCCCGGTGGCCCGCCTGAAGGCGGGCCATGCGCCCATACACCAAGGCCACGCTATTATGGGGACAGACCTCGCTGCGAGATTACCTTGCCAGGTAGGCCAGGTACTCGCCGTACTCGGTCTTCTTCATCAGGTCAGCGGCGGCGAGGAGGCCGTCACGGCTCAGCCAGCCCTGGTGGTAGCCGATTTCCTCGAGGCAGGCGACATAGAGGCCCTGGCGGTTCTGGATGGCCTCGATGTAGGAGCTGGCGGATAACAGGTCGCTGGGATTGCCTGTGTCCAGCCATGCGAAGCCGCGGCCGAGGACTTCTACCTGCAGAGTACCGCGAGCCAGGTACTCGTTGTTGACGCTTGTTATTTCGATCTCGCCTCTGCCTGAGGGTTTGACGTTCTTTGCGATGTCTATCACGTGGTTGTCGTAGAAGTAGAGGCCAGGTACCGCGTAGTTACTCTTGGGTACTTTCGGTTTTTCTTCTATAGAAAGGGCCTTTCCGTTGGTATCGAACTCGACGACGCCGTAGGAGCTGGGATCCTTGACGTAGTAGCCGAAGATTGTGGCGCCGCTGGCCCGCGCCGCGGCCCGCTCCAGGACCTGCGTGAAGCTCTGGCCGTAGAAGACGTTGTCGCCCAGCACGAGGGCGACCTTGTCCTTGCCGATGAACGTTTCGCCCACAATGAAGGCGTCGGCCAGGCCGCGCGGCTTGTCCTGCACGGCATACTGGATGGATAGTCCGAAGCCTGAGCCGTCGCCCAGGAGTTCTTTGAACCCGCCTATGTCGCGCGGCGTGGATATGAGGAGGATCTCCCTGATGCCCGCGAGCATGAGCGTGGAGATGGGGTAGTAGACCATCGGCTTGTCGTACACCGGTAGCATCTGCTTAGACACGGCCACCGTGGCCGGAAACAGCCTCGTGGCGGTTCCGCCCGCTAGAACGATTCCCTTCATGAAAGCTCCTTGTGATTGTTTTGCTAAAGCAGTCCGGGGTCTGTCCCTCTAAGCGCGTCCACGGCGTCCTTGACCTTCTGGGTGGAGCCGCGTCGAGCCACGAGGATGGCGTCGGGGGTGTCCACTATTACGAGGTCCTGCACGTCGACGAGGACGATGCGTCTGCCCGAGGACATGACCAGGTTGCCGTTTGACTGGACAAGTACTGGTTCAGTTGATCCCACCGTGGCGTTGCTAAGCGGAGTGTCCGAAGGGGCTGGCGAAGAGAAGCTCGACGGGGGACAGAGCTCGTCGTACAGGGCGTCGTAGCTGCCTAAGTCGCTCCAGAGCATCTCCGGGGGACAGCGCACGCAGGAAACATGTGTGCTCTTCTCCATAACCGCATAGTCGACGCTGATGGACGGAATGGCCGCCATATCGTCCTTGGCCGGTTTGAGCGGATCCTTGATCGGCGCCTTCTCGTAGGCCCTCAAGCAGGCGTTGTATACGTCGGGCGAATGCCTCTTCAACTCTAAAAGAAACGCCCCGGCCTGAAAGCAGAACATGCCGGAATTCCAGGAATAACGGCCCGAGGCGACGTAGCGCGCCGCGGTTTCCGCATCGGGTTTCTCTTTGAAGGAGACTACCGTCTCGCCATCGGATTCTATGTAACCGTAGCCGGTTTCGGCATAGGTAGGAGCAATGCCGAAGGTGACGAGCTGGCCTGATTTAGCAAGGTCTGTCCCCCGACGTATCACCGCATGGTATTCGGGCAGTCCACGAATCAAGTGGTCGCTCGGCGCCACGAAGACTACTTTGTCGAGCGGCAGCATCATGCAGGCAAGCGCTATCGCGGGCGCCGTGTTACGACCGATCGGCTCCACCAGCGAACCGTACTTAGTGACCCCGAGGCCCGCAAGCTGGGCTGAAGCCAGCAAGGTCTGTCCCTCGTTAGCCGCCACGAGAAAATCAGAGCCCAGTTCCAGTCCGCGTCTGACGGCGCCTTCGAACAAAGATCCGCCGGGCACTATGGCAGCAAACTGTTTGGGCATAGCAACACGTGACAGAGGCCAGAGCCTGGTGCCAGAACCGCCACACAGAATGATGGTCGTCATTGATATCCTTCAATAATATTATTTGAGGTCTGGTTATATCATTTGTATATCATTTGAGGTCTGTCCCCATTGGGCCTACGCCAACGAGTACTCGTGATAGGCTTTCATCGGGAAACGCCTTTCCCGTATCGTTGCCCGGCCGAGAATCGCCCTCGGCATGCACGATGACGGTGCCGGGGTCTGTCCCTAGGCGCTCCGCCTTGGCAGGGTCGACCGATTTGATAAACAGTAAGCCGTGCCGCTCGCAGGCATACTCGATAAGGAAGTCCAGATCGGAAACACCGGCAAGCACCAGACGAGTTGCACCAGCACGCTTCTTGGTGATGACGAAGGCCTCGATCATGTCCCGGTACAGCCCCGCCGCCCTGGCGGTACGCTTAAAATAGCGATAGGTACGGTGCGCTATCTCGTTGACGCCATCGGGGGTCAGCACGTACTGGATGTTGCGTGCGTTCAGCCGCTTGAGAAGCACCCATCCCGTCTCCGAAAAGCGCTTGAGCAAGGCGTTGGTCATCCCGAGGGACAGACCCGACGCCTCGGCCAAGTCACGCTGGGTGACATTCCTGGACCGCTTCTGGGAAGAGTATATGTTTTCAAGTATGACGAGCTCGGCGTCGTCGGTTGGCGTTGAAGCCCTGTCCATGGCTAGCGTTGTCATGATTCCTATCGTTTTAGTGCATCATGGAGGATATGAGGGTATATTGAGTTGAAGGTTTTTCAAAGACGAATACTATCTAGTGAAGGCATCTAATCCCGCTAGATGCTCGGCCAGGGCACGTGAATTCATTTCGCCGCGATAAGGCGAATTTTAATCGATTAGCTGTAGTTTCAAAGCATCCCGAGGCGGCCGCAACACGCTCCCGATCGTCCCTGAAAGTCTGTCGTCGAGTGGTTCCCAAAGGACACGCTCTTCGTGTTCATTCTTCGAACAAGCGTATCACGGCCATTTGGTAAAATCAATATGAATCGTTTGACCTACGCGAGGTCTGTCCCCAGGCTAGTCAGAAAGTCACGTAAGCTCATCTTCCAGTCGGGCACAGTAATGCCAGCGGCCAGGATCTTGTCCTTGGCCAACACAGAATACGCGGGCCGTTTCGTTTTGGTGGGGTACTCCGCGGTCGAAAGCGCCTTAGTACGGCAAGTACGGGTGAGGAGGCCGAGGTCTGTCCCAACGCGCTGAATTTCAAGGGCAAATTCGTACCACGTTGTTTCGCCCGCGTTGGTGAAATGGTAAATTCCGGCAGGAAAATTATTCTTCGTGGTTATGTCCGCTACTGCTTGGGATAGGTCATAGGCCCAGGTGGGGGTGCCCTTTTGGTCGGCAACCACGCCTATCTCGTCCCTGGCGGCCATAAGCTTGAGCATTGTTGCCACGAAGTTCGGGCCGTATCTGCCGTAAAGCCACGCCGTGCGAATGATAATGGCGTCAGGAGCCTCGCCCAGAACAACCCGCTCCCCTTCAGCCTTAGTCCTGCCATAAGCGCCGGTGGGATCTGTGGGGTCGGACTCCAGATAGGGGGACGTGCCTTCGCCAGAAAACACGTAGTCTGTGGATATGTGGATAACCCTCGCTCCAATCCTGGCGCAGAGCCTGGCTATGTTGCCAGGGCCTTCCGCGTTGAGGCGGAGCGCGAAGGCTTCCTCATCCTCTGCCTTGTCCACGGCGGTGTACGCGGCGCAGTTGATAACCCATCGTATATCCTTGCCTGCCGCGAACGCTTCGAGGGCGGAAGGGTCTAGGATGTCCAACTCGCGGTCGGTGCCAACGAGGGACAGACCCCGCTGCTTTAAAACCAGGGACAGTTCGGTACCGAGCATGCCTTTGTTGCCTATGAGCCAGATCATGAGAGTTCCTTTAAATACGGGAGCGCTGCATCCTTGGCCGACACGAGCACGTCCATGAGGGGCCAGCTTATGGCCAGGTCCGGGTCGTCCCAACGCACACCACCGTCACTCACGGCGTTATACTCGGCGGTGCACTTGTACTGCAACTCGGTATCGTCCGCCAGCGCTACGAATCCGTGCGCGAAACCCGCAGGAATATAGAACATGGTCCGATTCGCTTCCGATAACTCGACGCCATGCCACTGCCGGTATGTTGCCGAATCCGGCCTTAAGTCCACCGCCACGTCCCAGAGTCTGCCCCTCGTCGCTCGCACCAGCTTGCCTTGCGCATGCGGCGAGCGCTGGAAGTGCAGCCCGCGTAGCGTGCCTTTCGAAGAGCGTGAATGGTTGTCCTGCACAAAACGCTCGGTGATGCCGGCTTTGATGAAATCCGATTCCTTGTACGTCTCGATGAAGAAACCGCGTTCGTCCGAGAACACGCGCGGCGTGACTATTAGCAGTCCCTTGAGGGATGTTCCTGCAACGGTAAAGGGCATAGGGGTTCCTCTTGAGTTTCCAGGGGCTCGGCTCGGCTTTATCAATCCGGGTCTGTCCCTCACGGTGGCGTTCCGCACAATCCTAGCATGCTCATGCGGTAAAATCCATGAGGAACGGAAGTGATGAAAGGTTAGAAGCGGTACTTGAGGCTACCACCGACGCTGAAATCCACCTTGAGGGGGATGCGTCCTATATACATGAACTCCACGCTCGTCGACAGGTGCCGCAGGAACACCATCTCGATGCCTACGCCCAGGCCAAGATGACCGAACGGTGTGTATGTTGGTTCCCCTGCTGTACTGGAGCCTTCGGCGGTATGTGCCAGGAGTACGTTGGTGTACAGCGCGCCGGAGAACCATTTGGCGAAATCCTCTCCGAACAGCATGTACTGGAAAGCAGCCTGCACACCATATTCGAAGCTGCCATCGGTCTGTACCATGGCGCCGAGCGTTGCCTCGAGACCAGCCTTGCCGAACCAGCGCTGGTAGGTCAGTCCGCCGCCGGTCATGATATTGCCATACGCACCGAGGGCGCTTGGATAGTTCTGAAACACCGTTCCCTCGCCGGATTCAGACCCGACAGGCTGTGCCCAGAGTTCAGCACCCGCAAAAAACAGCGCAGTGGCGAAAATAACAAGTTTCTTTGAAAGCATAGTATCCTCCTATATGATCTCAGTACCGGTACCGTAGGCTGTATCCCACTGCCAGATCCAGAGAGAGCGGCCATTTTGCAACATACATGAAATCCAGGGTCTGAGAAAAATGTTCAAATGCGGTCATTTCCACAGCCACGCCTCCACCGACCATGAAATTCGACTCGTAGGGCATCTTGTTGTAGTGATCCGTATAGGCCGGATCATCTAGCTCTTCCTCTGTAGGTACGATTGCTTCCAGTCCGATCAGTCCGCGGTACGCCAGGTACGCCACCGCGTGTAGGTTGCTGGACAGCCATGGAGAGAACTCCTCGGCGTACAACAGCCACGACAGTCTTGCTTGGATACTATAGTCCAAGACGGCCAGCTGGTACCCGGTATCCGCGAAGGGATAGTCCCCTTCCTCGTTGTACATAGCCCCTGCCGCAAACGCCAACCCAAGGCTGCCATACCAGTGTTGCCATGACAGCCCGACCCCGCCTGAAGTGTTCACATAGTATCCCAGCGACGAAGGATACTTCTCGTAGGGGGTATCGGTCCAAAAACCTTCATCAGCCCCCACAGCCCCCACGGCAAGCACAACCATAACAACCAAAATATGTAAACGCTTGGTCATGAAGCCTCCTCCAAAGCAATAAGAATATAAACGATACCCCATTCCAAAGGTACTTTCAAATTTATAGAATTTTAGGAATCTTTAGGGACAGTCCCGATAATAATTGCGAATTAAGGACAACTTCTGTTAACCAATTATATTTTTTGTGGTTAACCTGATGTATGTATAAATATTCCCTTTGCCAGGGACAGACCTTGACTATGGCCAAAAAAAGCCGCCCTTTTGGGCGGCCGCTTTTCATCGTTTTTTTCTACCGGTGTCCACGGAAAGTGACGCGAACTTGCTTGTACAGGCCCTCGCCCTCGCTCTTGGTCTCGATATCGACGATATCGTTGAGCGTAGTGTGCACGATGCGGCGCTCGAACGGATTCATCGGCTCCAAGAGCACCGAATTCCTTGTGCTACGCACCCGCTCGGCTACCTCGTAAGCCATCTTGACGATGGCTTCCTCGCGCCTGATTCGGTAATTCTCCGAATCCAAGATAATCCGCAGGTCTTCCCTGCCCAACCGGCCAGCATACACGTTGGCAAGCAACTGGAGTGCATCCAGGTTCTTGCCCTTCTTGCCAATCAGAATGGCGGCGCTCTCGCTTTCCAGCCTGATGCCCAGCTTCAGTTCCTCGCGGAACAGAATGCTGGCTTTACAGCTATAGCCCATCTTCTCCACGGTGATCCTGACGAAGGCGAGAAGCTTTTCCTCGAATTCGCCAGCCACTACGGCATCCGTAGAAGTCCTGGGTCTACGCTCTGGAGCGGCGCCCACGGCAACAGGCTTCTCTGTCCGCCTCCGGGGCACAGGACTCGGAGGTACGGAGCTTCGTACTTGTACCCGTATCCGCGTCTTGCCCTTCTTGAGGAAGCCACCGCGCTGCGATTCCATGATTTCAACGTCAAACTCGTCGCGGGCAACGCCCAGCTCCCGGGCGGCGATCTCGATGGCCTCTTCCTCGGTGCGGCCTTCGAACTCGTATTCCATATAGGTCTCCTATCAGAGAGAAGTGTTCGTTTTAGCCGCGCCCCTTCTTGCCGCCGCCCTTGCCGTTCTTTATCGGAACGATCTTGGATCTGGCTGCCGGCGACGGCGCAGGAGCGGCCGCCGCAGTGGCGAGTCGCTTCTTGTGGATAACCCTATTAATAACCAACTGCTGAAGTGTTGTCAGAACGTTGGACGCGATCCAGTACACGAGTAAGCCAGAGGGCACATCGTACAGGATGAAGAAGAACATGATTGGCATACCGTACATCATGAACTTCATCTGCCCGGCGCTCTGGCCGCCGCTCGTCGGTTGTTGCATGAAGCGCCCGTAGGCCAACTGGCTGAGAACGTAGATCACTGGTAGGATGCGGATGGCCGAGACCCTCCAAATGACCAGGTTGATCGTATTGAAGTCATACACCGACTCCGGCAGTGACAAGTCGTTGATCCAGCCGGCTATGAACGACGCGCCGCGCAGATCGAAGTGATTGTTAAACAGCGAGTACATGGCGATGAATATCGGGAACTGGATGAGCATCGGCGCGCAACCCGACAGCGGGTTGTAGCCTTCCTTCTTGTAGAACTCGGCCATCTCCGCGTTGAGTTTCTGGGGATTGCCCTTATACTTGTCTTGGAGTTCCTTGATTCTGGGCTGCAGTTCTGCCATCCTGGCGGTGGATTGGCTACCCTTGAACGTCAGAGGGAACATGATCACGCGGACCAGTATCGTCACGAGTATGATCGCTATGCCGTAGTTGTTGACGTACTTCTGGAAGAAGTTGAGGCTCCACTTGAGGGCCGTTTCCAGCCAACCCAGGATATTGTTGCCTTCCAGGATACCCTCAAGGTCGTCACCGGAGCGCTTGAAAGCGTTGGCGGTGACGTCGTCGTACCGTGCCAGCTCAGCAGCCTGCTTCGGGCCGGCATATATATGGAAGACATCGGTCTGGGTGCTTGCTCCTAGGACAGGGCGGCTGAACGCTATGGAGGCGGTCGCAGGCTTGCCATCCACCATGAGGTTCGTATACGTGGCCGAATAAGACGTGGCATCGGGTAGCACGACGATCGCGAAATACTTGCCGGCGATAGCCGCCCATGTCGCTTTGCTCGACGGAACTGACTGCGTGCCGGCTTTGATCACTTTGCGCTTGTCGTTTTCGTACGTGACGATCTTGCGGAAATCGGCGTTCTTGGGTAGATCATCGTAGCTCGGTCCGATCTGGGGACCGAGCTTGAGCGTGTAGGCGTACTCACCGTTGCCCATCCTGGGGACAGACCCGTCGGAACTCTCTACGGTCACCGAAAGGCGGAACATGTAGTCGCCTTCATGGAACTCGTAGCGCTTGCTCAGTGTGAACGGTACCTGAACGCCGGAAGCATTCGGAGCCAGAAACGATCGCGAGAACACGATAACGCCGGGTGCGGGCTGGGTCGTTGTAAAGAGGGCCTCCAGAGGGACAGACCCCGCGCCACCAAAAGCAAGGGAGAATCCTTCTACTCTGCCGCCCTTAGCGAGAAGCAGTTCGACTGGTTCGCCCTTTTCCTTGTGCTCCTTGAGCTTCAGGGACACAAGTTCGCCGCCTTTGTTGGAGAACTGAGCCTTGAACAGGCCGGTGTTCAGCACATACGTGGCCTCACTCACGGGCGCATCGAGTGTTTCGGCGAGAGCCAAAGCCGACAAGTTGCCCGTTGTTGAACCAACCTGGGCTACCGTTGCAGGTTGTGCCTGTGTCGCGGCCGGAGCTTGGGTGGACTGGGATTCAACCGGCAGGCCGGGCTTCGGAAAGAAGTAGTTCTGGACGGCCATGCCGACCGTTATGACAACCACCATCAGTACAATGGCAATCATCGTCTTGGCGTCAAACGCCTTGTTGTTGTCGTCGTTGTTTATGCTCATAGGACCGGATCGAAACCTCCCGGATGAAATGGATTACAGCGCAGGATTCTCTTCATAGCCATGGCTGTGCCTCGCACGGCACCGTGCCGCTCGATGGCCTCGAGCGCATAGGCAGAACAGGTGGGATGATAGCGGCACGAACGAGGCTTGAGCGGGGACAGAGCTACCCGGTAAAATCGAATCGGTGCTTGCACTACGACCGAGAAGATCCGGTTCATTGATCTATACCGCCAGCGAAGCTCGACGCAGCACCGCTTCGAGCTGGCCGTTGCGGAGCTCAAAGCGATCATCGCCGGGGAAAATGACAACGACAACGTCCATACCGGGTACGATCGATGGTTTCATCAGGCGCCAACACTCGGACACGACTCTTCGCGCCTTGTTCCTGGCTACGGCATTGCCATACTTGCGCACGGTAACGAAAACGGCGCGGGTTTCCGCGCCGCCGTTAGGCCTGACGTTCAGGCGTAGCCCTCTGCCGGACCAACGGACCCCTTCGTCGAACACCCTAGATATGTCGCGTCGCGTACGGATACGCTCAGATTTCCGAAAACGGAAACCTGATGCGCCCCGCTCGTCGTCCGACACGGAAATCAGTACTTCTTCTTCTCGTCGGATGTGCTGAGCTTGATGCGCCCCTTGGCGCGGCGCCTTTTCAGGACGGCCTGACCGCCCTTAGTCTTCATGCGGGCCCTGAATCCGAATTTCCTGACACGGCGGGTCCTGCTGGGCTGATACGTTCGCTTCATGACGATGTCTCCTCGGAATATATCCCCACGGACGGTAAACACCGTCCGAGAGCTTTTCTCGTAACTATAGCCGCCGGATTATAGACTTTCCGTATACTTTGGTCAACGTATATAATATGATGGCAACAATCCCTTCGGGGTCTGTCCCTTTTGAAAGGAACATCACAATTATCGGTAAATTCGCAGAACTCTTTGACTTTTTATTGACATTATGGATATTTTAACTACAATTCAATCTTACTCTGCTTATTATTTCAATGTTATTCTTCTCTCTCAAGAAGAAGGTGGAGCAATGGCAAAATCGCCCCGTAAAATCAGAATCTTCTCTGCGCTTGAAGTAGCCAATCTGTGCGGCGTCGTCAACCAGACTGCAATCAACTGGATCAGGAACGGATATCTCAAGGCCTTCATGACACCCGGGGGACAATACCGGGTATATCTTGAAGATCTCGTCGCCTTCCTGGAACAGCGCCACATGCGGATACCAGCGGAACTCGAAGGCGGAAGCAAAACTGATGTCGACTGGACTAGCCTCGCCATTATCGACGACGACAAGGTTCTCAATGATATCATCAAAACTTTTTTCGAAAAAAACGAAATATCATTCACTATCTTCCAAGCGTACGACGGCTTCGAAGCCGGAGCACTCTTGACCGAGAAGCGACCTGGATTCGTCATCCTTGATATTGACCTGCCGGGCCTGGACGGTAATCAAATATGCAAGCGCATCAAGACCGAGCCCGTGTTCGGCAAACCCTTCGTGATAACTATCACGGGGCTCGACATGCCCGGTACCAAGGAGAGTTCTCTGCAGGCCGGTTCCGACGCGTTCCTGCCCAAACCTCTGGATTTCGATCTTCTTGGCTCGATTATGGCTGATTTTGCAGGAAAGGTCCGCTAACTATGGAAGTTAAAAATGAAAAAATCATCCTCATAGTCGAGGATGAAGATGCCATTAGGCTCACATTACGCGATTATCTCAGGCGTAAAGGCTATGAGGTGCTCGTCGCCTCGGACGGCGTAGGCGCCATCAAGCTCCTCCTGGACTACAACATCGACATCATCCTGACCGATTACCGCATGGACATCCTCGGCGGTGATTACTGGATAAAGTTCCTCAGGAAGTACTGTCCTGAAAAGGAAGTCATCATCACCTCCGGCTTCCTTCGTCCCGATTTCGACATTCCGTACGAGGTTGTCTACAAACCATTCGATTATTCCGAACTGGAACTCAAGGTCAGGAATATCTTGTCCGGAAAAAAAGAAGATGCCGGAGCTTAAGGAATCTCACCAAAAGGCTGTTCTGGCCTTGATACGGGGCCGCGTACAGGGTGTAGGTTTCAGGTATGATGCCCGCTCCGTCGCCAGATCACTCGGTATCCTTGGCTGGATCACCAACCTTCCCGACGGTGGCGTCGAGACTTATGCCGAAGGAACCAATGCGGCAGTCGACCGCTACGTCCAGTGGCTTAACCACGGCCCCCCCGGAGCCCGTGTCGATTCTCTTGATATTTCTGAGCGTATACCCAAAGGCAAATACCCCAGTTTTTCTGTCGAATAATCCAATAAAGGGACAGACCCTCAAAATTGCTCCTACATATAAAAGCCCGCCATTCGGCGGGCTACGTGCTAGCGACCGACGGGAGTCGAACCCGCGTCACGAGCTTGGGAAGCTCGGGTAATACCGTTATACGACGGTCGCAAAAAAAAAGTCGCCGAAGCGACGATATGATAAAAAGCGCAAAGTTGCGAAACTCGCGCTGGCCCATCTATAAGAGCGGGATTAACCCGTTCTAAAAGATGGACTGAAATTGGGCGGAACAAAAATTGTTCCGGAAAAACGATCTATAAAAAACCGCTTAACTTAAGTATACGTATTCAATGCAAAGGTGTCAACTATTTGCTGATGTGGTAGACGCATTAGCCCGAAAAATCCAAGATACTTTCACACCCATCCGCCCTGTGCCTCGCACCACCGAATAACCAGTCTACCGCACAGTAAACAAGATTAGCCCTGACAGGATTCTCTTCTATATATTCAAGCGTTCTGAGGTAATCTTTCAACCGTTGGAGTATTCTAGAGTAGAAACGTTCACCCCAGAAACTGCCCCCGATAGACATCAACCGGTTGTACCTCATGGCAAATACCCCGTTTATCCATTGCATGATCCTAGAAATACTCTCGTCAATATCAGGCTGGATAATGAAATGCACATGATTATCCATGATACAGAAAGTCTCGATCCTGAACTTGTATTTTAACTTTGCATCTTCAACCACCTTTATATACAGCTCCTTAACAGCGATAGGCCTCAGCTGCATTTGTTGGTGGTTGACCCGCATCGTTATGTGATACATGGCTCCGGGAAGTAATAAGCGTTTTTGTCGCATACAACTGAACGTAGAAAAACGCATCTGCGCTTTCGTTTTATAACAACAAAATTAAATTAAAGGGACAGACCCTGAAATTCGCGATGCGAACTTAGGGGGTCTGTCCCCAATGTCAATTTACTATAATAGAAAAATCAGACTAAACCGGTCTCTGCTACAACAACCTTACCCCTTATGTCCGTTTCCAGGAGCTTGTAGCACTTGGTCGGGCACTTCTGTACACATATTCCACAGGAAGTACACTTAGTGTAGTCCGTAACGGGTATACCGTTGACCATCGTGATGCATTGCTCAGGGCAGGCGCGGACGCAGGCCTCACACTTGATGCAGCCGACCTTGCAGCTTTTCATCACGGTCGCCTTGACGACAGCGCGGTTCGAGCACACGACGACTGAACCCAACCTGGCTCGGGGGACAGACCCCAGAATCTGTTGGGGGCATTCTTTGATGCACATACCACAGCCTGTGCACTTCTCGTAGTCGACGTGGGGCAAGCCGTCGTCTCCCATATGGAGCGCGTCGAACATGCAGACCTTGGCGCAGTCGCCGAAACCCATACAGCCGTACGAGCAGAGCTTGGTGCCGCCGGTGGAAAGCTTGGCGGCGCGACAGGTCGGGACGCCTACGTACTGGCCCTTGGCAGGGGCGACGTCTTTCTTGCCCTGACACAAGAGCACGGCGACTGTGTCTTCGGCGGAAGCGTTGACGCCCATCAAGGCAGCAAGCGCTTCCGAGACAGCCTTGCCGCCGGGTGCGCACTTGGCCACCGGAGCGTCACCGTGGGCCACGGCTTCGGCATAGCCGTCGCAACCAGGATATCCGCAGCCACCACAGTTATAACTAGGCAGTACGTTGCGTACTTCATCTATCTTGGGGTCGCGTTCCACCTTGAACTTCTCTTTGAAGAAGCCCAGGGCCGCGCCGAGAGAAAACGCGAGGATGGCCGAGAATCCGAGTGTAATCAATACAATAGTCATGTTCGGATCCTCCTACTTAATCATTCCGGCGAAGCCCATGAAGGCGACGGTGATGAGTCCCGTCGCGACGAACAGGATCGGCGTTCCCTGCAGAAACTTCGGTATCGGGCTAGTCTTAATGCGGTCCCTGACTCCAGCGAGCAGTACCATGGCCAGCAGGTACCCTGCCGAGACACCGACGGCATACACGATTGACTGGATGAGGTTGTAATTCTTCGTGATGTTGTCAAACGTGACGGCCAGAATAGCACAGTTGGTCGTTATCAGCGGCAGGTAAATGCCCATGGCGGCGTACAGGCCCGGAACGTTCTTCTTGAGGTAGAACTCGACGAGCTGCACGAGACTGGCTATCACCAGTATGAAAACGAGAATCTGCAGAAACTCTATCCCGAGGGGGACGAGTATAAAATGGTAGATGGGCCAGGTGGCTGCGGTGGCGAGTACTGTGACGAAGGTCACGGCGAAGCCCATGCCTACGGACTGGCCGACATCGGAGGTCATGCCGACGTATGAGCACAGGGCCAGGAAGCGCATGAGAACAACGTTCTCGACGAGTAGAGAGGCTAGAAATATCGTGCCGAGGTTCATGCGGCCTCCTTGGCGGCGGCGCGGTTGTTCTGCACCTTGTTGAGCCAGATGTTCAGCGATATGAACAGGGCAAAGACTATGAACCCTCCGGGCGGTAGGGTAAAGAAGAGTATGGGCTGGAAGGCCTCGGGCATGATCTGGATACCGGCTATGGTTCCAGCGCCGAGCAGTTCACGAACCGCCGCGATACCGACGAGCACCCAGGTATAGCCGATACCCATGCCTATTCCGTCGAAGATGGCGTCGATCGGCGGTTGCTTGTACGCGAACGCTTCGACGCGACCCATGATGATGCAGTTTACCACGATGAGCGGTATGAAGACACCCATGGCCTTGGAAAGTTCGGGAAAGTAAGCCTTCATCACGAGGTCGACTATCGTCGTGAAGGCGGCGATAACGATGATGAAGATCGGGATGCGCGCGTCGTTCGGTATGGCCTTGCGGAACAGCGAGATGACCAGTTCGGCGAACACATTGACAAAGGTCATCGCGAGTCCCATGCCAATGCCGTTCGCGACGCTCGAGGTGACGGCAAGCGCGGAGCACAGGCCTATCATGAGCATCAGGAGTGGATTTTCCGTGATAATGCCCTTGAGCAGGATGTTGAGTAAGCGCTTCACTTGACACCTCCGGCGGCGTTGGCTTCGAGCCAGGCGGAACCGGCCTCGCCGGACCGCTTCACCATGAGTGTGAGCGCCTTGCTCGTGATGGTGCTGGCAGTAATGGCGGTGACATCATTTTTGACCTCGAAGGGGTCGGATACCGGCTTGCCGCTGAACTGGCCGGGAAAGGTCGTCTTGGAGCTCTTGTCCACAAAGTACGTAGGACTCAAAGCGTTGGCGCCCAGGCCCGGCGTATCTGACAGCGTCAGGATGCGGGCGCCGGATATGCGCTTGTCAGTCGATATACCGACCAGCATGACGGCCGCGCCTCCGTAACTTTTGCCATTGGCCTTGATGGCCACGCCGAGGATATTCGCGCCACGTTTTGCAGTCCAGGCGCCTTCGAACGCGACTGCGGTATCGACCGAGGGGAGCGCGTCCTTGACAGCCTCGAAGCTTTCGGCATCGGGGAAAAGATCCGTAAGCGAAGCCTCAAGCTGCTGTTGGGCAAGCCCGGCTATGGTAGGGGCAGTGATAGAATACACGAGGGCCAAGGCAACGCAGGCGGCCACCGCGTACAAAGCCAACGAGGTGCCAAGCCTTAATATGTCTTTTTTCATTTCCCGGCCCCCTTGCTGGCGGGCTTGGCAGGCTTAACAGCCGGCACGAATCCGTACTTCTTCACGCGGAGCTTATCCATGAATGGCGACAGCATGTTCATAAGGAGGATTCCGTAGGTTACGCCTTCGGGATAGCCGCCGAACCTGCGTATGATAATGGTGACGAGGCCGGCGCCGGCGCCGAAGAGCAACTTGCCGAGCGGCGTTAGCGGGCTGGAAGAGTAATCAGTAGCCATGAATACGGCGCCGAACAGGATGCCGCCAGACAGAGTGCCGAAGACAGGGTCCATGCCGAACGCCCATGAGGCGAGGAACGCGGTACCGACCATCGCGACGGGAATGATGAAGGAGATTACACGAGTGGCAAGCAGGAACACGAAGCCGACCAGTATCAGCATGATGGAACTCTCGCCGATACAACCGGCGCGATTGCCCACGAACAGCGTCACCAGCGTCGAACTGTAGTCGGACGCGGCGGCAAGGCCGTTTTGCATGAAGCCCGTGCCGACGTCGGCTATCGAACCGCCCATCTTAACGATATTGAGCGGTGTGGCTCCGGCCGTAGCGTCAGACAGACCCTTGAACGGTATGTGCCACGTGGTCATCGCGGCCGGAAAGCTCATCAACAGTATCGCGCGCCCGATGAGCGCGGGGTTGAACGGATTGGCGCCGAGGCCTCCGAAGAACTCCTTGGCCAGCACGATGGCGGCGAACGAGCCCAAGGCGACCATCCACAGCGGTATGGACGGCGGCGATATCAGCGCGACGAGCAGGCCTGTAACGACGGCCGAGAGATCGCCGATCCTGACATCCTGCTTGGTGAGGGCGCGAAAACCGGCCTCGGAGAGGACCGCGGTGGCTACGGACACAAGCATGACGAAAAGCGCGGGCAGTCCGTAGAGCACGACACCGTACACCGAGACCGGCGCCAGCGCGATGATAACCGCGAGCATGAGTTTCTGCGGCGTCACGCCCGTAAAGACGTGCGGGCTCGACGAGAGGAGCAGGTTATTTGCCGGCACGCAGGGCCTCCTTCTGCTTCTTGACCCGGACGAGCTGCTTGCCTACGCGGAAGCGCTGAACGAGCTGGATGTGGGATGGGCATACAAAGCTACAAGTGCCGCATTCGATGCAATCGAGAGCGCCGATCTTCTCGGCGGTGTCGAGGTCGCCGGCATTGAAGGCGACGTTGAGCAGAGCGGGCGAGAGCCGGCACGAACAGGCGCGCATACAGCGACCGCAGCGTATGCACGGCCCTTCCGCATAGGCCTTGGCTTCGGTGGCATCCATGAGAAGCACGCCGGAGGTGTTCTTCTGTATCGGTATCTGGAGCGTCGGCACGGCCGGACCCATCATCGGTCCGCCCATGACGATGCGTCGGAGCTTGCCCTCATCGTAGCGGACGACGTCAGGAAACAAGTCCTGAACCAGCATGCCCACCGGTACGAAGAGGTTTTTCGGAGTCTCGCAGGCGCCGCCGGTTACGGTCAGTCCCGTGTCGATGACCGGCTTGCCCTTGCGGAACGCCTCGGACACGGCCTTGAGCGTGCCCACGTTGCTCACCACACAGGCCACGTCCATCGGCAGGCCGCCGGATGGCACTTCGCGGCCGGTGATCGCTGTGATGAGCATCTTCTCTCCGCCCTGCGGGTACTTGGTCGCCAACAGCTGGACGCTGATGTCCAGGCCGTGGGCCTTGTCCGCTATGGCTTTTTCGAGCAGGTGCACAAGGTGCGTCTTGTTGTTCTCCAGTCCTACCACGCCCTTGGAAGCGCCCACGATGGCCATGACTATGGCCATGCCGTCAATGAGGTCCTCAGGCGTCTCTTCCATCACACGCTCGTCTATGGTCAGAAACGGCTCGCACTCGGCCGCGTTGGCGATGACGTACTCGATGGGTTTGTTGGGCGGCGGGGCAAACTTGACGTGCGCGGGAAAGCCCGCGCCGCCGACGCCTATGATGCCGGCCTCGCGGACGCGCGCCAGCGCCTCCTGCTTCGTACAGGCAAAGGCATCGAGCGGCTGCATGAAGTCCGTCTCGTCTTCTGAGGCGGGCTCAATGACGATGGCGAGGCCCTCGAGATTATTGGCCTGCATCCGCGGTTCGATCTTCTTGACCGTTCCTGTTATAGACGCGTGCAACGGCACGGTCATGCGGCCGTCAGCGTCGGCTATCTTCTGTCCGCGCTTTACCAGATCGCCCACCTTGACGAGGGGCTGTATCGGCGCCCCGAAATGCTGGTTGACCGGAATGACCACCTGCGTGACTTTGCGCAGTATCTCTATGGGAACGGACGCGCTGCGCTCTTTACGCTCGGGCGGATGCGCTCCGCCCTTGAATGTTTTTGTCGACATGGCGAGGAGATGCTCCTTATTCCGCTACGGCCGCGGTTCTGTTGCCGCTGGCCTGGGCTGAGGTCGATGAACGATTATGGTATTTGACGGGCCGTATCGTAACCCGCTTCAAAAAAACCGTCAAGCTCACAGCCTATATAGGAATCATCGGATGTTTTTTTATCGATCAGAACCATTTCTTACGCTTGAAGTAGATGATCATGCCTACCGCTATGGCCAGCATCAGGCCCCAAGCGGCGGGGTAAGCCCAAGGTTGGTCCAGTTCCGGCATGAACCTGAAATTCATACCGTAGACACCCGCGATGAACGTTAGCGGTATGAAGATAGTGGAGATGATGGTCAGCACCTTCATCACTTCGTTCATCCGGTTGGACACCGACGAAAAAAAAACTTCCTGTATGCCGGTCGCCGTTTCCCGGTAGCTTTCCAACGCCTCGATGACCTGTACCGAATTTTCCTGGAGGTCCCGGAAGAAAGGTTCCAGTGAGTCTTCGAGCAACTCCGAATCGGAATGGAGGAGAACGCCGATGGTCTCCCTTACCGGCCACACGATGCGCCTGAAGCGATTAAGGTCCGCCTTGACCGTCTGTAACCCAGCCATGAATCCCGAGGCCTCGCGGGCAGAGGCGCTTGTCTCCTCAAGCTCCTCAAGCCTGTTGCCAAGCCACTCCAGGAGGGCAAAGTAATTGTCAACGATGACGTCTATGAGCGCGTAGGCAAGAAAACTGGATTTCATACGCCTCAGCCTACCCGTTGCGGTCCTGAGCCGGTCGCGCACGGGGCCAAAACAGTCCCCCGGACTTTCCTGGATGGTCAGTACCGAATTGCTGGTGAGCACAATGGCAACTTGTTCATACTCGATCGTGTCGTCAGGCCTCCGCGTCAACATCTTGGTGATAATGAGAAGATAGCGACCGAAATCCTCTATTTTAGGGCGATGTTCGGTGTTGAGAATGTCTTCGATGGTCAAAGAGTCGAGCTTGAAGAAGCCGCCTAGGCGTTTGATTGCGTCCTGGTCTGCAAGCCCATTGATGTTGATCCAGTTGACCATGCCATCCTCAAGCATCGCCAGCACTTCCTCGATGTTCTCCGGGGTAACGAACGAGATTTCTTCGTGGTCGTACTGGATCAGCGAGAACGCGGCCTCGGTCGGAGCCTTGTCGCCTATGTAGACGGGTGAACCGGGGACAGACCCAGCGCTGCCGGACGCCACACTCTTGAAAATGGGTTCGATGTGCTGCCGCGCCCTGGTCCGTTTTGTTCCGCTCATGTCGATTCAGAATCCCGTTCCGATGTCATCGGGTACAGCGCCTTCTTGGTTGCCTGCCTTGAGCCTTTCGAGGAAGGCCTCGAAGTCGGACCGGTCTTCCTTCGACATTCTGGAAAACGACACTCCGAAGCGGCATCCTTCACCGAAGTCGCTGACGCTGACCACATAGCCCTCCGCCTCCAGCTGGTGCCAGCAACCGTCCGAATCGGGTATGGAGAAAGAGAGCCAGACCGATAGGAGGGGGTCGACGTACTCGTCAGAAACAAATGACATACCGCCAGAGGATATATCGACCCCCCTGGCCTTGAGGTACTGCTCCCGCCCCAGATCATAGGCGACCATGCGCGAAAGCTTGAATCGTGGTTGCGCCCTTCGTTCAGTTTCCATGCCGGTACTATAATCCCGATACTGTAGCTCCGCCATAGAAAAGGGACCGCACCTGCGCGCGGCCCCGGGAATTCAAACAAAAATAATTAAAATGGCGTCTATTTCCGATTCTTGAGCAGCTCGGCAAAAGGATTGTAGCTAGACCCGTCATCGTCGCGCTCCGAAACAGACTTGACGCCCGACCGCGGCGACCTCGGGGTCTGTCCCTCGACTGATCTCGCCGGGTTTGCGGCCGACCCCAGGGTCTGTCCCTCGGGCTTGCGTGCGACGACGACGCGGCGCGCGCCTGAAGACGAATTTGTCTGGGAGCCTTCAGGACGCGGCGTGCCCTGGCCGTCAGGCCTGCGTTCGCTCTTCAGGGACAGACCTATGCGCCTGCGCGCCAGATCGAGGGAAATGATCCTGAATTCCTTGACGTCGCCCACCTTGAGCACGTCCATCGGGTCCTTGACGAACTGGTCGGAGAGCTCGGAGACGTGGATGAGGGCGCTCTCCTTGATGCCGATGTCGACGAAGGCGCCGAAGTCTACGACGTTCTTGACCTTGCCGGTGACCTTCATGCCTTCCTTGAGGTCGTCGAAGGCCAGAACGCCCTGCTGGAGCAGGGGCTTGGGATAATCGTCGCGCGGGTCGCGGTTTGGTTTCTTGAGCTCCGCGATGATGTCGTCGATAGTCGTGTCGCCGACAGCATACTTCTCCTTGAGACCGGCGCGTTGCTCCCTGGACGGATCCTTTCCTGCGCGGACGCCTTCCAGGATCTCGCTTGCCAACTCGTAGTGCTCAGGATGCACCCAGGTGTTGTCTAGAGGGTTGGCACTGCCGGGTATCTTGAGAAAGCCAGCACATTGTTCATAGCTCTTCTCACCCATGCCGGATACGGCCTTGAGCTGGTCACGGCTCGTGATCTTGCCGTTCTCGTCGCGAAACTTGACTATTTTCTTGGCCAGCGAAGAATTGATGCCGGAGACGTACTTAAGGAGCATGTGGCTGGCCGTGTTGATGTTGACGCCCACCCGGTTGACCACCGACTCCACCACCTCGTCGACTGTCTCGGAAAGTCTCTTCTGGTTGACGTCGTGCTGGTACAGGCCAACGCCTATGCTCTTGGGGTCGATCTTGACCAGCTCGGCGAGCGGGTCCTGGATGCGCCTGCCTATGGAAATGGCGCCTCGTATCGTCAGATCAAGCTCGGGAAATTCTTCGCGCGCTATGTCGCTGGCGGAATATACGGACGCGCCGTCCTCGTCCACGACGGCGTACTTGGACTCCCCACCGAGTTCAACGAGGGCCTCGGAAACTATCTTCTGCACGTCATGGCTACCGGTGCCGTTGCCCACCGCGACCAGTTGGATGGCATAGTCCTTGATGGCCTTGGCAATGGCCTTGCGCGCCTCGTCGGGCTTCTGCTCCTGGTACACCACGAAGTACCCCAGGAACTTACCCGTCTCATCTATGGCGGCGCACTTGGTGCCGGTACGTATCCCCGGATCGACGCCTAGCACGCGTGTGCCCTTGATCGGGGCCGACAGAAGCAGGTTTTTCAGATTCTCGCTGAACACCGCAATGCCGTGGCCGTCAGCCTGGTCCAGAGCCTCGGAGCGTATCTCGCGGAGTACGGCGGGCGATACAAGCCGACGTAACGCCTCGTCCACCGCGTCGGCATGGTATTCGTTAGCAAGCTCGTAGCGCTCCTGAAGGCGTTTGACCGCAGCATCCTCGTCGACTTCCAAGCCCACTTCCAGCTCACCTTCGCGCTCGCCGCGGTTGATCGCCAACACGCGATGGGGCTTGAGAGACCCCAGGGGCTCGCGGTAGTCCCAGTACATCTGATAGGTGCTTGATTCCTTCTTCTTCTCGTCGCCCAAGCCCTTGACGGTCATGAAGCCATCGCGCAGGTATAGTTTCTTGACCGCAACGCGGTTCTCGGGGTCCTGGGACACCCGCTCGGCAATGATGTCCACGGCGCCCTTAATGGCGTCCTCGGCGCAGGCTACGGAGAGCTCCGGATGCTCGGCGTCCTCCCTGATGAATCCGGTAGCCGCGGCGAGAACGGCCGCGGCATTCTTCTTCAACATCAGCTCCGCAAGCGGCTCGAGTCCCTTCTCTATGGCGACCATACCTCGGGTCTTCTTCTTGCGTTTATACGGCGCGTAAATGTCCTCGATCTCGGTGAGAGTGGCACACTTGCGGATATTCCCGTACAGCTCCTCGGAGAGCTTGCCCTGGCCGTAAATAGCCTGGATCACCTCTATGCGACGGGTCTCCAGATTGGTCATGCTCTGGTGCAGGTGGACCACGTCACGAACCTGGACTTCATCGAGTTCTCCTGTGCGCTCCTTGCGGTAACGGCTGATGAACGGCACCGTGCTACCTTCTGCCGTCAGTTCGACGACAGCTGCGGCCTGGCTGGCGCGTATCGTAAGCTGAGCGGCTATGCGGTTCAGGAGATCGGTCTTGACTACTTCGAGTCCGGCTATGAATTCGTCGTTCAATTCCATGTTTGCACCCTTACTGTTTCTTGCGTAATTCCGAGAGGAGGCCCTCGGGGCTGAAGCCGCCGAGATAGGTAACCTTGCCGCCCAGGCAGACGACTGGTTCGAGGCTCGCCATCGACAGCAACTTCTGAACGTCGTAGTTCCTGGCGATGTTCTGGGGCGTTGATTCGTAGAATGTTACCGAGTAGCATGCCCCGATATCCGAGGCTGCGAGGAGCGTCCTGAACTCGTCGACCAGCTCTATGGTCCGCCGTTTGGTTCCTGGTTTGCAGTCGCCGCACGAATGCTCGCAACCGGCGCAGATCTGGTCTTCGGCCTTGCCGTACACGTCTATGTTGATCACTTGGTTCATAAGCTTCGTAAGTCCGTCACGATACGGGGTAGAGCTATAAAAATCAAGCACAAATCCATGCAGTTCCCCTCATCGGACCACAAGGGGTCAGACCCCGCCGTTGTGCCCGTCTTCGGCCGTCGTGGCTCTGGCCTTGACGCCGGCTTCCCGGTTGGCCTCGTTTAGGGTGCTCGCCAGCGACGAGAGTATGCTTCGGAACGAATCGTCGGTGACGCCCCGTATTGTCTGCGCTACCGACGGCATCTTCTCGGGCTTCATGCCGCTTCCAGCCCGCGTCTGATCCCCGAGGCAGATGCCGTCGGCCTGCCCTTCCGGGGACAGACCCCCGGCATCTGCTGTTTCAGGGCTGCTGGCTCGGGTGATGCGAACGGTGCCGGGCAGGGAGCCGTCCCTGGCGAGCCTGAACGCGATGCCCGAGATGCCGAGTTCGGGGAAGGTGCGCCGTATCGTATCCAGGATGCGGTTCTGTTCCATCTGGAGCAACTGGATCCAGCCGGGATGCGTGGTCTCCACGTAGACGATGCCGTTGCGCACGTCGACAGGCCGCGAGTGGGCGGCAAGGTTCTCGCCGGCGGCTTTGGTCCAAAAGCCAAAGAAACGCGACCAGCCATCTGCCTGGGCCGCGGCTTTGGGAGACAGGAGAGAGCCGAGAAGGTCGGAGGCCTTACGTACGCGAGAATCGTCCATCGTCCGTCCAGTATACGATAGTGTCGCTCTGCGTGTAATCCCGGTATGGTTCGCCAGGCAGGAAGGTAAAAAAAGTCTGGTCGGCCTCTGGCAGGTTCTCCATGAACCGACGCCGCTTTTCAGGATCAAGTTCCAGGAGCACGTCGTCAAGCAACAGTACCGGAGGTCTGCCGGAAACGACTGCATAGTGCTCAGCCTGTGCAATGCGCAGGGTCAGGCTAAGAAGTCTGAGCTGTCCGGTAGAAGCCCGGTCCGAGAAGTCCCCTCGCTCGTCAGTGAATATGAAGCGGTCCCGGTGCGGACCCGACAGGCTTGTGCCCAGTGCAAGCTCCCGCTCGCGGCCCTGGCCCAGCCTGGAGACGACGGTATCCACAGAATCGTCGAGCTTCCAGGAAGGCCGGTATGCCACGCCCACCCGGCTTCCGAGCCTGGAAACCAGCTCGTAACGCGGCGCAAAGCGTTCGTCGAACTCCACTGCTAGCCTGGCGCGTTCGTCGCGTAGCCCAAGGCCGTACGTAGCAACCTGAATATCCAGCACGTCCAGCACGTCTAGGCTGCGTTCCTTAAGGGCGACGTTTCTGGCTTTGAGCGCCCTGCGATACGCGCGGAGAAGGTCTATGTAGCCTATGGAGACAAGACTGGCGGTTTGGTCGAAGAAAAAACGCCTACGTTCGGGTTCGCCTCGAGCGAATTCCATGTCGTCGTGGCAGAACACTATGGCCGGATTGCGTTCCACCAGCCGTTTGCGATCGTGAATCGGCTTGTCATCCTCGCGTATCGATTTCTGGCCGGAGTTCCATGAAACACGGCAACCTGAACCGTCGGGATTGGTACCTCGGACAGACCAGACCTGGCCGCCCAGCCGTGCCGCATCAGCATCCTGTGAATCCCTGAAAGAGGAGCCGTAGCAGAGCGTATAGACGGCATCTAGAAAGTTTGTCTTACCCTGCCCATTATCCCCGACGACGAAAACGGACGAGGCGTCTGTATGGACAGCCCCGTCCGCAAGATTACGGAACGATACGGTTTCAATGCTAGAAAACGACATCAGCCGTTACGCTGACGGTTCAATCGACCTGCATCGGCATGAGGATATGGAAGTAGTCGGATTCAGGTTCAGGCGAGACGGTCACAGCTCTGGAAGTCTCGGTAAATCTGAAACAGACGTTCTCCGAGTCTATGGCGCGGAGCGGCTCCTCAATATATTTGTAATTCATCGCTATGACCGATTCCGGACCCTCGTACGAGCACGGAATCTCTTCACGTGCGGTGCCGATATCTGTCTCTTCCGACGAAATAACCAGCTTGTCGGCCGAGATGGCGAAAAATGTGCGCCTGGATTTCTGCTCGACGAAGATTGACACGCGCTTAAGAGCATCTATGACATCCTGGCGCTTCACTGTGATGAGATATTTCTGGGTATCGGGTACGACCTTCTGGTAGTTCGGGAACTGCCCTTCAATGAGCACCGAACTCAGCCTATACTGGCCAAACTTTACGAACAGGTTCTTGTCATTGACGGCCAGCATTATCTGCCCTTCGTCTGAAGCGCGGTGGAGAACGACTGAAAGTATCTTGGGAGGAATGATGACGCCCTTGAACTCCGGTATACCTTCTGTGATACCACGCTTGATATATGCGAGGCGTCTACCGTCGGTAGCTACCATGACGAGACCATCTTGGACTCGTTCCAGGTAAACGCCATTCATGAAGTATCGCGTCTCGTCGTCTGAAACCGCAAAGACAGTCTGGGCTATCATGTCTCTGAAATCAGCCAACGGCAATGCAAAATACTTATCGTCGTCGATATCAGGCAATTGGGGAAACTGCTCGCTGGCTATAGTTTTCAGGCTGAACTGGGCCTTTTTGAAGCTGGGTTTGATGATAACCTTTGTGTCTTTCTGGTCAACTTCGATAGTGCCTTCGGGAATACTAGCGAGGATACCAGTAAGTTTGTCGCAAAAAACCGTCATACTACCGGGCTCTTGGATATCCACGGGCATGCGCGTTTCGAAGCCTATCTTTATGTCAGTGGCGCGTATGAGAAGTGAGCCATCCTGCGCTTCCAGGTAGACGTTCGATACGACCGACATTGCGCTCTTTGAGGAAATTATTTCCTGGGCAAATGCTATCTCGCGCTGGAAGGCGCTCTTTTCGCAGACGAATTTCATGGCTACCTCATTCCATCGCCTAAGGCGATTATATTCAAACGAGAATATCATAGAAGCGTTAAGCCGTGCAATAAAAGGAATGATGATGATTTTCGGGGGACAGACCCCGGTTCGAATGTTGTACGATTTCTATTACGTTATCTTATATTGAAAGTTGCAGGTTAACATGAATATACAGAAGTGGAAAATTCTACAAGAGAACAGACTCTCATAGTTTAAAAGGGTTTTATAATGATTGAATATATATAAATTCGTAATAATCATAGTAAGGGTACTGTATAAGTGGAAACCTGTGTTAGGGCCTTGCCTGGTATGGACTTGCCTAGTGCATAACCCTGCACGAAAGTCGACGAGGTTTTACACATGACCAAGGCATTCCAAGCGGCCCTCAGCGGGCGCACCGTTTGTCTACAGGAATGCCCCGGGTTATGTACCGGTTAGCCCTTGATGCTCATCTGCCTGATAGACTGGATGAGTTTTTGTATCTTTGAATCGAGAGTAGGGTCGAGTTTGAGTTGCTCGTCTATCTTCTGGCATGAATGCATAACGGTCGTGTGGTCACGTCCGCCGAATTCCAACCCCAGCTCGGTCGTAGAGTACTCGGTTATCTCTCGCGCTATGAACATGGCTATCTGCCGAGGGACTACGATGCTTCTCGTGCGTTTTTTGCCCTTGAGGTCGTTTGCGGTGACTTTGTAGGCCTCGGAGACGGTTCGAATGATATGGTCTATCGTCACATTGCCGTGGCGCGTCTGGCTGAACACATCCTTGAGCTGTTGTTGGGCAACTTCCAGAGTGATGTTCATGCCGACCAGATTGGCGTATGCGCTCAGTTTGACGAGTGCCGCCTCGAGATCCCGCACGTTCGTCGATATGTTTCTGGCAATGACGTCGAATACCTCCGGCGGGATGTTCAGCTTGTTAGTCTCCACCTTCTTTTTGAGTATGGCGTAGCGCGTTTCGTAGTTGGGAGGCTGGAGGTCGACGTTGAGGCCGCGTTCAAAGCGGCTCCTGAGTCTGTCGGACAGGTTCTTGAGTTCAGACGCTGGGCGGTCACAGGTAAACACCATCTGCTTGTTGCCGTCGTAGAGCGCATTGAACGTATGGAACAGCTCTTCCTGTGAACCTTCCTTGTTTTCGAAGAAGTGGATATCGTCGATGAGCAGTATGTCCACGGAGCGGTAGCGGTTCTTGAACGACGACATGGCCTTTTCGTGTATGGAGTGTATGAAGTCGTTAGTAAAGTCCTCAGCGGAGACGCATATGATCTTGAGCTTGGGGTTGAGCACCCAGGCGCGATTGCCTATGGC
>CAZNCK010000001.1:8677-8933 GCA_964571545.1 uncultured Treponemataceae bacterium | reverse complement strand
TGCATGAGGTGCGTTTTGCCTAGGCCAACGTCTCCGTAGATAAGGAACGGGTTGTACGCAGTGCCGGGATTAGCGGCAATGGCCATGGCAGCGTTGGCCGCGAACGAGTTGTTTTCTCCGATGATATAATTTTCGAAGGTGTAGAGCAGGTTGAGCTGGGGATGTTTCTCCCGGGGACGAGCGGGTTCTACCGAAGGTTTAGCAGGTTTTCTTGTTTCTGCTGACGAGGCTAGCGTTTTTTCAGGAGACGCAGCGT
>CAZNCK010000001.1:7029-8667 GCA_964571545.1 uncultured Treponemataceae bacterium | reverse complement strand
GAACTCGACCGCGAGCCGTTTGCCTGAAAGCTCGAAAAGCTTTGTTTCCATGCGCTTCTGGTAGGACTTGGCCAGCTGGTCGCGGTAGAAGGCGGAGGGTACTCGGATCAGTATAGTGTCCTGCGTTGACGAGTCGTACTCGATATTGAACCACATCGAGTATTCCTGTTCGCTTAGTTCATCGGAGAACTGGCTCATTGCCTCGTTCCAGAAGACTTGGTAATCCCAGCTATCCATCGAAGCGCACTCCCTAAAAAAGTTTTCTAACAGCTTTTCCACAATCTAACACGGAATCTGCAAGGAGTATATCCTGCAACTATAGTTTGAAAAAGTCCGGGTAAATTTTAATTCTACTATAAATCCATGTAGTAGTTGGACGCAATTATATATTGCACATATATATATTTTATAGCGATCAGAAGCGTATTCCATGGAGCTAATTTGGATGGATGCGTGCTATTCCTTATGGAGTATCGGAATAAATATGTTTGCACAACTTATGCACAGGTATTGATCCTATTCGCTTCTTTCTATATAAAGGGCGGCATCCTTTACTTTTTTACCCGCCGCGGATACAATGGCACCACGTCCGGAAGCCGAAGCAGTTCGACTCACTCCGGCTTGTATCACCCAAATCCGCTCGGAACAACACAATGGAATCAACGTATTCAGCAACAAGTATCCAGGTACTCAAAGGCCTGGAAGCAGTCCGCAAACGCCCTGGCATGTACATCGGCTCGACAGGCATCGACGGCCTGCACCACCTCGTCTATGAGGTCGTGGACAATTCCATCGACGAGGCGTTTGCAGGCGTCTGTGACCGCATCGACGTGGTACTCGAGAAGAACGATATCGTCAAGGTAACCGACAACGGGCGCGGTATTCCTACCGGCATCCATCCCGTCGAGAAGGTCTCTGCCCTCGAACTGGTCATGACCAGGCTCCATGCGGGCGGCAAGTTTGACAAGAACACATACAAGGTATCCGGCGGCCTTCACGGCGTCGGCGTCTCGGTGGTCAACGCGCTTTCAACCTGGTGCGAGGTATATGTCCACCAGGATGGCAAGGTGCATTATCAGATGTACAAGACCGGCCTGCCGGTCGAAGACGTCAAGATAGTGGGCGAGTCTGATTTCCGCGGTACCATCGTACGGTTCTCTGCCGACGCGACGATTTTTGAATCCACCGTCTACAGCTTCGACGTGCTCGCGAACAGGCTCAGGGAACTGGCCTTCCTCAACAAGGGCCTCGTCATTACGCTGACCGACGAGCGGCTTACGGTGCCCAAGGTGAGCGAGTTCAAGTTCGAGGGCGGCCTGCGAGAATTCGTAACCTACCTGAACAAGAACAAGATCGTGCTCCATCCCGATCCCATCTACTTCGGTAGCACCCGCGACGAGGTGGAGGTGGAGGTCGGCATCCAGTACAACGACAGCTTCAATGAGACGATGTTCGCCTTCGTCAACGGCATCAATACCCGCGAGGGCGGCACCCACCTCGTAGGTTTCAAGGCTGCTCTGACACGCATCCTCAACGAGTACTTCAAGAAGTCCAAGCATGCCAAGAAGCTGGAGGACCCGCTGTCCGGCGACGACGTGCGCGAGGGCCTGACGGCCGTGGTTGCGGTGCTCCTCCGCG
>CAZNCK010000001.1:0-7019 GCA_964571545.1 uncultured Treponemataceae bacterium | reverse complement strand
GCTGTCGATCAAGGTGCAGAATCCGCAGTTCGAGGGACAGACGAAGACAAAGCTCGGCAATACCGAGGTCAAGGGCATCGTCGATTTCCTCGTGGCCGACCAGCTAACGCTGTTCTTCGAGACGCACCCCGAGGTGATAGACAAGCTTCTGGAGAAATCCGCCCTCGCTGCCAGGGCGCGCATAGCCGCAAGGCAGGCGCGGGAACTGACCAGGCGCAAGTCCGCGCTGGAGAGTTCTGGGCTGCCGGGCAAGCTGGCCGACTGCTCCGAGAAGGATCCCTCCAAGTGCGAGATATACATCGTCGAGGGAGACTCCGCGGGAGGCTCTGCCAAGGGCGGCCGCGACCGTACCATCCAGGCCATCTTGCCGCTCTGGGGCAAGATGATGAACGTCGAGAAGACCCGCATCGACAAGGTGATAGGCAACGACAAGCTTAACCCTATCATCCAGTCATTAGGTTGCGGCATAGGTGTCGACTTCGACCTCTCCAAGCTCAGATACCACAAAGTCATCATCATGGCCGATGCCGACGTGGACGGCTCGCACATCAGGACGCTGCTGCTCACGTTCTTCTATAGATACATGACCGATCTGCTCACTCACGGTCACGTGTACCTGGCGATGCCGCCTCTGTACAAGATAGTCATAGACAAGAAGATCCAGTACGCGTATGACGACGCCGAGAAGGACCGTATTCTGGCCGCCAGCGGCAAGGATCCCGAGAAGGTGGCCATACAGCGCTACAAGGGTCTTGGCGAGATGAACCCGGAGCAGCTCTGGGATACGACTATGGATCCAGCGAGGCGCAACATCATGCAGGTACAAATGGACGACACCGTAGAGGCGGAGGCCGTCTTCACGACGCTCATGGGCGAGCAGGTGGAGCCCCGCAGGCAATTCATAGAGGCGAACGCCATGTACGTCTCTCGTCTGGACGTATAAGATGGCCACAGAAATAACCGGAAAGACCATACCAATAGCCATAGAGGAAGAGGTCAGGACCGCCTACCTCACGTACGCTATGAGCGTCATTGTCAGCCGCGCCTTGCCGGACGCGCGCGATGGCCTCAAGCCTGTGCACCGGCGCCTCCTCTACGCGATGGACGAACTCGGCCTTAAGCCGACCGCCGCGACCAAGAAGAGCGCTCGAATCACCGGCGACGCGATGGGTAAGTACCATCCGCACGGCGATCTTTCGTTGTATGACGCCCTCGTACGCATGGCTCAGACCTTCAGTCTTCGTTATCCGCTCGTGCAGGGTCAGGGTAACTTCGGCTCGGTGGACGGCGACCCCGCCGCCGCGAGTCGCTATACCGAGGCCAAGCTCTCCAGGATAGGCGACGAGATCCTGTCCGACCTGGAAAAGGAGACTGTAGACTTCGTTCCCAACTACGACGAAAGTCTCCGTGAACCCTCGGTGATGCCGGCGGCGGTGCCGAACCTTCTGATCAACGGCAGTTCAGGCATAGCGGTGGGCATGGCCACGAACATGCCGCCGCACAACCTGCGCGAGATAGCGGCCGCCATCGCGGCCTATGTAGATGATGCCGATATCACCATAGACGGTCTGATGAAGCACGTCACGGGGCCAGATTTCCCCACCGGCGGCATTATCTTTGGCAAGCGCGGCATACGCGAGGCCTACGTTACCGGACGCGGCAAGCTGACGGTTCGCGGCAAGTTCATTATCGAGACCATGAAGAACGGCAGGGAACAGATCGTCTTCATCGAAATTCCGTATGTCGTTAACAAGGCTACGTTGGTAGCCAAGATAGCGGAACTGATCCGTGACAAGGTCGTCGAGGGCGTCAGCGACGTGCGCGACGAATCCGACCGCGAAGGCATGCGCGTCGTCATAGAGCTCAAGAAGGGCGCCGTCGCAAAGCTAATTCTCAACCGCCTGTTCGCCCATACCCAGCTTCAGACCACCTTCGGCGTCATCAACCTGGCGCTCGTCGGGGGCCAGCCTAAGACGCTATCGCTTAAGGACCTGATCAAATGCTTCGTCGACCACCGCGTCGACGTAATAACCAGGCGCACCCGCTTCGAGCTGCGCAAGGCCGAAGAACGGGCCCACATCCTCGAAGGCCTCGTCATCGCCATCGAGAATATCGACGAGGTCGTGCGCATCATCAAGGCGTCGCGCAACGTCGATGCGGCCAAGGCCGCGCTCATGGAGCGCTTCTCGCTCAGCGAGGCGCAGACCCAGGCCATCGTCGACATGCGGCTCGGACGCCTGACCAGCCTCGAAATCGAGAAGCTACAGGCCGAATTGGGCGAGATTCGCGCTAAGATTGCCTACTACAAGGATCTCTTGGCTCACCCCGAGAAGATCCTGGGCGTCATCAAGGACGAAACCAAGGTGATCGCGGACAAGTACGGCGATGCGCGTCGCACCGAGATCGTCTATGACGAGGTTGAATCGATCAATATCGAGGACCTGATCGCCAAGGAAGAAATGGTGCTCCTGTTCTCCAACAAGGGCTTCGTCAAGCGCGTCCCGGTCAGCGCCTACCGCAGTCAGAGTCGGGGAGGCAAGGGGTCCAACTCAGCGTCCCTTTTAGATGATGACTTCGTCGAGCAGATCTTCGTCGCAAACACTCACGACTACATCATGTACATCTCAAGTGTCGGCAAGGCGTACTGGCAGAAGGTGCACGAGATACCCGAAGCCTCCCGCGCGGCCCGCGGCGCCCACCTAAAGAGCCTCTTGGCCATAGGCGCCAACGAGGAGATAACGACGGTGGTTGACCTCAAGGGCTTCACCGACGACACCTTCCTGTTCTTCGGCACGCTCCGCGGCGTCGTCAAGCGCGTGGCCACGAGCCAGTTCGCTAACGCTAAGACCCGAGGCATCATCGCCATCCACCTGGACGAAGGCGACCGCCTCGTTTCCGCCTGCAGAACGCACGGCAAGAACGAAGTGGTGCTCATAACCCGGCAGGGTCAGGCGCTCAGGATAGCGGAGACCGATGTTCGCGTCATGGGGCGAGGCTCCAGGGGCGTCTGCGGCATAAAGCTCGCCGATTCCGACGAGCTGAACGCCATGCTTCGGGTCAATCCGGGCGAGCAGATGCTTCTTATCAGCGAGTACGGCTACGGCAAGCGCATAGACTACGACAACTTCAACCCCCACGGCCGCGCCACTCGCGGACAACGCATCTATGAGCCCGACGAGAAGTCAGGCGAGATAGTCTGCGCAATAACCGTGCACGAGGAAGACGACGTTGTTGTCATGACGAGCCTCGGCAAGACGCTCAAGACCAAGGCCGTCGATGTTCGCCTCTGCGGCAAGACCGCCCGTGGCGTCCACATCGTCAACATCGATAGCCCCGACTTCGTCGTGGGCATGGACCGTATAATCAACGAGGAAGCAGAAATCAGCTCGGTCACCGCGGAACCAGCCGCTGCCGGCGCAGTGACTGGCAGTATCGCCGGTAGCGGCGCTTCGACCGACCTCGTGGATCACGGTGACGACGACGGCGACGAGGATATCCTCGGCTTGGACCGCGCCGGTTCCGATGATGGAGATGGAGACTCGGACCAGTAAGCAAGAATAATGTACGAGCGGCCGCGGTTCTGGCATTATGTCGGAACCGCGGCTTTTTGTTTCACGTGAAACAAAAAAACAAATAGTTCGAGGTCTGTCCCCATTGATGCACTGATGCCTATGGATGTTTCACGTGAAACAATTCAGATCCGAGATCGCCTGGAGCGCCAATTCCAACCAAATTTCTGGTTTTTTGGACTATCAAGTATCCTGTGTAGCGGCTTCCATAGTATGGTGGCTCCACCTTCAGGAGGAACGATGCGTTCACGCAACCTCGATACGCTCAAAGGCATTGCGCTAGTCAATGTCGCGACTTGTGCTTGGGCTACGAACATAATCCTTGGCCGCTACCTACGCGGTCAGATAGGGCCGCTTACTTTGACGGCCGCGCGTTCCATCGTCGCAACCGTCGTTTTTGCGTTGATTCTTAGGAAGCGTCCAGCGACAGAACGCAAAGCGGGCGCTGACCTGAAGCTACTCTCCGCCATGGCTCTTGCGGGCGTCGTGCTGTTCGCCCCAACGCTGTACCTTGGACTCCGTTTCACGACGGCCATTAACGGAACCTTCATCAATGCCCTCGGACCTCTCTTGACCGCCGGTTTCGCCGCCTGGCTCATCAAGGAACCATTCTCTGTTAGGCAGGTCATCGGAGCAGTCTCGGCGTTGGCCGGCGTTGGCGTGCTTGTATCGGGCGGATTCTCATCCAGTGCCGGTAAGCCTCTCGTCAATCCTGGCGATCTGCTCATTGTTCTTGCCGCGGTATTATGGGCTCTTTATTCGATCGCTGTCAAAAAAGTCGTCAGCCACCGCTCTCCGGTCTCGGCGACAGCCCTTTCAATGTACATCGGGCTACCCTTCCTCTTAGTGGCCGCCGTGGTCGAATCAAGCATCACGCCGGTAACCTGGAGCCCGGGGCTACTCGGCATCATCGTCTACCTGGGCCTGATTCCGGCAGCGCTCGGCTTCCTTTCCTGGAATGCCGGGATCAAGTACCTTGGTGCTGGTGGGGCCATGGTGTTTTACAATACCTTGCCCTTGTACGGAACGCTTTTTGGATTCCTATTCCTGGGCGAGACCCTGGGACCAACCCACCTGGCAGGTGGCGCGCTGATACTCGCGGGAGGGCTCGTGGCAGCCATCAAGAAGAAAGCCTCTGTAGAATTGACTCCACAGATTGTGAATAAATAATAACATATAAATCAAGATTAGAACTAATGCGTAATCGCTACGCGTCACCTCGTGCAGGCTGCCATACGCATGCTAGTCTCCTTGCATGGCCAACCGCTTCATACGCCTCATCGAAGAGGGAACAATAGCATCAGAAGGAGACTTGAAATCAGCATTCCGCGCTCACGCCCTCGCAACCCACCCCGATCTCCGGGCGGAGGAAAGTCGCAGACCGGAAAGTCTCGGAGAGGATTTCATCAAGGCGCGGGCGGAATACGAGGCCGCGCTTCGTTACCTAGCTCCGAAAGCTGCACGGATGGAGCCAGGTCATGAAAATACTGAAGCCGGGGACAGACCCGCTACAGCCTTCGGCAAGAAGCGCGACCGGTTCGATCGGACGCTGTTCTACGCCGACTTTTCAGCACTTCTCAAATGTGGCTTTCCTAAGACAGCCAGGCACGACAAGGAGCGCAAGAAGTACGTCCGCCTTCGTTTGCACGTGCGCTCTTCTCTCGCCTCGTTGGATGGAGCCGGGCAAGGTTCTACCCTCGCGCTTTTCGACGCGTTCGAGCGCGTTCTTGCAACACGTAAGGAACTGACCGAAGCGGGGCTGACCCCACGGATCGAGGCAGTTATAGGTCTGCTGATGGATCTAATTTCGTACGAGGAGTGCGGCATAGTACCGCTCCGGGCTTCCATCGAGATAGAATTCGCAAGCCTCAAGCAGAACGCTACCGATCCAGGGTTGCTGGGTTTTCTTGCGTTTCTTGTTGGGGACATGGACGGGGGGACTACAATCCTGTAGGGCATTGAAGGGCTTTCGCTCGCATCCATGCGCGCTTTTCCTCGCTACCGTTTTTCGGTTGGCCTTGCGCATTACCCCTGCCGGCTCGCGCTTCCTCTCGGTCGCGCCGGAGCCTCGGTTCAAGTCCAGGTGAGCCCTTATAATAAAAGGAACGTTCCGCCTTGAGGGCGAAACGTTCCTTTTATTGGGCTCACCTGGACTTGAACCAGGGACCGACGGATTATGAGCGCTTTGATCAGGAAATTACCGAATCCCATTGAATGCCATAGAGCGATATTGAATTACATCATAAGCAATTTACCACTCCTGTCAAGTTTTGAAATCGGATAATCAGGAATAATCTGGGAGACTATCCGACTTCACTGAGTAGGATGGAGTGATTTTGGCACAGTTCTTGGCACAATACCAGTATATGTAGGGTGGCTAGAGGAACGGGAAGTAATTAAATTCAGTGTCTTTTTGGAGGCTGGAAATCCTCTGTATGCACAGGGAAGCAGGTTTGATAGATGAATTTTGACAGAAGTGGTAAAGGGGGCTAAACTAAACAAAATTGATTTAAAGGAATGCCTAACCATATAAAGAACAGAAACCAAGAAACTATTTAGTTAAATATTAGTTGGCCAATCAGCTTTTCACGATATATGGCTCACAAGGTATGTTTTGAGATTAAATCTGGATTGGCATAATAAATGTTCTATGGACGCTTCGCGCTATGTTTTCAATAACTACATTACTTTGGGGTGAAAATGTCTTCAATGTTTACGGTATATCAGAAGCATGCTGATTTATATGACGAATTAGTTAATCATGAAGATTATAATGACAATTTAAAATCATTTCTTAAAAAAAATATAGATTGGAAAGATAAAAATGTTTGTGAGTTTGGAGTAGGAACTGGAAGAGTTACCAAGCTCTATGTTGAGGATATAAAAAGAGCAAATCTTTATGATCTTTCCAGCCATATGATAGATAAAGCCAAATTGAATCTTATTAGTTGGATTGATAAACTTAAGTATTTTGAAATTGATAATCGAAACATTAATACAATTTCGGAACAATTTGATATTGTAATTGAAGGATGGAGTTTTGGGCATTTAATAGTTGAAGAAAGCAGTGAAAAAGAAATTTGGGTTGATAGATTAATAAGTGAATCTATACGTATTTCTAAGGATAAGATCATTTTTATTGAAACTATGGGAACTAATGTAGAATATCCAACTGTACCAGGAGCAGATCTTAAATACTTTTATTCTAGATTAAATGAATATGGATTTGTAGAAAATATTTTAGAGACTAATTATTTATTTGATAATTATGAAGAAGCTACAAGAATAATGGGTGGATTTTTTGGGGAAAAGATAAAAAGTGAAATTGAGAAGAGTAAAAAAAATGAAATTAAAGAGTATACAGGAGTTTGGATCTTTGATAAGAAAAAGGCATAGAACAATCGCTTCAACCTGAGTCAGCGGTTTGTCATGGTTTGTGCTGCTCGCTGT